>NZ_JBFBBK010000025.1:0-143336 GCF_040682635.1 Streptomyces sp. NPDC051133
TCCCAACGCCGGTGGCTACGTCCTCGGCGATTACCAGGACGGCAGGACTCCCCCGTCGTGCTGCGCCTAGCCGCGGCGCCCCGCGGGATCCTGGGCCACGGAACCCCGCTCGTCGCCGGAGGTCCGTCCGGCGCCGTCGGTTCCGGTCACTGCCCCGGCTCCCGTGTTCTCGCCGCGGTCCCCGTGCCCCGGCCACCATGCGGCGTGGCCGATGAGGGCGGTGAGGCTCGGGGTGAAGAACATCGCCATCACGAAGGCGGCGACGGCGATGCCGAAGGAGACCGCGAAACCCATCTCCATGAGCAGCGAGTTGCCCGCCAGCATCATCGTGGCGAAGGTCGCCGCCAGGATGAAGCCGGCCGCGGCCACGGTCGGTCCGGCGTGCCGCAGCGCCATGCCGGCCGCCTCGCGCGGCTCCCGGCCCTCGCGGGCCTCCTCACGGAGCCGGGCGATCATGAGGATGTTGTAGTCGGTGCCGATGGCGACCACGAAGAGATACATGATCACCGGGAGCATGAACATCAGGCCCGAGTGGCCCTGCCCCTTCTGGAAGATCCACACGGTGGCGCCGAGGGTGGCGCCGAAGCCGAGGCCCACCGACGCCATCAGGTACCAGGGGGCGACCACGCTGCGCAGCAGCAGGCCCAGGATGACCATGATGAGGACGGCCGCGACCGGGAACACCGTCCGGTAGTCGTGATTGACCGCGGTGTTGATGTCCTTGAAGATCGAGGACATGCCGCCGACGACGGCCTGCGTGCCGTCGGGCGCGTCGGAGTGGGCGACGTCGCGGACCCGGCCCACGGTGTCGATCGCCTTGTCCGTGGAGGCCTCGTACTTGAGCGTGACGGTGAAGTCCGCGGTCGTGCCGGCCTTGTTCACCTGGGTCATGCGGGCGCTCGCCACGCCGTCCACGGCGCCCAGCTTCTGCGCGTACGCGTCGAAGCCGGCCTTGTCCAGCGGCTTTCCGTCGGTGCTCGACAGGTAGACGTCGGTGGGTGCCGCGGCGCCCGCCGAGTAGGCCTTCTGCATCTGGTCCTGGACGACCATGGACTCCTTGGTCTTGGGCATGGAGCCCGAGGCCAGGTCGAACGTGGCCTTGTATCCGATCGTGCCGAGTGCCAGCACGACCATGACGAGGCCGGACACCGCGGCGGTCAGGGCCGGGCGGCGCTGCACACCGCGGCCGAGCGCGGCGAAGCGGGCGTTGTCCGGCTCCCGCTGCCAGGACTTGGAGGGCCAGAAGACCTTCGGCCCGATCAGCGAGACCACGGCCGGGATCAGCGTCAGGCCGGCGATCAGCGTGGCGGCGACCGCGATGGCGAGCGCCGGGCCCATCTGCTTGAGGAAGCCCAGGGTGGACAGCACCAGCGCGAGGAAGGCGATGATGACCGCGCCGGCGGCCGAGGCGATGGCCTCGCCGACCCGGTCGACCGCGTTGATCATGGCCTGCTTCGGCTCGTCACCGGCTCGCAGGCGTTCGCGGTAACGGAACATCAGGAAGAGGAAGTAGTCCGTCCCCACGCCGAACAGCACGACGATCAGGATCGACGAGATCGAGCTGTTGGCCTGCAGGTCGAACAGCTTGGTGGCGTAGGCGATCAGGCCGTTGGCGACGGCCGACACCAGGCCGATCAGGACCAGGGGCAGCACGGCCAGGATCGGCGCCCGGAAGATGATCAGCAGCGTCACCAGGATGATCGCGAAGGTGCCGATACCGATCAGCGCCTGGCCGCGCTTGGACGAGTCCTGCTGGTCGAGGGCCTGGGCGGCCGAACCGCCGAGCTTGACGTCGAGATGGGTGCCCTTGGCCAGCTGCTTGACGTCGTCACGCAACACCTTGGCGGCGTCGGCCTGTTTGGGCTGGCCGGCGTTCTTGCTGTCCATCTGGACCAGGGTGAGGTCATACCTGCCGTCCTTCGACGGCTGGCCGGGGACGACCTTCTGCACCTGGTCGATGTGCTTCTTGCCCAGTTCGGCGGTGATCCGGGCCACGTCCTGCTTGTCGGCGGCGGTGAGCTTGCCGCCGTCGGTGCGCTGGTACAGCGCGATCGCGGACGGGGTGAAGGCGCTGGGGAACGCCTTCACCTGGAGGTCCGCCGCCTTGATGGACTCGTAACTCTTGGGTAGGAAGCTGCTCTCGTCACTGTTCGAGGGCAGACTCGGCGCGGTGGCGACGATCGCCACCGCGGCTATCAGCCATGCCACGATCGTCCACACGGGATGTCGGACGACGGTGCTGCCAATACGTCGGAACATGCGGAAGGTCCTCCTGGACAGGAAGATCACCGCAGCCCGGGGAGCGGTCCCTGGCATCGGCGACCCCGACCGGCACACGTCCAACGGGCCGGTCGAATGGTTGTCTTGGGTCCATATCGTAGTGACCCGAGACGATGATCATCCCATCAGGTTGCCGGGCCGGGCGAGTCTATTCCGGCGGACCCTCGCCGTTCACCGCACGGACGACAGCCGGTAAGAGCCTGCCAGCTCCCTCACCTCGACCGACAGGGCCGCCTCCCCGACTCCTTCCGCCCGCAGGTGCCGGTCGAGCAGGGCCAGCACGCTCTCGGACAGCCGCGCCCGCTGCTCCTCGGGGCGGCCGGGCATGAGGCCCACCTCCACGTGCACGAAGCCGGCCTCCCCGGTGTACTCGTCCCCGACGTACGTCTGCGCGGCACGGACCAGCGTCTTGCAGACGCCCGCCGTACCGGACTCCTCGGCCACGAGCGGATGCAGCTCCTTCACGAAGGCGCCGGTGTCGAAGACTCCGGCCAGCCGGGAGGAGTAGTCGATGGTGAGGTGCGGCATTGCGGGATCTTCCGGAGTCCTAGTTACTCAGGGCAACTATTTTTCCTCATGTCCTGCGGTGGCGCCGCCGGGGGTACCGCCCTGCTCACGCCCCCGCCGGGCCGCCTGCGCCAGGAACCGCCGGCGCTGGACCGGGTCCGTGGCCGGCTCGACGCCCACGTGGCCAGGGCGGTCGCACCGTCGAGGACGGCCCCTGGCGCAGCGCACCGGCACCAGTGCGCCACCGTCCGGCGCCGGCCGCACCGGCTCACCGCCGCCGGTGTGGTCGCGTTCCGCTGTGACAAGGCGCCAGCCCCGACCGGCCTGCCCCTCGCCGTGACATTCCGCTGCCGGGCCCCGGTCCGCGACGCCGACGGCCTGCACCGCACCCTGGCCACGCTGCCGGAGTGCCGGCTCGTCGCCGCCGTCACCGGCCCCGCCAACGTCCTGGCCACCAACCGGCAACGGATGGGTCACCTGCTCGATCCCGAGGGCCGCAGGACGGGAACGCGCCCGGTCCGGCCCTGGTGGGCGAGGGCACCGCGCCCGCGCCGGGTGCGCGAACGCGCCAATCGTGCGGGGCCCTCGCCGGGCGGTGGTCCCGGAGGGCGCCCGTGGGGGCGCCCGTGTTTCCGGTGCCTCCGCGCCGCCGGAAACATGCTGGTCACATCGAACGTGCTGTCGGTTTTCGGACGGCTTGTGAGTCTCCCCTTCCCCTCACGCCACAGGAAGCGAACGATATGTGAAGGACCACGTCATCGCCCGGTGTCACCGAGTACGCCGCTCACGTTCAGGACCTCATGACACTGCTGCGCCTGCCGGCCGGTCGCCGGTGTACCCGGCTTCGCACAGGTCACCTTCACCGTGACGGTGGCGTCCTCGGGGATCTTGATGGGGGTGACCCAGTGGTAGTCCTGGTTGCGGAAGGTCTCCAGCGCGATGGTGGTGATCTTCCGGTCGCCGAAGGTGATGGTCATGACCCCTTCGTCGCCCTGGAAGTTGGCGACAACGATGTCCGTGATCCCGAACACCTTGCCCGCCGGCACCGTGTAGGCACCGGTCTTGTCCTGCCCGCCGGAGGTCTGTACGTCGATCGTGGCCGAGCTCTGCTGACCGGGGCCGGTCTGGACGTCGGTGCCTCCGCCGGGGCCGCCGTCCGTGGTGCCCGGGGGTGCCCCGGTACCCTGCCCGCCCTGCCGGGTGCCCCCGCCGGTGCCCTTGCCCGAACCGGTGCCGGGCGCCTGCCCGTTCTGCTGTCCGGCGGGAGTGGGCCGCGGCTGGATCACCTCGTCGGCGGCCTGCTTGGCAGCGCTGCGCACCGCCGGACGCACCAGCGTGAACCAGGCCAGCACCAGCGCGATCAGTGCCGCGAGCACCGCCAGCAGCCACTTCGGGAAGACCGGGATCTGCACGAACTCGGCTTCCAGCGGCGGCCGTACGAGGCGCTCGGGCCGCTCGGCGTTCTCCGTCGCCGTGGTGTCGTCCGCACGGACGGTGAACGGCCAGACCACGGGCTTGCCGAACCAGACCGGCTTGCCGGTACGGACCCGCAGCCGGGTCTCGGCCGATTCCCCGGGTTCCAGCTGCAGCTCGGCGGGCGTGAACCCGAACCGCAGTTCCTCCCCCGGCTGCTCCGGTACGAAGGCCACCCGGGCCGGGGAGTTCCCCTCGTTGCGCACCCCCAGCCGGTAGCGGCCGCGCAGCCAGCCGCGCCGGCGGCGCGGGAGCAGTTCGGTGCGCAGTTCACGGAACTCCTCGACGTGCACCGTGGTCTCGGGCACGCTGACCGACTCGGGGTGCTCGGTGGGCAGCACCCGTACCCCGAGCGGCACGTCGCCCGCCCGCACCTCCGGGGAGCGGGGAGGGTCCAGGCGCACGGTCACCGTCTCGGAGGTGCCGGGATAGAGCGAGACCCGCTCGGGTTCTACGGTGGCCCAGGCCGCGCAGTCGCCGACGACCTCCAGGGTGTACGCCTCGACGATGTCGCTGTCGTTGCGGACGGTCAGCGTCGTCGTGGCGGTACCGCCCGGCGTCACCGTCACGGCGGGAAGGTCGAGGCCGGGCGCTCCGGGTCCGGAAGAGGCTGCAGATGGCGTCACGCCATGACCGTAGAGCCGGGGCCGGAGGGCCACGAGAGGTACGAGGGCAACACCCGGGCAGTCGGCGTGCCCCGCGCGGTCAACGTCAACTCCACGCTTCGGCATGCGCGTTGACCGCGACCCGTGCCGCGCGCGCACCGCCGCCCGGCGGGTCGCCCCGCCCCTGCCCCCGTTCCTCCCTCATGAATCAGGAACCCCTCATGTCCAGCTCCGTGAAGGAACAGCCGCTCATGCCCGCCGACGCCCCGCACCGGACCGGCACCGCCGGGACCGCGTCCCCGGCCGCGCCCGCCGGCCGCCCGCACCGGGTGACCGTGGCCGTCTACGCCCAGGATCTGGTGCTGCGCATCGGTGTCGTCCATCAGCTGCGCCAGCGCCCCGAGGTGGAGCTGGTCGGCGAGGCCGAGGCCGACCGGGCCCGGGCCTCGCTCGTGGTCGTCGACGCCGTGGACGACGACGTCATCGCCCTGCTGCAGCGCCTGCAGCGCAACACCGCGACGCGCACCGGTCTCGTGGTCGGTACGTTCGAGTCGGCGGCGTTGCAGCGGGTGATCGAGTGCGGTGTCGCGGCGGTGCTGCGGCGCACCGAGGCCGACCAGGACCGGCTGCTGCATCTGGTGCTCGCGCTGGCCAACGGCGAGGGTGTCCTGCCCGGCGACCTGCTGGGCAAGTTACTCAGCCACGTGGGCAGCCTGCAGCGCTCGGCGCTCGATCCGCGCGCGCTGACCCTGTCCACGCTGACCGCGCGCGAGGCGGACATGCTGCGCCTGGTCTCGGAGGGGTTCGACACCTCGGAGATCGCGCAGAAGACCTCGTATTCCGAGCGGACCGTGAAGAACGTGCTGCATGAGATCACGACACGGCTCCAGCTGCGCAATCGGGCGCACGCGGTCGGATACGCACTGCGCAACGGGCTGATCTGACGACCGCCCCGCACCGGATGCCGGGCTGATCCGGGATGCCGGGCTGATCCGAGGGCAGCCCCGCGCCGGGTGCCGGGCCGTTCCGCGGACGACCCGGCACCCGCGCGCTGCCCGAAAGCGCATCCATCGCTTCCCCCGGACACGGCCCCGCCGCCCTGCCGCGCGCCGCGTACGCCGGCGCAGAGTGGCGGGGCACACCCAGGTGTTCCGAGACTGCGAGGTGGACCGTGAACGGCACCGCTGGCCCCGGCGGGCAGCACCGGCTGGGGAGATTCGGCGCGTCGTCGCTGTTGCTGGTCCCGCTGCTGGCGGTGACGGCGGCCGCGGGGCCCGACAGCGCCGAGGCACAGCCGAAGGCGCCCACCGCCTCCGCCACCCGGATCGCCTACGCGGGCACCGGACACCGCAGTCTCGGCCGGGTCACCTCCACCACCTCCAGCGAGCCGCTGTTCGGGACGGGCCCGGCGCACTACGACGTCCAGCCCTCGGCGCTGGGTGACACGATGGTGTTCGCCGGCCGCCGCGACGACAGGCGCCCGCAGATCTATCTGCGCTCCGCCGACGGCTCGGTGCGCAAGCTGACCAGCGGCCGGGACGCCGCGCACCCCCGGCTGACCCCCGACGGCAAGGCGGTGGTGTTCGATTCGGCCGAGCCCGGCGGCCCGGGGGGCAAGAAGCAGCGGGACCTGTGGCTGGTGCGCACGGACGGCACGGGTCTGACCCGGCTGACCGACACGCCGTCGGACGAGGTGAGTCCGACGGTGTCTCCGGACGGGAAGCGCCTGGCGTACTCCGGGAACGGCGCCCCGGCGGCGGTGCGGCAGATCTACGTACGGCCGCTGGCCGGCGGCACCGCGACCCAGGTGACCGACGCACCCGGCGCGGCGACGGAGCCGGTGTGGAATCCCGTGAGCGACACGGCGCACCGCGACCTGATCGCGTACACCTACACCGCCGACGGCACCACGGGCCCGCGGCTGCGGGTGACCGGCGGCACGGCCGGGGACCAGCCGCTGCTCACCGGTACGCCGGAAGGCTGGCGGACCCACGGGGCAGCCTGGTTGCCCGATGGGAAGGGCGTGTTGTTCCTCAGCCCGGACCGCACCTGTGGCTGCGAGGGCGACTGGGACCACGTGTACCGGGCGGACACCCCTGCGACCGCCCCGAAACTGGTGCTCAGCGAGGACCGCGCGGTCTCCACGCCGACCTGGACCGGCCCGCTCAACGGCGGCCAGGTCGTGGTGGACCGCACCACGGCGAAGGGAAGCGGCAAGCCGGACGGTCCACACGGTGAGCACGCCGTGACGCTCCAGGACGTCCGGATGGACGGCGCCGATCCGCGCGATCTCGGGCTGACCCTGCTGGACGAGGACCCGGCGGCCGACAGCAACACCGATCCGGCCAAGGATCCGCTGTTCGACCCGGCGCCGGGGTACGACCCGTGGACCGAGCGGCAGAACTACACCCCGGACGGCCGCCGCATCGTGGTGACCCGTTTCGAGGGCAAGCAGGACGACCGGATCGAGCGGATCTGGACGGTGGACGCCGATGGCACCGACCCGGCACCGATGCCGCTGGCCGGGCGCGGGCCGAAGGACCGGGACACCGACCCGACGTTCTCCCCGGACGGCAAGTACCTGGCCTTCACGCGGACTTCGCCCGGTGAAGCCGGCCCCGCGTCCGGTCCGGGCCGGATCCTCATCGCCGACGCGACGACCGGCGCGATCGTGCACGAGATCGTGCCGCCGGCGGGACAGCGGACGGGCGGCGACGCCCAGCCCACCTGGTCCTCCGACGGCACCGTGCTCGCGTTCACCCGTGCCATGACCATCGACGGGCGCGGCGGCGACAAGCACATCTGGACCGTGCCCGTCGACGCCCTCGACCGACAGCGGGACCTGAGCGCGCGGATCTGCCCCGGCGACTGCACCGTCATCGACGACAGTCCCGCGTTCTCCCCGGACGGGCGGCTCATCGCCTTCAACCGCAAGGACGGCGGCGGCCGGGTCAACGAGCAGAACGGGCTCCTGCTCACCTCCGTGTCCGGCGACAGCTGCCGGGCGGTGCTGCCCGAGTCGGCGCGCAGCACCGCCGACGCCTGCCGTCACGCGTTGCCCGACACCTCGGCCACCGGCCCGCACCAGCCGCGGGACGCGGCCTGGACGGCCGACGGCAACGCGATCGTCTACAGCGCCCGCACCGACACACCGCCCGACTGCCCGGAGAAGCTGCACCTGCTCAACCTCACGACCGGCCGTTCGACTCCGCTCACCCTGGAACTGCCGGGGCGGCAGAAGGAGCCGGGCGTCCAGCAGTCGGTGAACCTGGCCGTGCGGGCCCCGGGCACGGTGCCCGCGGTCACCGTCGGCCACTCCAGGGACATCCGCGTCGACGTCGTCAACAACGGCCCGGCCGCCTCCCCCGGCACCCGGCTGACCGTCGCACCGCCGGCCGGCGCGAGCATCACCCGGATCCGCCGGCCGGGCGGCGCCTGCGACGCCGCGTCCCTCCAGTGCGACCTCGGGGTGGTGCCGCCCGGCACGGCCGTGCCGGTGACCGTGACCGTGACCGGGCTCGCCGCCGGCGACCAGCCGGTGGACTGGTCGGTCACCGACGCCGTGATCGACCCGCAGCCCGACGACAACACCGCCCGGACCGTGGTGCCGGTGCACAAGGCCGCCCCGCCCGGCCCGCCCCCGACGCCGCCGGCGCCGCCGGCACCTCCGGCACCTCCGGCACCCCCGGCACCGCCCGCGCCGAAGGCCGGCCCCGGCGTCCGGGTCACCGCCCGGCCCGAACCGGGCTATGTCGGCGGCCGGGTCGTGGTGACGTACACCGTGCGCAACGGCCGTAACGCGCTGGCGACCGGGCTGCGGCTGCGGATCGGGCTGCCCGCCGGGATTCCGGGCGGCGGGCCGCCGGCGGGCTGCGACGCCCGGTGGGTGTGCGCGCTGCCGGACCTCGCACCGGGCTCCTCCACCGTCGTACGGGTGGTGCTCGCGCCCGACCACGCGCTGACCGGCCGCGCCACGGGGGTCCTCACCACCACGGGCACGGACGCCGATCCGAAGGACAACACGGCGCGCACCACGCTGCGGATCCTCCAGCCGAAGATCGTCGCCGTGCCGCCGATCGGCAGGCCCGGCTTCGTCACCTCGGTGCGCGGCAAGGACTTCCCGCCCGGGGTGCCGGTGCGGTTCACCTGGAAGCCGGGCATCACCGCGGCCGCGGCGCCGACCGTGCCGAAGCCGGACGGCACCTTCATCGGCCAGCTGCTCATCCTCGCCAAGGACCAGACGGGTCCGCGCACCATCACCGCGCGCGGCCCCGGATTCTCCCCGGTGAAGACCGACTTCCTGGTCGTCAACGGCAGTGTGCAGCCGCCGGACGAGGTGACCCGCCGGTGATCCACGAGGTCGACGAGGCGCTGCGCGGCCTGCTCGCCGAGTCCGGGCTGGAGGCGTCCGGAGTCGAGATCGCCTTCGACGCGCCCACCCGCGACTGGGCGGCTCGCCGCAACGCCCCCACGGTCTGCGTGTTCCTCCACGACATCCGGGAGGACGGCGCGCGGCGCGGCAGCGGTGCCGGCGAGGTGTACGACGCGGAGGGGTACGTGGTGGCGCGGCGCACCCCGCCCCGCTGGTTCGAGCTGACGTACCTGGTCACGGCGTGGGCGAACCGGCCGCAGGACGAACACCGGCTGCTGTCGCAGGTATTGGCCACCCTCGTCGCCGTCGACGCGCTGCCGGAGCGCCTGCTCACGGGCTCGCTCGCCGAGCTGGGGCTGACCGTGGCCCTGGACACCGCGGGCGCCGGCGCCGACACGCCGGCCGTGTCCGACGTGTGGTCGGCGCTCGGCGGTGAGCTGAGGGCGTCGCTCGGCGTGCGGGTGCGCGCGCCGCTCGCCGGGGTGAGCAGGGCCGCCGCGCCCCCGGTCACCGAGGGGCTCGTGGTGCGCGCCGGCGACCGGCAGCGGGAGGAGACGCCGGTGCCGGGGCGCCGGCTGCGGTACGAGGAGGTCGGCGACCCGGGTCCCGAGGGCTTCGCCGGTCCGCGCGAACGGCGCCCGGCCCCCGCCCGCCGCCGCCGAGGAGGCCGCCAGCCGTGACGTACCCCGCCGACATCATCGACCCGCCCGCCCACCGGGCCGACCCCCTGTGGGCGCGGCTGCGCCTGGTCGAGGAGCGGGTGCGGTCCGCGGTGGCCGCCCGCCGCGCCGTCGATCCCGACCCGGACGACCCGTACCGGGGGCAGTACCTCTCCCCCGAGGCGGTGGAGCGGATCCTGGACGAGCCCGGCGGTCTCGCCGTGCCGGGTCACGAGCCGTCGTCGCCGCCGCCCGGGTCGGTGCTCGGCACGCTCGCCGCGCGGTTCGGTCTGTCCCCGCTCGACACGGATCTGCTGCTGGTCGCGCTGGCCCCGGACCTGGACGCCCGCTTCGAGCGGCTCTACGGCTATCTCAACGACGATCTGACCCGACGTCGGCCCACGGTCGGGCTGGCGCTGGAGCTGTGCGGCTGCGCGCCGGCCTCGGCCGCCCGGTTCCGGCTCTCCCCGGGGGCACCGCTGGTGGCGGGCGGCCTGCTGGAGGTCACCGAGCCGGAACGGCCGCCGCTGTCACGGGTGCTGGCGGTGCCCGACCGGGTCACCGCGCATCTGCTGGGCGGCACGGAACCGGACGCCCGGCTCGCGAGAGTGCTCGGCGACGCCACGGAGGATCCGACGGCCGATCCGGACGAGGTGCGGCGGGCGGCCCGCGCGGCCCGCTCCGGAACGGGCCTGGTGCATCTGCTCGACCGGGGCGGCGACGCGCCGGGCCTGGCCGCCGCGGCCCTGCGTGCGGCCGGGCCGGGCGCGCTGGTGCTCGACGCGGCGGCCCTCGCCCTGCGGCCCGGCGATGTGACCGCGCTCGCCCGGGTGGCGGCGCTGGAGGCCCGGCTGACCGGTGCGGGGGTCGTCCTCGGCCCGCTGCAGGAGCTGTCCGCGGACCCGGCCGAACGGGCGCGTGTCGTCAGGGAGTTGCGCGGGGCGCTGCGCGGCACACCGCTGTTCACGTACGGCACGGACGGCTGGGACCCGGCGTGGGCGGCGGACACCCCGGTCGTCCTCCCGGTCGCCCCGCCCTCCCCCGGGCGGCAGGCCACGCGCTGGCGGCACGCCCTCGCCCTCGCCGGAGCCGGCGACTTCGCGGACGGGGACGCGGACGCGCTCGCCCGGGCCGTCGCCGCGCACCGCCTCGACGGCGGGCGGCTGCGCCGGGCGGCGGACGCGGCCGTGCGGACCGCCGCGCTGGCCGGCCGCCCGGTCGGCGCCGACGACCTGCGGTCCGCGGTACGGGCGCAGAACGGCGCGGGGCTCGCCCGGCTGGCCCGCAGGGTGGAACCGGGCGTCGGCTGGGCCGATCTGGTGCTGCCCGCGCCGACGCAGCGCAGACTGCGGGAGCTCGCCGTGCGCGCCCGCCATCGCGAGCAGGTGCTCGGACAGTGGCGGATGCGGCCGGGCGGTGGCCGGGGGCGGGGCGTGATCGCGCTGTTCGCGGGCGGGTCGGGCACCGGCAAGACCATGTCCGCCGAGGTGGTCGCCGCCGATCTCGGCATGGACCTGTACGTGGTCGACCTGTCGACGGTCGTGGACAAGTACGTCGGCGAGACCGAGAAGAACCTGGAGCGGATCTTCACCGAGGCGTCCCAGGTCAACGCGGTGCTGCTCTTCGACGAGGCCGACGCGATCTTCGGGAAGCGCTCGGAGGTGAAGGACGCGCACGACCGGCACGCCAACATCGAGTCGGCGTACCTGCTCCAGCGCATGGAGTCGTTCGACGGGATCGCCGTGCTGACCACCAATCTGCGGGCCAACCTGGACGAGGCGTTCACCCGGCGGCTCGACGTGGTGGCGGAGTTCCCCGTGCCGGACGCCGGGCAGCGGCTGGCCCTGTGGGAACGGTGCCTGGGCGACCGGCTGCCCCGGGCCGGCGATCTGGACCTGCGCTTCTGCGCGGACCGCTTCGAACTGGCCGGCGGCTCGATCCGGGCCTGCGCGGTGACGGCCGCCTATCTCGCGGCGGAGTCCGGAGAGCCGCTGACCATGCGGCAGTTGGTGACGGCGGTGGGGCAGGAGTACCGCAAGCTGGGCCGGCTGGTCCTGGAGAGCGAGTTCGGGCCGTGGACGCGCGAGGCGGCGGTCTGAGAGCGTGCCCCGGAGGCGGGACCGGATTCCTCCGGCTCCTCCGGGAGACGGTCAGCCGTACGCCGCCGTGTCCCACTCCCGGCCCGGGGTGGCCGCCGCCGACCAGGTCGGGTCGGCCAGCCGGATCCCGAGCACCGCGGAGGGGACTCGTTCGGGGTCCCGCCACAGGGCGCCCCACTCCTGGAGGAAGGCGTCCTGCCAGGCCGTGGCGGCGGGGTCGAGGCCACGGGAGTGCAGGTCCTCCTCGATCCGGCGCCGGGCGGCCGCCTCGTCGAAGGGAAGGTTGCGCCGGCCGGTCACGGTGACCGCCGCGATCACCCGGCCGGCGTACCGGCGCAGCGCCTCGTCGTCCCAGTACGCGCCCTGCCCGGCCTCGCGCTCCAGCCGCTGCGGATCGGTGTCGGCCAGCAGCCGCATCGCGAACACGGCGGATCCGGACGGCTCCCCGGCGTCGGGGTGGATCGCCGCCAGGGCCAGCTCGACGGCGTCCTCGGTCACGTGCGTCACGCGCACCCGCCACAGACTCGACAACGTGGTTCCCTTCCTGATCCGGGCCTCGTCCCGCACCCTCTGGGCAGGCTAACCGGTCATGTCCTGATCTTGCCGGTGGCGATGAGGCGGGCCAGGTTGTTCAGCCGCGTGGAGTTGTCGGTGCGCTCGGCGAAACTGACCGCTCCGGTCTGCTGGCCGCCACGCCGGCCGGGCTGGGGCGCCCGGAACGGCATCTGCCAGAAGGTGTGGACCACCGACTCCTCCGGGCCCGTCGAGCCGTAGGTGTCCACCAGGTTCTGGAACTCGGCGCTTCGGGCCCCGCCCGCACCGATCGACTGCAGGAAGCCGACGTCGTCGTTGTTCCAGCCGCGGTATCCGGTGAGCTGCTGCAGCTCGGCCAGGGTGAGGGTGGCGGCGGCCACCGCGGTACCGAGGTCGGCGGGCTGGGGGTCGACGAAGTCGAACCGGGTCTGCGCGAAGTGCGGCGTCCAGGTCGCGGTCGTCGGGTCGTACTGCTTGAGATGGACCGTGAGGGAGTTCACGAAGTGCGGGGCATAGGACTGCTGGTACGGCGTGGTGTTCGGGTCGGCCGTCGCGTAGTCCACGTCGACGCCGAAGTAGACGTGGTGGCGCGCCGAGTTCGCCGGCAGCAGGGCGTTGGCGGTCGCGACGGCGTCCACCCGGTCCTTCAGCGGTTTCTCGATGGCGGCCTCGTAGCGGCTGTTGTCCCGTTTGGAGGCGGGGACCAGGTTGTTCTGCTGTCCGGGTCCGCCCGCCTGCTCGTTGACGAGGTGGAAGCGGATCCAGAAGTTGGTCAGGCCGAGCTGCCGGATGTAGGCGTAGCCGCCGGGGTCGGCCGCCGGCGGTGTGCCGGTGAAGGAGCCGTCGGTCATCATCTCGATGGACGTCGTCCGGCCCTGGTTGTCCACGACGGGATGCAGGAACGTGGCCGTGGGGGCGGTGGCGGTGTTGTACAGGACACGCTGGATCTGCCCCGCACGGGCGGGGTCGGCGCTCGCACCGCCCTGTTCCCCGGTGCTCTGCGGGACGGGCACGGGCCCGGACATCACCCGGGTGGCATTGGCCTCGGCGGCCCGCTCGAAGGCGTCGCCCGGGTCGCTGACGCGCAGTCCGTGGCCGGTGTCGGTGCCCGCGACCGCGCCGCCCCGCTGCTGGATCACATGGGTCAACTCGTGGGCGAGCGTGTGCTTGTCGCCTCCGCCGTCGCCGATCACCACGTGGCTGCCGGAGGTGTAGGCGCGGGCGCCGACGTCCCGGGCCGAGCGGGCCGCGGCGGCGCCCGTGTGCAGCCGCACGTCCGAGAAGTCGGCGCCCAGGCGGGCCTCCATCTCCTGCCGCACCGGCGCCGCGAGGGGTGTTCCGGCCGATCGCAGCACCTCGCGCACCCCGGTGGCGGCCGCCTCGGGGTCGGGCGCGGTACGGGCCCGCCGGGCGATCATGCCGGCCGCTGCGGCGTTGCCCGCGCCGCGCTGGACGGCGCGCAGCGCCCCGGCGGTGAGCGGCGGGGGCAGGGCGGCCCCTGCGCCCGGCTGCTGCCGCCGCGCGGTGCGGGCGCCGGGCGCGGGCTCGCGCTCCTCGGTGCGTGCGGTGCGCGGCCTGGACGTCTGCACCCTGCTGCCTCCTCGTCGACGCGCCTGTTGCGGCCCTCCAGCTGACCGTCCCGGACGAGGCGGCGTCCATGACCGTACGGGCAAGGACCGGGCCGTTGGGCGAGGCACCCGGACGGTCCGCGCGGGCGTCCGGAAAGGCAGCGGGGTTGCCCCCGGCCAGGTACCCGCGCCCCTGTCGCCGGGCCGGACCCGCCTCGGAGACTCGGCATCGACGCAGGTGATCCGATGGACAGCGAAGGAGCGAGCATGCCGACGTACCTCACCCCGGGCGTGTACGTGGAGGAGGTGCAGTCCGGTGCCCGCCCGATCGAGGGGGTCGGCACCGCCGTCGCCGCGTTCGTCGGATTCGCGCAGAGCGGCCCCTTCCACGAGCCGACCCTGGTCACCAACTGGGACCAGTACACCCAGCTGTTCGGCGGTTTCACCGAGGGCACCTACCTCGCGCACGCCGTGTACGGCTACTTCTCCAACGGCGGCGGCGCGGCCTACGTGGTGCGCATCGGCGGTTCCGGCGACGACTCCTCCGCCCCGGCGGCCGGCACCGGCCGGGATCCCCGCCAGGTCCGGGCGGCCGAGCCCGTCATGCTCGGCGGCTTCCGGATCGCGGCCCGCCCCGGCACCTCCGGGCTGTCGGTGGAGATCGCCGACCCGGACGGCGAGAACCCGCCCGAGGACCGCTTCAAGCTGCTGGTCCGCCAGGGCGACCAGGTGGCCGAGACGTACGACGTCTCCACCCGCAAGAACGTCAAGGGCTATGTGGTCACCCAGACCCGGGCATCCAAGCTGATCGAGGTCACCGAGCAGCGCGACGCCCCGCAGACCCGGCCGGCCGGCCAGACCGTCGCGCTGCCCGACGCCCCGGCCGCGCCCGCGGTGCCCGCCTCCGGTGAGGTGTCCCGGCTCGACCCGGCCGAGTACGTCGGCGACGCCGCCGCCCGGACCGGGTTCGCCGGCCTCGAGGCCATCGACGAGATCACCATGGTCGCGGTCCCGGACCTGATGGGCGCCCACCAGCGTGGTGACATCGACGCCGAGGGCGTGCGCACCGTCCAGCTCGCGGTCATCTCGCACTGCGAGCAGATGGGCGACCGGGTGGCCGTCCTGGACACTCCGCCGGGGCTCACCGCCCAGCAGGTGCGCACCTGGCGCAACGACGAGGCGGGTTACGACTCGCGGTACGCCACCCTCTACTACCCGTGGGTGCGGGTCTTCGACCCCGCGGCCGGCCGCAACACCACCGTCCCGCCGAGCGGTCACGTCGCGGGCGTGTGGGCGCGCAGCGACGCCGAGCGCGGCGTGCACAAGGCGCCCGCCAACGAGGTGATCCGGGGCGCGGTCGACCTGGAGGTCCGGCTCAGCAAGGGCGAGCAGGACCTCCTCAACCCGATCGGCGTGAACTGCGTGCGCGCCTTCCCCGGCCGCGGCATCAGGATCTGGGGCGCCCGCACCCTGTCCTCCGACCCGGCGTGGCGCTACCTGAACGTCCGGCGGCTGTTCAACTACCTGGAGGAGTCCATCCTGTTGGGCACCCAGTGGGTGGTGTTCGAGCCGAACGACGACCGGCTGTGGTCGAGCATCCGCCGCAACGTCACCGCGTTCCTCACCGAGGAGTGGCGGCGGGGCGCGCTCTTCGGCCGCACCGCCGAGGAGGCGTTCTACGTCAAGTGCGACCGCGACAACAACCCGCAGACCTCCATCGACCAGGGCCGGGTCGTCTGCGAGATCGGCGTCTCCCCGGTCAAGCCCGCCGAGTTCGTGGTGTTCCGGCTGGCCCAGTTCTCCGACAGCACCAGCCTCATCGACGAGTGACCCGCGGGTCGGCCAAGGAAAGGTGACAGACAGACATGGCAGAGGGCGATGCTCTTTCCACCCACGTCTTCGGCGTGCAGCTCGGCGGATACATGGTCGAGTCCATCCAGGAGATCAGCGGGTTCTCCGTCGAGGAGGAGGTCGTCGAGGTCAAGCAGGTCACGTCGACGGGCAAGCAGATCATCCGGAAGCAGCCCGGGGCCCGGCAGGCCGGCGAGATCACGATCACGCGGGGACTCGACAAGAGCAGCGAGTTCACCAAGTGGATCAAGGAGACGCTCAACAACGGCGCCGTCGACACCGCCCGGCAGAACCTGACCATCGAGATCAAGGACACCAAGGGTGAGACGGTCCGCCGTATCCAGCTGATGAACGGCTGGGCCTCGAAGTGGGAGGGCCCCTCCCTCAAGGCCGGGGAGTCCTCCGCGGCCACCGAGACCGTCACGATCGTGTTCGAGGAGATCGTCGTCGAATGAGGCGTCGTACCGTCACGGCGGGCAACCTGGAGGAGTTCCTGGAGGCCACCGCGCCGGCCGCCGAGGCGGCCGAGCAGCCCCGGCCCCAGGATCCGGCCGCCCGCCCCGCCCCGCCCCGGGACCACGGACTGCGCACGGAGTTCGAGTTCGAGCTGCCGCGCGGGTACGTGGACGAGGCGGGCACCGTGCACCGCGAGGGGTCGATGCGCCTGGCGACCGCCCGCGACGAGTTGCGGCCGCAGATCGACCTGCGGGTCAAGGAGAACCCGGCGTACCTGAGCGTGGTGCTGCTGAGCCAGGTGATCACCCGGCTCGGCACCATCACCGATGTGCACGCGGGGATCGTGGAGCGGATGTACGCCACCGACGTCGCGTTCCTGCAGGACTTCTACCGCCGCGTCAACAGCGAGGGGCACACCCGCGCGGCGGTGACCTGCCCGCACTGCGAGGGCGGCTTCGAGGTCGACCTCTCGGGTGGGCGCCTGGGGGAATCGTGACGTACGCACTCCCCCGGCTGCGGGAGGAGATCGCGTACATCGCCTACCACTTCCACTGGCAGCGCGAAGAGATCCTCGGCCTCACCCACGCCGAGCGGCGGCAGTGGGTGACCGAGATCGCCCGTATCAACACGCGTGTGAACGAAGGCGGTTGACCTCATGGCATGGCGGGACAGACTGCGCCGCCGGGCCCCGGCGCCGGGTGCCATGAGCACGCCCTCGTCCGGCGCGGCCGGTCGGGCCGGGTCTCCCGGCTCGGGCCCGTCCGTTCCCCGTGACTGGGACGGCGGGTGGCGCCGTACGCAGCCGCCGACGCTGACGGTGGCCCGCACCGCGCTCGGCGTCAGCGACGGTCTCGCCTTCCGCTCGGGCCTCGCGTCCTGGCAGAACCCGTCGTTCGACGCCGGTCTCGGCCACGCGCTGCTTCCCTCCGCCCCGGTCGGGCTGGTCCACGGCGTCACCGGTCCGGCGGCGCCGCACGCCTCCTTCACCGACGGCGGCCCCCTGCTGCTGCGCGTTCCGCGCCCGGATTCCGGGAATACCGACGAGGCCGTCGCATCCGGTCCGCACATCGAGGAACCCGTCGCATCCCGTTCCGGCGCGACCGGCACCGCGGGGACCGTGCCGCGGGTGTCCCGTGAGACGCGGCCGGAGGCGGGGCGCCGGAACACCGGGAAGCGCGGCGGCTCCGGAGCCCCGCAGCGGGCCGAGAGAGACTCGCCCGGTCCGGCCGCGGCGGCATCGGCCGGCCCGCTCCCCGTGCACGGCGGCACGGGGAGCGACGACAGCGACGACAGCGGCGGCACGCCGGCTTCGGCCTCCTCGGGCCGGTCCGGGCGGTCGGGCCCCGCCGCGCCCCCGTCCGTGCAGCGAGCGGCTGTGACGCCGCCCGGCCGTCCCTCCGTCGCAGCCGAACCCCGCATGACCGTCAATCCCCTGGTGGCCGCCGGTCCCCTCGTGGCCGCCGCGTCCGAGGCGGGCGTCGAGCGGTCCGCCGCGGGCGCCGCACGCCCGGCGGCGCCCGGTCCGGAGCTGCCGGTGGTACGACGGATCGCCGTGGTGCCCCTCCGGGCGGGCGAGGGTCCGGCGCCTCGGACCGCTTCCGGCCCCGGTACGACCGCGCGCCCCGCGTCGCCGCGGCGGGATCCGGACGGCGCGGCACCCCACGGATCCTCTCCGGTACACGCCTCGGAGCCCTTCGGCCCCCGCGCCGTCCGGCCCCGGACGCCGGGCACTTCACTGACCGTGGCCCGCCGGACGGCCGCACCGGTACGCCGGATAGCGGCACTGCGCCCCGACCACGCGGCCGCTCGCCCCGCCGCCGAGACTCCGGGGCCACGGGCCACGGACCCCGCGCCTGCCGTGCGAAGGACGCCGGACCCCGCACTTCCCGTGCAGAGGACGCCGGACCCCGCACCTCCCGCACAGCGGACGCCGGACCCCGCACCTCCCGTACAGCGGACGGCCGACCCGGCACGTCCTGGCAGCCGGGCGCCGCTGGGGACACCGCTACCCGAACTTCCCTCCACTGCCAGGCCGTTGACGGCGCCCGGACCGGGCACCCCCCGTCCGGGCGGCGACGCACACCCGACGACGGAACCGGCGCTGCCGATCGTGCAGCGTCAGTCGGAAGCGTCCGGTGCCGGTCCCGCACCGGGCCCGGCCGGCGCGAGCGCCACACCACCCCCGCCCCGGGCAACCGCAGCGACCGACACCGCGCAGACCGCTCCCGAGCCGCCTGGTCAGGGCACCCGGCCCGGGCCGTCCGGCCCCCGTGCCCGGGGTGGTCTCGGCGCGCCGCTGCCCGCGCTGCCGTCCACCGCGGACCTGCCCCGGCAGCCCGTCGCCCGTGGCCGCGGCGGCCTGGGGGCGCCTCTTCCGCCACTGCCGTCGACCGCGGACGCGTCCCGTCCGGCAGGCTCCGCCGGCCGAGCGGCCCTCCCCGACATCCAGCGCAACCCCGCACGCCCGGACCGCACCGCAGCCGGCACACCGGGCCCCCTTTCCGGCCCCACGCCTGCCACCGCACCCTTGCTGGGCACGCCGGACACCGGCGCCTCCGGTGCGAACAGCGACTCCCCCGCAGTGCAGACGACTTCGGCCCCGGCGGCGAGCGGCCCGCCCGTCCCCGCGACCCCCCTCGTCTCCCCGGTGGGCCCGGCTCCGGCGCCTTCCGGCGCGGCCGCAACGGGCCCTCTCGTACAGCGCGTCGCGCCGTCGCAGGAACAGCCGGCGTCTCCGACGGGCCGGGTCTCCGCGCCCCCGGAGGCCTCGGCACGGGTCGGCACGGCGGATCGCGCCAGGCCTTCAACGGGCGGAAGCGGCGCGCCGTTCCGTGCGGCCACGGCACCGAGCGGCGCGGGACCGTACGGACCCGGGCCGGTGGTCCCGGCCCGGGCTGTCGACGGTGCCCGCCCAGGTCCTGGTGCCGCCGGCGCACAGGCGCCCGGTGTCATCCAGCGCCTGCCTCTCCCGGCAGCGCCGGAGGAGTCCGCACCGCCTACGCTCGCGCTGCTCGCCGCGCGTCCGCTCACCGTCAACACCCGTGCGCCGGAAGGCGTCGCGCCCCCCACGGGAACCCGCGCGGCCGGACGTCCCGTCGTCGCCGCGACCTGGCGCCGTGAAGAACCGGACCCCGCCGTGGGCGCGTCCCCGGCCGTCCGTGGGCCACGTCCCGGAATGCCGCACGCGCAGCGGGCCGCGTCAGGTGCGGCACCTTCAGGGGGCGTGCACAACTCCGCCTCCCCAATCGCGAGTTCGGCGCACGCGCAGCGGGCCGTTCCCGTCGTTCGGCCGCACATGTCCGTCCAGCGCACCGCCGCCGGTGGTGGCGTGGCCTCGGCGCCGCACTCGCTGCCGTTGTCCGATCCGCAGGGGCCCCCGCTCCAGGACCGGCCGTTCGACCCGGCGCCCGGCGCCCCGCCCGTGCCGGTGGTCCGGGCGAGTCGTACGACGCCGGCGACGGCGGCTGCGGAGCGGGGCGCCGGCCCGGCGGTGCCGGTCGTGCAGCGCGCGGTGCAGCGAGCCGGTGGCGGTGCCGTGCCCGACCAGGTGCCTGACAAGGCCCCGCCCCCGCGGGGGCGGCAGCGGTCGGCCTCCGCTCCGGCGGGGACGGCGCAGGAGCCCGGGATCGACCTGGACGAGCTGGCGCGGCGCCTGCTGGAGCCGATGGCCCGGTTGCTCCGCGCCGATCTGCGGCGCGGCCGGGAACGCGCGGGCCGCCCGTACGACGGGCGGCGCTGAGGACATGGAACGGATGACCAACCGATGACGGACAGCATCTTCGCGACGAGCGTGTTCTTCCGGCTCGCGATCGGCGGCAACGACCTGGGGGCCTTCCACACCTGCTCCGGCATGGGAGCGGAGGTGGAGATGGAGAGCTACGCCGAAGGCGGCAACAACGGCTTCACCTGGCAGCTGCCGGGCCGCGTCACCTGGTCCAACATCACGCTCACCCGGCCGGTCACCGCCGACACGGCGAAGATCGCCCGCTGGCTGGACCAGACGCTGCGGCGCGTGGAGCCCAAGGACGGGGAGATCGTGGCCCTGAAACCCGATCTGACCCGGATCATCAGCTGGCAGGTGCTCGGCATCGTGCCGGTGCGCTGGCAGGGGCCGTCGTTCGACCCGTCCTCCTCGCAGGCGGCGGTGGAGACGCTGGAGATCGCCCACGAGGGACTGAGGCCTTCCTGATGGCCGGCGTCCGTACCAGCGTGGCCAGGGCCCAGCTGACCCTGAAGGAGCCCCCCGCGGCCGTCGGCGCGAAGCCCGGAGGCACGATCGCGCGGCTGAACCTGCAGTTCAACCCGACCTCGCTCCAGCTGCGCAAGACCACCGAGTGGCGGCGCAGCCCCTCGCGGATGGCGGGGCAGTCGGCGCTGCCCGAGTTCGTCGGCAGCGGGCCGCGGGAGCTGACTCTGGAGGTCTTCCTCGACGCCACCTCGACCCATGACAACTCGGTCGAACAGGCGGTGGAGAAGCTGATGAAGGCCTGTGTGCCGACCCCGGCGAGCCTGGCGCGGAAGAAGCCGGCCAGTCCCTGGGTGCGGTTCGAGTGGGGCACCGCCCGGACGACGTCGTTCGACGGGGTGCTGTCGAGCCTGTCGGTGACGTACACGCTCTTCGACGTGGACGGCAAGCCGCTGCGGGCGACCTGTGCGCTGTCGGTCGCGGAGGCGAGCGTCGACCCGCCGGGGCAGAACCCGACGTCGGGCGCGCGCACGGCCCGCAGCACGCACACGGTGGTGGCCGGGGACAGCCTGGCGCTGCTGGCCTGGCGGGAGTACGGCGACGCGACGGCGTGGCGGTCCATCGCGGAGGCGAACGGGATCGACGACCCGATGGCCCTGGTGCCCGGCACCGAACTGGTGGTGCCGGCGCTCGGGGACGCGGGCGGTGAGGAGGAGCGGTGACGACACCCGAGGCGCGGGGCGGCCGGTCCTTCGCGGCGGACCCCGTCGTGGAGGCGCCGGGCGAGCTGCCGCGGATCTGGGCGGCGCAGCTGGTGGGCTGCGTGGTGGACGAGAACGTGGGGCTGCCGGACGCCGCCGTGCTCACCTATCGCGATCCCGACCACGAGTTCTTGAAGTCGACCGGGATCACGCTCGGCACGCCGCTGCGGGTGTCGGTGGTGACCGTCGCCGGGCAGGCGCGCGAGCGGCTGTTCAGCGGCGAGGTCACCGCGGTGGAGATCGACCGGGACTCCACCGGGTCGTTCACCGTCGTACGGGCCTATTCGGTGGCCCACCGGCTGCAGCGCGGCCGGAAGGTGGTGGCGTACCGGAACATGACGGCCGCCGCCATCGTCCGCAAGGTGGCCGCGGGGGCAGGGCTGCCGTGCGGGAAGGTGGAGGCGGCGCCGGTCACCTACAAGCAGCTGTCGCAGGCCAATGTCTCCGACTGGGACTTCCTGCAGTTCCTGGCGGGCGAGAGCGGTGCGCTGGTGCGGGTGGACGACAAGGGCGTGCTGCAGTTCACCAGGCCGGAGAAGGCCTCCGGTGCGCCCGCGCCGTCGACGCCGGCGACGCAGAGTCCGATGGTGCTGGAGTACGGGCGCAATCTCCTGGCGCTGCGGGCCGCGCTGTCGGCGGCGGACGGGGCGTCCCAGGTCGAGGTGCGCGGCTGGGACGCCACCACCAAGACGCCGCTGGTGGCCCGGAAACAGTCGGTGACCGGCGACACCGTGCTGCCGGGTCTGTCCCCCGCGTCGGGGGCCCGGTTCGGGAGGTCGGCGAAGCTGACGGTGACGGACACCCCGTACCGCACCCAGGCGGAGACGACGGCGGTCGCCGATGCCCTGGCCGCACAGGTCAGCGCCGGGTTCGGCGAGCTGGAGGCCGTGGCCGAGGGCAACCCGCGGCTGCGGGCGGGCCGGCCGGTCGCGCTCGGCAACGTGGGGCCCGCGTTCTCCGGCCGGTACACGGCGACGGCGGTGCAGCACAGCCTGGAGCCGCACGGCGGCTACCGGACCACGGTGTGGGTCAGCGCCAGTCCGGACCGCTCACTGGCCGGCCTGGTGACCGGTGCGAACGCGCCCGGGCGCGGGCCGCGGATGCCGGGCCTCGCGATCGGCGTGGTGACGGACGTGCGGGAACCGGGCGGCGCGCAGAGCGGCGGGGTCCGGCTCAAGTTCCCCTGGCTGGACGACACCTATGTGACCGACTGGGTGCGTACGGTGCAGTGGGGCGGCAAGGGCGGCGGCGGTGTGGTCAGCCCCGAGGTCAACGACGAGGTGCTGGTCGGCTTCGAACAGGGCCTGCTGGACAGCCCGTACGTCATCGGCGGCCTGTACAACGGCGTGGACCGGCCCTCGAAGCACGACGTGCCCCTCGTGGACGGCACCAGCGGCAAGGTCAACCGCCGTTCGGTGGTGTCGCGTTCGGGGCACCGGCTGGAGCTGCTGGATCCTCCGGCGGGGCCGTCCGGCGTGCGGTTGCGCACCGCGGACGAGCGGCTGGAGGTGCTGCTGGACGACCGGAACAACCGCCTGGAGCTGACGGTGTACGCGGCCGGCGGCCGGCGGGCGCTGTCCTCGGTGGTGATGGACGGCCGGGGCATCACGCTCGACGCGAAGACCGGCAAGGTCAGCGTGAAGGGCGGCACCGTGGAGATCGACGGCACCAACGCGGTCACGGTGGGCGGCCGGTCGGTGAGCGTCACGGGTCGGACGAACCTCACGCTCGACGGCGGCCTGCTCGGAGTGCTGAAGGCGGATCTCGTGCGCATCAATTGACAGTTCATCACTTTCCATGTCGTACAAGGTCCTTGAGGGCCGCCTTCCGTTTCGAGGAGTCCGTCTCATGCCCGGCGCAGCCCGTACCGGCGACCCCACCAGCCATGGGGGCGTGATCGCGACCCCGCCGCCCGGCGCCGCCACGGCGGTGGCGCGTGTGCTGATCGGCGGCCGTCCCGCCGCCGTCGTGGGCAGCCTGCACACCTGTGTGGTGCCGCCGCACGCCGCCCTGGGCCCGGGCAATGTGGTCATGCCCAACCCGGCCGGGCTGCTCTCCGGTGAGGTGCTCATCGGCGGGTTGCCGGCCGCGCGGGCGGGCGACAACACCACCTGCGGCGCCACGATCCAGATCGGCGCCCTGAACGTGCAGATCGGCGGGGTGTGATGAGCGAACGGTTCATCGGACGCGGCTGGGCGTTCCCGCTGCGGGTCGGGCCGACCGGCGGGATCGCCCTGGTGGAGCGGGAGCGGGAGATCGAGGAGGCGATCCGGCTGGTCCTGGGCACCGCGCCCGGTGAGCGCCCGATGCGGCCGGAGTTCGGCTGCGGCATCCACGACTACGTCTTCGCGCCCGGTGACGGGGCCACCGCCGGACGGATCGCCCAGCAGGTGCGCGAGGCGCTGGAGCGGTGGGAGCCGCGGATCGGGGTGGACGACGTGGTGGTGGCCTTCGACGCGGTGGACGCCGGAACCCTCTACATCGACGTGCACTACACGGTCCGCTCCACCAACGACCGGCGCAATCTGGTGTTTCCCTTCTACACGATCCCCTCCGAGGAGGGGGCCGAGGAAGCGGTCGCGAACTGATGGCCCTGCCCTCCCCCAACCTGGACGACCGGCGGTTCCAGCAACTCGTCGACGAGGCGAAGCGGTACGTGCAGCAGCGCGCCCCGGAGTGGACCGACCACAACGTCTCCGACCCGGGCGTGACCCTGATCGAGACGTTCGCCTATCTCGTCGACCAGTTGCTGTACCGGCTGAACCGGGTGCCGGACAAGCACTACACGGCGTTCCTCGACCTGCTGGGCATCCGGCTGTTCCCGCCCGCGGCGGCCGGGGCCGAGGTCGACTTCTGGCTGTCGGCGCCGCAGCCGGACACGGTGACGCTGCCCGTCGGCACCGAGGTGACCACCGCCGACGGCGAGACCGAGGAACCCGTGGTGTTCGCGACCACGGACGAACTGCGCATCGTGCCCAGTGAGTTGATGCGGCTGGTGACCGCGCCCCGGACCGGTGACCAGTCCGACCGCACCGGTGAACTCGCCGAGGGCCGGGACGTACGGTGCTTCCAGGCGGCCCCCGAGCCCGGTGACGCGCTGCTGTTCGGACTGCCCACGGCGGTGCCGCGCTGCGTGGTCGCCGTGCGTCTGGACAGCCGGGTGGAGGGCGTCGGCGTGGACCCGCGTCAGCCGCCGCTGGTGTGGGAGGCGTGGGACGGCGGCCGCTGGCAGTCGTGCGAGAGCGGCCCGGACACCACGGGCGGGCTGAACCGGCCCGGCGAGGTGATCGTGTACGTGCCGGCCGGGCACACCGCGTCCGTGATCGGTGGCACGCGGGCGGGCTGGCTGCGCTGCCGGGTGACCGAGCCGGAGCCGGGCCAGCCGTTCTACTCGGAGTCCCCGACGGTGCGTGAGGCGACGGTGTTCACGGTCGGCGGCACCATGGCCGTCGAGCACGCCGAGACCGTCACGGACGTACCGCTCGGCACGTCGGAGGGGGTGCCCGGGCAGTCGTTCCGGCTCAGCCGTCCGCCCGTGCTGCTGGACGGCGAGCCGCCGGTGGTGGAGGTCTCCTCGGCGGACGGCTGGCAGCGCTGGACCGTCGTGGAGCACTTCGGCCGTTCCGGTCCCGGCGACCGGCACGTCCGGGTGGACGCGACCACCGGCGAGTTCGGCTTTCCGCCGGCGCTGCGCGAGCCGGACGGGACGCTGCGGCCGTGCGGGGCGGTGCCGGAGAAGGGAGCCCACATCCGGGTGTCCCGCTATCGCACCGGCGGCGGCCCGGCCGGCAACGTGGCCCGGGGCGCGATCTCGGTGCTGCGCAGTTCCGTGCCGTACGTCGCGCGGGTCACCAACCGGGAGGCGGCGCGCGGCGGGGTGGACGGCGAGACGCTCGCCAACGCCAAGCTGCGGGCCCCGGACGCGCTGCGGATGCAGGAGCGGGCGGTGACGGCCGAGGACTACGAGATCCTCGCCCGGCAGGCGGCCCCGTCGGTGCGCCGGGTGCGGTGTCTGCCCGCCGGTGGCGCGGCGGGCGCGGTGCGGGTGCTGGTGGTGCCGGACGCGGTGGCCGACGACGGCGACCGGCTCCGGTTCGAGCAGCTGATCCCTTCCGACCAGGTGCTCTCGGCGATCACCGGCAGTCTGGACGAACGGCGGCTGATCGGGACCCGGCTGGTGGTGGAGCCGCCGGTGTACCAGGGGGTCACGGTGGTGGCCCGGCTCGGCGCGGCACCCGAGGACACCGACCGGGTGCGGGACGCGGCGCTCGCCGCGCTGTTCCGGTACCTCAACCCGCTGCACGGCGGGCCGGACGGCACCGGGTGGCCGTTCGGGCGGCCGGTGCAGTACGGGGAGGTGTTCGGGCTGCTGCAACGCGCCACCGGCAACGCCCTGGTGGAGGAGATCCGGCTGTTCGCCGCCGACCCGGTCACCGGCCGGCGCGGCACGCCGGTGGACCGCATCGACGTGGGCGCGGGGGCGCTGGTGTTCTCGTACCAGCACCAGGTCGTCGTACAGCCCCTCGCGCCTCAGGACCGGGCATGAGCCGCGCCGCCGTACCCGGCCTGGCGAGCCGGCACCCGATCGGCGGGCTGCTGCCCGCGCTGTACGCCGACGACGACTTCGCGCAGCGGTTCACCGCCGGGCTGGACACGGTCCTCGCGCCGGTGTTCGCGACCCTCGACAGCCTGCCCGCCTATCTCGACCCGCGGGTGGCGCCGCTCGACTTCGTCGCCTGGCTGGCGTCGTGGGTGGGGGCCGCCGACGACGCCGGGTGGCCCGCGGAGCTGCGTCGCGAGGCGGTCGTACGGGCGGTGGAGCTGCACCGTCTGCGTGGCACCCGGCGCGGCCTGGTGGAGCGGCTGCGCCTCACGCTCGGGGTGAACGCCGATGTGGCCGACGACGGCGGGGCGGTGTGGTCCCGCACCGCGGGCGCCGATCTGCCGCCCGGGCCGTCCGGGGAGGTGGTGGTCCGGGTGTGGCCGGGCCGCGACCCGGGGGTGGACGAGGGCCGGGTCCGGGAGATGGTCCGTTCGCTGTGTCCGGTGCACGTCTCGTGCCGGGTGGAGGTCCTGCCCGGCCCGCCCGCCGACGGAAGGGGGTGACGTCGTGCGCGCCTGTCCCGTGTGCGGGGCGTCCAACGAGCCCGACGACGACTTCTGCAGCAACTGCGGCTCGTACCTGGGGTGGTCGGAGGGCGGCCGCGGTGCCTCCGCCCCCGCGGCCGCTGCGGAGGTGCCGGCCGGGCCGACCGGCGCTCCGGAGGCGGCCGTGCCGCCGCCCGCCGGGCGCGGTCCGGCTTCGGGGGATGCGGCACCGGCTACGACACGGCAGGCCGGGGACGGAGCGGCGCCGGGCGACGGGCCGCCCGAGCCCCAGGCCGGTCCGGCGCGGGCTCCGGCTCCGGCCACGGGCCCGGCATCGGCTTCGGCCACGGGCCCGGCATCGGCTTCGGCATCCGCATCCGCGTCCGCATCCGCATCCGCATCCGCGTCCGCGTCCGCATCGGCCCCGGGCGCCGACGCACCCGTCGAGGAGAGCGCGGACCGCACCGCCGGTGGCCCGGAGCGGCGCGCCGCGCCCCCGGCGTCCCCGGCCGCGGGTCTCACGGGCCCTCGGCCGGCTGCTCCCCCGGTGCCGGAACCGCCGCAGCCCGAGCCGGTGGCGCCGGTGCGGCCCGCGAAGCCGGTCGCTCCCCGGCCCGTCGTACGCCCTGTGGCGGCGCGCGAGGAGGTGTCCGGGCCGCCGTGCCCGGTGTGCGGCACGCCGAACCAGCCGGGCCGCCGGTTCTGCCGCCGCTGCGCGAGCCCGCTGACCCCGGCGGCGCAGCGCGCCCCGCTGCCGTGGTGGCGGACGGTCTGGCCGTTCCGGCGCCGGGTGCGGGCGGGCTCCGGGCGGCCGGTGCGGCTCCTGGTGACCCTCGCCGTGGTCGTGGCGCTGGCCGTGGCCGCGTTCCTCCTGCTGCCCGCAGGGCGGGCCCTGTTCGAGGACACCCGGGACAAGCTCGGCGACGCCAAGGCCGTCACCCCGGTGGGCGTGCGGGCCGGCGCGCAGGTCCCGGGGCATCCGGTGACGAACACGACGGACGGCCTCAGCAATCGGTACTGGGGCGCGCCGGGGGCGGGTGCCTCGGTGACGTACACCTTCGCCAAGCCGTTCCGGATGGTCGACCTCATCATCACCAACGGCGCGTCGAAGGAACCCGAGGAGTACGCCCGTGAGGCCCGCGCTCTCGGGATGGATCTGGAGGTCACCTCGGCGGACGGCAGCGTGCACCGCAGAACGATCGGTCTCAGCGACAAGCCGGGACCGCAGACGGTGGCCACCGGGATCGACGACGTGGTGACCGTGCGGCTGGTGCTGCGGTCGGTCACGGGGCTCACGGCGGGTCGTCATGTCGCGCTCGCCGAGGTGGAGTTCTTCCAACGCGGCTGACACCCCGGCGGACACCCCGGCTGCCGCCCCGGCCGGGGCGGCTGAGCCGGGCACGGCTCAGCCGGGTGCGACTCAGCCGGGCGCGACTCAGCCGGGTGCGACTCAGCCGGGCGCGTCCATGCGCTGGGTGCCGACGACCGACAGCAGGCGCAGTGCCTCCTCGGACCGGGAGCCCGGCACGGCGGTGTAGATCACCACCTGCTGGTCCCGGTCGGCGACGTCGAGGGCGTCACAGCTGACGGTGACCGGCCCGACCAGCGGGTGCTGGAACGTCTTGCACAGCGCGGGCCCCGCGTCCACGTCGTGGGCGGCCCAGAGCCGGGCGAACTCCTCGCTGCCGTCCCGCAGTTCCCGGACGAGTCCGGTCACCTCGGGGTCCTCGGGGTAGCGGGCGGCGGTCCTGCGCAGCCGCCGGGCCGCGTGGCGGGCGAACGCGTCGGCGTCGGACACCCCGTACAGCCGGCGCCCGTCGGGGTGCGGCCCGAGGATGACCCGGCGGGCCAGGTTGCGGTCGCGGCGCGGCAGGGCCGAGAAGTCCTCCATGAGGGCCGCCGCCAGTTCGTTCCAGGCGAGCACCTCCAGCATGGCCGAGGTCACGAAGACCGCCGACCGCGGCAGCCGGTGCACCAGGTCCAGGATGCTCTGCCGGACCTCGCGCGGCGGGCCGGGCGGAGGGTCCGGTGGGGCGCCGGCCAGGAGGTGGAGGTGGTCGCGTTCGGCGTCCGACAGGCGCAGCGCCCGGGCCAGCCCGGCCAGCACCTCGCGGGACGGGCGCGGGCCGCGCGCCTGCTCCAGCCGCGTGTAGTACTCGGTCGAGATGAACGCCAGGAGCGCCACCTCCTCGCGCCGCAGCCCCGGTGTGCGGCGGCGCGGACCGGCGCGCAGGCCGACGTCGGCGGGGCCGATCCGCTCCCGCCTGCTGCGCAGGAAGGCCGCCAGTTCTGCTTTGTCCACAGGCCCAGTGTGCGGATGTTCCGCGGTGCCATCCAGGTACTGCCGGTGCCTGGCTGGGCCCGGCGCGCGGGAGCAGGCTCACCGCCATGGACGACATACGCAACGACACCTCGCGAGCCCCGGACACCGCCCGGACGCCGGGGACACCGCCGGGCCTGCTGGCCGGGAAGGCCGCCTTCGTCACCGGGGCCGGGCGGGGGATCGGCGCCGCCGCGGCACGGCTGTTCGCCCGGGAGGGAGCGCGGGTGTTGCTCGCGGCCCGCACGGAGGCCCAGCTGAAGGCCGTGACCGAGGAGGTGCGGGCGGCGGGCGGGACCGCCGACCACGTCGTGTGCGACCTGGCCGACGCCGGGAGTGTGCGCGCCGCCGTGGACCGGGCCGTGGAGCTGTACGGCCGGCTCGACATCGCCTTCAACAACGGGGCGACGATCCAGCCGCCGGGCCCCCTGGACGAGCTTTCGGAGGCCGAGTTCGACCGCGTGTACACGGTGAATCTGAAGGGCGTCTGGCTCGCGATGGCCGCCGAGGTCGCCGCGATCCGGGCCACCGCGGGGACGGGCGCCATCGTCAACAACTCGTCCGTCGGCAGCCTGCGGGGCAACCCGGAGCTGCCCGCATACGGGGCGATGAAGCGGGCGGTGAACAGCCTGACGGAGTCGGCGGCCGTCACCTACGGCCCCGAGGGCATCCGCGTGAACGCGATCGCGCCCGGCAACACGCTGACGGAGATGATCCGGACCTGGGAGTCGGTGTCGCCCGGCCTGCAGGACCGGCTCACGGCATTGACTCCGCTGCGCCGGGCGGCCGATCCCGAGGAGATCGCCCAGGCCGCGGCGTGGCTGCTGAGCGACCGGTCCTCCTTCGTGACGGGCACGGTGCTGCGCGTGGACGGCGGCGCACGGGCCTGAGCGTTCACCAAGAGAGAGTAAATCCATAGCCGAATGACAGCGACTTTGCCGATTCATGAGTGATAAGTGATCATTTCGTGTCCTGAAACGATCTATGGTCAGGCCCGGCTCGTGATCATCCGGGCCTGCCGCCCGGCCTCCGGCGCACCCGCGAACGCAACGGTGCGCACGGCCCCACCCCCCATCCGGCGTGGCACCGTGCGACCTTTCCGACAAGGAATCCGATGCGTCTCCCCTCCCGTGCCCTGAAGGTGCTCGCCGTAGCGGCTCTCCCGCTGGCCCTGGCCGCCTGCTCCTCCGGCTCCGGCGACTCCGGCAAAGACACGGCCGCATCCAGCAAGGCCAAGAACCCCGACGCGGGCCTGCCGACGGGCACGCAGCTGAAGAAGGCCCTGGCGCCCGCGTCGTCCTTCCCCTCGTCGTTCGCCCTCGACGCGAGCATGAGCCGGGACACCGGGGACTCGTACCAGACCCAGACCACCAAGAGCGCCGCCAAGCCGAAGTGCGCGAACCTCGGCTCCACGGGGTGGATCGGCCTGACCGGGATCGACGGGGTGTCGTTCGCGCAGAACTCGTACGCCGACGGCAAGATCCCCGCCGAACTCGACCAGGAGATCGACGTCTACCGCGGCTCGGCGTCGGCGGAGGTGATGAAGGGCCTGGCCAAGGTCGTCGCCGCCTGCCCGGGTTACACGGACACCGACACCAAGAGCAAGGTGAAGGTCACCGGGGCCTCGACCCCCGGCCTCGGGGACCAGGCGTACACCATCACCCTGACCGACCCGACCTGGACCAACGGCACCACGCTGATCGCCGCCCGGGTGGGCACCGCCGTCGTCAGCGTGCTGTCCACGGACGGCGGCGACAACGGCGCCGCGAGCGCGAAGAAGCTCGCCGCCGAGATCGTGACGTCGGTCAAGGGCCTGAAGACCCAGCAGGGCTGATCCCCGCTCCGTCGGGCCCGGCACCCGCTCGGGCCCGGCGGCCGGCGACCGCCGCGCGGCCGTCCCTTACCGAGTGATGACGTGCCCGCCGCGTCCCGTGGCGGCCGGGCCGTCCGCGTCTAGCGTGGCCGTATGCGCGTACTGGTCACCGGCGGTGCCGGTTTCATCGGGTCCCACGTCGTCACGGCGCTGCGGGAGAGCGGGCACGAGCCGCTCGTGTACGACGTCGCCGCGGACCCCCGCGCCGACGTCCGCGACGCGGAGGCGGTCGCCCGGGCGGTGGCCGGTGTCGACGCCGTCTGCCACCAGGCGGCGATGGTCGGGCTCGGCGACGGTGTCGCCGACGCGCCGGAGTACGTCTCGCGCAACGACCTGGGCACGGCCGTCCTGCTCGCCGCCCTCGCGGAGGCGGGGGTACGGCGCCTGGTGCTGGCCGGCTCGATGGTGGTCTACGGCGAGGGCCGGTACACGTGCCCACGCCACGGTGTCGTACGCCCGGGCCCGCGGGCCGTGGCCGACCTGGACGCGGGACGGTTCGAGCCGCGCTGCCCGGAGTGCGGGGAGCAGCTCTCACCCGGGCTGGTCGGTGAGGACGCCCCGGCCGACCCCCGCAACGTGTACGCCACGACCAAGCTCGCCCAGGAACACCTGGCCGCCGCCTGGGCCCGCTGTACGGGCGGCTCGGCGGTGTCGCTGCGCTACCACAACGTGTACGGGCCCGGCATGCCCCGGAACACCCCCTACGCCGGGGTCGCCTCGTTCTTCCGCTCCGCGCTCGCCCGGGGCGAGGCTCCGCGCGTGTTCGAGGACGGGCGGCAGCGCCGGGACTTCGTGCACGTCGGGGACGTGGCGGCGGCCAATGTGGCGGCGCTGGAGGCCGAGGCGGCACCGGGCGCCCTCACCGCGTACAACACCGGCAGCGGCGAGCCCCGGACCGTCGGGGAGATGGCGCGGGCGCTGGCCGACGCCTGCGGCGGCCCGGAGCCCGTGGTCACCGGGGAGTACCGGCTGGGGGACGTACGGCACATCACCGCCGACTCCTCCCGGCTGCGGGCCGCACTGGGCTGGAAGCCGCGGACCGGCTTCACCGAGGGCATGCGTGAGTTCGCCCGAGCCGGCCTGCGGGACACGTGAGCGCGACCGGGGGCCACCGTCACCGTCACCTCCGAGCGCCACGCGGGCCGCGCTCCGTAACGCATGAGCGCGACCAGGGACCGCCGCCACCATCACCCCCAAGCGCCACGCGGGCCGGGCTCCCGATCGCGTGAGCGTGACCACAAGCCGCCGCACCAACACCCCCGACCGGCACGAGCCGGACCCCGGAACGCATGAGCGCGACCAGAGGCCGCCGCCACCGTCACCGCCAAAGTGGCACGAGCCGGGCTCCCGTGGGCCCGGCCGGAAGCCACCGCCACCATCACCTCCAAGCGCCACACGGGCCGCGCTCCGTAACGCATGAGCGCGACCAGGGACCGCCGACGCCATCACCCCCGAGCGGCACGCGGGCCGGGCTCGATCGCGTGAGCGCAGCCAGAAGCCGCCGCCACCATCACCCCCGAGCGGCACGCGGGCCGGGACGGCCACCGATCGCGTGAGCGCGGTTACGGTGCCGTCGGCAGGGTTACCTCGAAGCGGCAGCCGCCCGGGATGTTGTGGACCTCGGCGCGGCCCCGGTGGGCCTCCACGATGCCCCGGACGATGGCGAGGCCGAGGCCCGCTCCCGCCGGGGGCGTCCGGGCGTCGGTGCCGCGCCAGCCCGTGTCGAAGACCCGCGGCAGGTCCTCCTCGGGGATGCCGCCGCAGCCGTCGGTGACGGACAGCACCACGCCCGCGTCGGTGCGTTCGGCGGCGACCGCGACCGTGCCGTCGGGCGGGGTACGACGGATGGCGTTGACCAGGAGGTTGCCCAGCACGCGGCTCATCTCCTTGCCGTCCACCTCCACCGGCACCGGCTCGACCCGGTCGCCGACGAGCCGCACCCCGAGTTCCCGGGCCAGCGGGTCGGCTCCCGCGAGGGCGTCGCCGATCAGGTCGTACAGGGAGATCCGGGAGGGGCTCAGGGGCAGCGTGCCCGCGTGGATGCGGGAGAGCTCGAAGAGGTCTCCGACCATGTCGTTGAGCCGTTCCACCTCGGTGCGGATCTGCTTCAGGTAGCGGTCGGGGTCGGCGGCCACACCGTCCTCCAGCGCCTCGGACATCGCCCGGAGCCCGGCCAGCGGGGTGCGCAGGTCGTGCGAGATCCAGGCGACCAGTTCCCGCCGGGAGGTCTCCAGCGCCCGCTCCCGCTCGCGGGACTCGGCGAGCGTGGCGCTGGTCGCGGCCAGCTGACGGCTGAGCGCCTCGAGCTCGGCGGTGGCCGGACCGTGCGGCGCGGCGAAGGCACCGCCGTCGCCGAACGACCGTGCGGCGTCGGTGAGTTCACGGCTGCGGGCGACCACCCAGCGGCCCAGCAGCAGCGCGGTGACCAGAGAGACCACGGCCGCCATGGCGACGACCGTGGTGACGACGCTCAGGTCGTGCGGGGACAGGAACATCGCCCACGCGACGGCGAGCGTTCCGGCCAGCATCGCGACCACGCCGACCGCCGCGACCACGGCGAGCGAGGCGATGAGCGAGCGCCGCCGGATCAGGCGCAGCACACCGGCTCCGGCGAGCCCGGTGGCGGCGGCGCCGGCGAAGGCGTACAGGACGATGAGGAGGGTGTCGCGCACGGTCAGCCCACCGCCGTACCGGGCTCGAAGCGGTAGCCGACGCCCCACACCGTCTGGATCAGGCGGGGCCGCGCCGGGTCGTCCTCCACCTTGCCGCGCAGCCGGCGGACGTGCACGGTGACGGTCGACAGGTCGCCGAAGTCCCAGCCCCACACCTCGCGCATCAGGTCCTCGCGGCTGTACGCCCGTCCCGGGTGCCGCAGGAAGAAGGCGAGCAGGTCGAACTCCCGCAGGGTGAGGCCGAGTTCGCCGCCGTTCTTGGTGGCCCTGCGGGCGTCGGGGTCGACCGTCAGACCGGCCGCCGCCAGCCGGTGGCCGCCGGTGGCGGGGCGGCTGCGGCGCAGCACCGACTCCACGCGCAGGACGAGTTCGCGGGGGCTGAAGGGCTTGGTGACGTAGTCGTCGGCGCCGACCTCCAGGCCCAGGATGCGGTCGTCCTCGTCGCCGCGGGCGGTGAGCATGATGACCGGCACCGGTCCCCGGTCCCGCATCCGCCGGCACACCTCCAGGCCGTCCATGCCGGGCAGCATCAGGTCCAGGACCACCAGGTCGGGCCGGTGCGCGGCGGCGCGGGTGAGGGCCGTCGGGCCGTCCTCGGCGCGGTCGACCAGGTATCCGGCCCGGTCCAGGTAGCCGGCGACGACCTCGGCGACGGTCGGGTCGTCGTCGACGACGAGGACCCGGGCCGCCCCGTCGGCGGCGTCGGCCGGGTGGGGCTCGTAGGGCTGTTGCATGCCTCCAGCCTCGCACCGCGGGTCCGCGCCCGGCGTGCCGGTGGGTACGGCGTCCGCGTTTCGTAAGGAGCACTGGTCCGGTATGCCTGATTCGCGTTCGTAGGGTGAAACCCGTGACGACCCCTTCATCGGACGTCGACGTGGTGCTGCCCTGCCTGAACGAGGCCGAGGCCCTGCCCTGGGTGCTCGCCCGGATCCCGGCCGGCTGGCGCGCCATCGTCGTCGACAACGGTTCCACCGACGGCTCCAGCGAGGTGGCGCGTGCGCTGGGCGCGACCGTGGTGCACGAGCCGCGGCGCGGCTTCGGCGCCGCCTGCCACGCCGGACTGGCCGCGGCCACCGGCGACGTCGTGTGCTTCTGCGACTGCGACGCCTCCCTCGACCCCGCGCTCCTCGTGCCGTTCGCCGCCGAGGTCCGGGCGGGCGAGGCCGACCTGGTGCTCGGCCGGCGGCGCCCGCAGGGCCGGGGCGCCTGGCCCGCGCACGCCCGGGCCGGCAATCTCGCGCTCGCGCGGATGCTGCGCCGGCGCACCGGGCTGCGGCTGCACGACCTCGGTCCGCTGCGCGCCGCCCGCCGCGAGCCGCTGCTCGGGCTCGGCCTCACCGACCGGCGCAGCGGCTACCCGCTGCAGATGGTGGTCCGCGCCGCCGACGCCGGCTGGCGGATCACCGAGCACGACGTGCCGTATCTGCCGCGCACCGGTGCGTCCAAGGTGACCGGCACCTGGCGCGGCACCTGGCAGGCGGTGCGGGACATGCGCCGCGTCCTGGCCGAACCGCCCGCCGCCGGGCCCCGGGCAGCCGGGAGGGCCGTACGGTGACCACACTCCTCGTCATCGCCAAGGAGCCGCGCCCGGGGCGGGTCAAGACGCGGCTCACCCCGCCGTTCAGCCCGGAGCAGGCCGCGCAGCTGGCGGAGGCGGCGCTCGCCGACACCCTGCGCGCCGTGGCCGCCGCCCCCGCGTCCCGGCGCGTCCTCGTCCTCGACGGTGCCGCCGGCTCCTGGCTGCCACCCGGCTTCGAGGTGCTGCCGCAGTGCGCGGGCGGGCTGGACGAGCGGCTGGCGGACGCCTTCGCACACTGCTCCGGACCCGCCCTGCTGATCGGCATGGACACCCCGCAGGTGACACCGGACCTGCTCGCCGTGGACTTCACGGACTGCGACGCCTGCCTGGGTCCGGCGCAGGACGGTGGTTTCTGGGCCCTGGGCCTGGCCGCGCCCGACCCTGCGCTGCTGCGGGGCGTGCCCATGTCGACGCCGGTGACGGGGGCCGTGCAGCGGCGGCGGCTGGTGGCCGCCGGGCTGCGGGTGCGCGACCTGCCCTGCCTGCGGGACGTGGACACGGCCGCCGACGCCCGTGCCGTCGCCGCGCTGGCCCCGAACGGCCGGTTCGCGGCCCGGCTGGCGCGCTGTACGCCGGTCACCCCGCGATGAGCACCGCGCCTGCCGCCCGCCCGGCCTGGGCGGCCGCCGACCCCTACTCCGCGGCGCTGCGCACCGGCCGGGGCCCGCTGTTTCTGCGCCGTACCGACGGCTGGCTGCTGCCGCTGGAGGTGGAGCGCTGGTGCGCACGGGCCGACGCGGTCGACCGGGCGGTGCTGGACCGGTGCGAGGGCGCCGTCCTCGATGTCGGCTGCGGGCCGGGCCGGCTGGTGGCGGAGCTCGCCGCCCGGGGCCGTACCGCGCTCGGCATCGACGTCAGTGAGGCCGCCGTGGAGCAGACGGCACGGCTCGGCTGCCCGGCGCTGCGCCGCTCGGTCTTCGAGCCGCTGCCCGGCGAGGGCCGCTGGGACACCGTGCTGCTCATGGACGGCAACGTGGGGATCGGCGGCGACCCGCGGGCCCTGCTCCGGCGCATCGCCCGGATCCTGCGCCCCGGCGGCCTGTTGCTCGCCGAGACGGCGCCCGTGGACATCGAGGAACGCACCCTGGTGCAGGTCGTCGACGTCGCCCACGACCGGGCCGCGCCGGGCGACCCGTTCCCGTGGGCACGGATCGGCACGCCGGCCCTGCTGCGGCTCGCGGTCCGGGCCGGATGGCGGCCGGCCGATCAGTGGACGACCGATCAGTGGACGACCGGTCAGTGGACGGCGGATCAGTGGACGGCCGGTCAGTGGACGGCCGGCGACCGGCGCTTCGTGGCCCTGCGCAGCCGGACGGCGAGCAGCAGCGCCGAACCGCCGAAGAGGACGGCGGTGATCAGCAGCCAGCGCGCGAGGAAGCCGTCCGGGGACAGTCCGGTGGCCGACCGGTAGCGCTGGTCCACCATGCCGCTGATGAGCGGGAACCAGACGAGCAGGAGCAGCCCGGACAGGGCGGCAGGCACCCGCGCGTACGGCGTCCAGGTGCGCCGGCCGGCCGCCCCGAGGCCGCGGACGGCCGCCCGGTCCAGCACCGCGTACAGCGGCAGCAGGACGAGGTCGTGGAGCAGGGCCGCGCCCACGATCCACAGGGCCACACCGGTCGGGTCACCGGCGAACAGCCGGACCCCGGCGTAGCCGGCGAGCGCGAACGAGCAGGCGAGCAGCAGCAGCTGGAAGGGACTGCCGACCGGGACGCGACGCGGCATCACAGTTCTCCGAACGTCAGCCGGGCCACCCACTTGGTGTTGAGCACACCGGGGGCCGCGGGCACGATGACCCGCGCCGGGTGGCCGTGGTCGGGGGACAGGGGCTCGCCGTTGACGTGGAGGGCGAGCAGGGCGCGCGGGTCGGCCACCTGGTTGGCGCGCAGGGCGGCGTGCCGGAAGGCGCCGTGCCGCTGCAGGGACTCCACGAACACGTCCGGCGGATCACCGTCGTACCCGACGAGCGCCGCGAGGTCCCGCAGCCGCACCCCGCGCCACCACTGGTCGGCGGTCGACCAGCCCTCCACGCAGGCGATCGGCAACGACGCGCTGTGCTGGGGCAGACGGAGCAGTTCGGCGCGGCTGAGCCGGACGGTGCCGGTGCGGCCGGTGACGACGAGCCGCCAGGCGTCCTCGTGGGCGTCGGCCGGGGTGATCCCGGCGTAGGCGGCGGTCTTGTTGATCTGGAAGCCGTTCGGCCCGCCGCCGGGCTCGGCCGTGCCGTGCGGCGCGAGCAGGGCCGTACGGCGGAACGGGCCGCCCAGGCTCTGCCCGACCGTGGTCAGGAGGAGCAGCAGCGAGCCGGCGCCGACCAGGCCCAGCGCGCCGCGCCGGGAGACGGTCGGCGGGTCGGGACGCGGGGAGACCAGGAGGTCGGGTTCCGGTGCGGTGCGGTCCGGCCTGCGCGACCGTACGGTGCGCAGGGCGGCCGGTGTCTTGAGCACGGCATGGGCCACGAACGCGGCGAAGAACACCCAGGCCCCGTAGAAGTGCAGCGGGTAGAAGGAGCCCGGGAAGACGTAGTCCAGCTGGACGTTGAGCACCCCGGTCGTGAACTCGAACAGTCCGCCGCCGACCAGCAGCAGCAGCGAGATCCGCTCCAGCGCGTGGGTGACGGAGCGGGCCGGCGGCAGGGCGAACAGCTTCGGCACCACCGACCACAGTTTGGCGAGCAGGACGGGGATCAGGGCGATGCCGAGGCCGACGTGCACGCCCTGGGTGAGCCGGTACAGCCACACCGGGCCGGTCGGCCAGGCGAACAGGTAGAAGCCGAGGAGGCCCTTGTCCGGGGTCTGGTCGTTCACCGGGGACAGGTCCGGGTTGTAGGCGGCGTACGACAGCAGACCGGTCACGAAGAGCACGGTGATGCCGGCGAACAGGACGAGGCCGAGCACCGAGGTGAACCAGGGGCCGCGCAGCGGGCTGCGCCAGAAGCCGGGTGACGTGGGAAGCCGGGGATGGTCGCGCATGCCCCGACCGTAGGCCGCGCGGGGCCCGGACAGCGCTGCCCGACCCATGACGAAACGCTGACGTCCGGCCCGGACTGCGGCCCGGCGCCGGCCTCTCGGCCTAGCGTTCCGCTGTGACCCGCTCCCTCCGCCGCGACCTCGTCGCCGCAGGCGCCGCCGCCCTCCTCGTGACGGCGGCCGTCGTCGTCGGCCGCCACATCCAGGACACCCGCCGCACGCTGTTCGTGCACTGGCCACCGGTGCTGGCCGAATGGGACCCGCACGTCGGCCCCGGCACCCCGGCGGCCCTGGCGGTGGCGGCGGCCACCGTGGCGTACGGCCCCGCCGTCGCGGCCCGCCTCCCCTGGCGGGCGCTGCTCCCCGCCGCCTGGGCGACCGCGCTGGCCTGGATCCTCTCGCTCGCGCTGGTCGACGGCTGGCACCGGGGCATCGCGGGCAGGCTCACCACCCGCAACGAGTACCTCCAGGTCATCGGCCGCTTCCATGACATCCCGGCCACCCTGCGGGACTTCACCCACCACATCGTCAGCGGCACCCCCGCCCCCTGGCCCGCCCACATCGCCGGCCATCCCCCGGCCGCCACCCTGACCTTCGTCCTGCTCGACCGGATCGGGCTGCATGGCGGCGGCTGGGCCGGGATGTGGTGCATCACGGTCGGCGCGACGGGCTGCGTGGCGGTCCTGACCGCGATCCGCGCGCTGGCCGACGAGAGCCTCGCCCGGCGGGCCGCCCCCTTCCTGGTCCTGGCCCCGGCCGCGGTGTGGCAGGGCACGTCCGCCGACGGCTACTTCGCGGCCGTCGCCGCCTGGGCCGTGGCCCTGCTGGCACGGGCCGTGACGCGGGGCTCCTGGTGCTGGGCGGCGGCCTCAGGGCTGTTGTTCGGCCTGACCTGTTATCTCTCCTACGGCCTCACGCTCTTCGCCCTGATCGGCGCGGCGGTCCTCGTGCTCGGCCGGCCGGGACTCCGCGCCCGCCCCACCTTGTTGGTGCCGCTGCTCGCCGGACTGGCCGTGCTGCCCGCGCTGTTCACGCTCGCCGGCTTCGACTGGTGGCACGCCTACCGCCTCCTCGTCGTCCGTTACAACCAGGGAGTGGGCGGCATCCGTCCCTACGGCTACTGGGTGTGGGCCAACCTCGCCTGCACCGTGCTCATCACCGGCCCGGCCACGGCGGCGGGCCTGGGACGCACGGCAGCCGAACTGGTCCGGCCACGCGGCACGGAGGGAAACCCGATCCGGTTCCGCGGCACGGCGGGGAACCCGATCCTGCTCCGTGGCGCGCCCAGCCCCGGTCCCGCCGCCGCACCCGCGCGCCTCGCGGTCCTGGTCCTCACCGCTCTGCTCGCCCTGCTGATCGCCGACCTGTCCGGCATGAGCAAGGCCGAGACGGAACGCATCTGGCTCCCCTTCGCCCTGTGGCTGCTCCCGGCCTGTGCGCTGCTCCCCCGCCCCCGCGTGTGGCTCACCGCCCAGGCCGTGCTCGCCCTCCTCCTCAACCACCTGCTGCTGACCGGCTGGTGACGGCGGCCGGCCGGGTGCGGCACGGCCGTAACTTTTCCCCAGCGCTCGGAGCGTGCATGATCAGGGATCGCACGCTGATCGTGTGCATGATCAGTTCAGGGAACGGGGGAAGCGGTCATGAGACGTCGCTGGGTCAAGGTGCTGGCCATCACGGTCGTGGTGCTGGCCGTGCTCTTCACGGTCGCCGACCGTGTCGCCGTGCACTACGCGGACAAAGAGGTCACACAGCTCGCGAGGGAGAAGTACGACTACGGCAACACCACCGACGGACATCTGGACGTGTCGATCGAGGGCTTCCCGTTCCTCACCCAGGCGTTCGCGCAGGACTTCGACGACGTCAAGCTGTCGGCCGGGAAGTTCACCGTGGACACCACGAGCAACGCCCAGGGCGGCTATCTCACCGTCGAGAAGCTCTCCCTCGACCTGCAGCACGTGCACGTGACCTCGCTGACCGCCCGCGACGCCGAGGCGGACCTGGCCACCGGCTCGCTGTTCCTGACGTACGACCAGCTGTCCGGCGTGCTGTCGCGCATCGGGCGCACCGCAGGCCCCGTCAAGGTCTCGCAGGCCCCGGGGTCACAGGGACAGGCCGCCCGCGTCAGGATCACCGGTGCGGCCGGCGGGACCGACCGGAACGGCACGGGCACGTTCCTCGCCCAGGGCGACGAGATCTCCCTGACCGTTCCCGGCGCCCAACAGGCTGCCGCCAGCTGGCGGGTGAGTCTCCCGGAGAACGTCGGCTTCACCTCGGCCCGGTCCACGCCGGACGGCGTGGAGGTCGGGATGGTCGGTCATCTGGTCAATCTCGGAGCCTCACGCTTCGTGAGGTGAGACGGACCCGTGGACGGACCCGGCCCGTGCGGGGCCCTCTCACTCCGCTCCCGTCGGCGGGCGACGGGAGCGGGGGGCCGGACGACATCGGTGCGGGCAGGTCGTACGGCAGCGAGATCACCAGTAGTGCCGGCGGCCTGCGACGGCGTGTCCCATGGATCCCAGCAGCCAGAGGACGGCTCCGACCACGAGCAGAATGATGCCGATGGTCCAGAGGATGGATAGGCCCGTGAGGAATCCGACCACGAGCAGAATGATGCCGAGGGCGATCATGGTGTGCCTCCTGCCGATATCAATGCTCCTGTTCTCCGGGTGCCCCCAACCGCCGGGTAAGTGCATGCAGGGGGCCAAATCCTTTCCGTGACGGATCCGGCACTTTCCGTGAGCACCGCAGTCGAGGCGGGCGGAGACTCACTCCGGGAGGCGCTCTCCCCCTGGTCCGGTCCCTCGCGTCCGGGGCATGATCTCCCGATGAGCCAGAGACCGGTGACACTGCGCAGAATCACCGCACAGGACTGGCCGGCCGTACACGCGTGGGCACGGCTCACCGAGGCCTGCCGGTTCCAGCCGTGGGGGCCGAACACCCAGGAGCAGACGCGGGACTTCGTCGCCACGGCGGCCGGGGCCTGGTCGGACGACCCGTGCCACCGGCACGCCTTCGCGGCCGTCCTCGGCCGGGCCGTCGTGGGCATGGGCGAGCTGCACGTGCGCAGTACCCGCGACCGCCAGGGCGAGATCGCCTACGTCGTGCATCCGCGCCTGTGGGGGCGGGGCATCGCGACGCGGATCGGACGGGAGCTTCTCGCCTACGGATTCGGCGAGTTGGCCCTCCACCGGATCCACGCCACCTGTGACCCGCGCAACGTGGGCTCGTCCCGGGTGCTGACCAAGCTGGGCATGACCTGTGAGGGGCAGCTGCGTCACACCCGGTTGATCCGGGACGGCTGGCGGGACTCCCTCGTGTTCGGCGTCCTCGAAGAGGAATGGCGCACCCGGTCAGGGCACGCGGAGGAACCCCGGTGAAGGCGGCGCACCGGTCACCGAGCCGGCCTCGCGGCACTCACAGGCCGGTCGCCCTCCGCTGCGCCTGCTCGAACTCGCTCAGCGGCTCACCGCCGGCCTGCCACGGCCATGCGGTGGCCACGCCACCGAGCGCCTCGAACAGCGGCCGGGCCTCGCCCCGCCGGTCCGCGGCCGTCAGCGCGTAGGCGAGGAGGTTGAGGTCGGCGAGCGCCTTGGCGTGACGCAGGAAGCCCGGCTGGCTCCAGGTGTGTGCCACGCGGTCGAGGGCCTGGGCGGCCATCGGCCGGGTCCAGTGGTTGCGGGCCACCAGCGCCTCGAAGCCGCCCCGGCCGAGGATGGTGTGGTACTGGAAGACCTGCGCGGTGAGTTCGACGGCCGCGCACGGCGCGTTGGCCGGCATGCGCGCGCACAGGGCGTCCACGAACTCCAGCACCTGGATGCGTGAGCCCGCCTCCTCCGGGGTGAGGTAGGAGAGCATGCTCAGATAGGCCTCACGGTTCCAGCGGTCGCGGGCGAGCACCTCGTTCCACACGCCGAACACACGGGGCTGTTCCCAGCGTTCCAGGCGCGCCACCTCCAGCAGGGCGACCCACGGGGTGGGGTCCTCCGGAACGATGTCGGCGGCCTTCAGACAGCACTGGGCGGCACCGGCGGCGTCCTCCAACCGCCCCTCGGTGCGCGCCTGGGCGACCTGCGACCAGGCGTGCAGCAGCAGTGCGCTCGCGTTGTGCGGTTCGCGCGTGGCCCAGGAGCGCGGCAGGTGGGATCCGGCGAGGTACTCCGCGAGGACACCCATGCGGTGTCCACGGCGGTCCCAGTCGCCCGGATCCTGTGCCAGGAGGCGGGATATCTGCGCCACGCACAGGTCCGTGGTGGCGATGGTCCCGGTCCTGGTGGTCGCCAGGAGAGTCTTCAAGAGCCGGCCCAGGTCCTGGTCGTCGAGTTCCGGGGCGAGACGGGGTCTTCTGCGGCGGCTTGAAAGAAACGGCATGGCCGGAGGCTAGAACGGATCACTCCGCAAACAAGGGCCTGGCCGAGATCGTTATGGATCTCATGCCTTACCGTCACTCAGAGTGACACTCGTCGGCTGTCGCCCCGTGCGAGCAGCGCCGGGCGCGAAAGACCAGATCGACATGGCCTACGACTTCGGCCGCGCATGGGATATCCCTGGAGAATCGGCACCCCTGCCGGGGCGCCTTCACGCGAAGGAGCGCTGCCATGGCCGACTGGTACGTCGACGACCGGTGCACCAACTGCGACGTCGCCCGACAGTTCGCACCCGGGCTGATCGGCGAGTCGCAAGGAAAGTCCCGGATCCTGCGAGCGCCGGGCGACGAGGCGGAGAACCGCCGCTTACACGCCGCCGTGTTCGCCTGCCCCACGCGCTCGATCCGTCCGGTGTCCGGGCAGCCGGACCCGGGACTGGACCCCTTCCCGATGGCCCTGGACGACGGCGTGCTGGTCTGCGGCCACAACTCCCGGCACACCGCGGGGGCCAACTCCTACCTGCTGCTCAGGCCGTCCGGTACGGCGATGATGATCGACACACCGCGCTGGAGCCCGGCGCTCGCCACGCGGTACACGGCCCGGGGCCCCGTCACCGATGTGCTCCTCACCCATCGCGACCACGCCGCCCACGGCCGCCGCTACGCCGACCACTTCGGCGCCCGCCTGTGGATCCACGAGGGCGACCTCGACGCGGCGCCGGACGCGGACCGGGTGATCCGAGGGGGCGATGCCACGGAGATCGGCGAGGGGGTCACCGCCCATCCCCTGCCCGGCCACACCCGGGGCAGCGTGCTCTACCTCGCGGACGACCGGTACTGCTTCAGCGGCGACAGCTTCTACTGGTCCCGGACCACCTCCGATCTGGAGGTCGCGGAGAGCGTGACCTGGTACTCCATCGAGGAACTGGCCGCCTCCCTGGCCCGGACGGCCGGGCGGCTGCGCTTCGAGTGGGTCCTGCCGGGACACGGCGACCGCAAACGCCTGGCCGCCGAGGAGATGTCCCGGCGGCTGCGGGCCCTCACGGAACGCACGCGCCTGCTCCGGCCGCGGCCCATCGACTTCACCGCCGTCCGCTGGTGACCCCGAGTCGAACGTGCCCCTCCGCCGCCTGAGCGCACCGCGCGAGCGCCGGGCCCGAGCGCCGGCGCAGCCCGGCGCTCACCCCTGGCCCAGGGTGCGGCGGCGCAGCGATGCGCCGCCGTGCGAACTCGGACCGCGCCTACGAGACCGGGCTGATCGAGCCCCGCCAGGGCCGCCCGGCCTGACGAGCGGGCGGACGAGCGGGCTGCAGTGCCGGCGGGCGGTCCTCGGCGTCGTCACCTGTCGTCCAGGCGCCGCAGGTCCTCCTCGTCCCACTTCGTGGTGTCACGCGGCCGGGTGTAGGGCTCGGCCGTGGCGGGAAGACCGCCGGCGATGGCCCGCTGCCGTACGGTCTCCGCGTCGAACTCCAGGCCCAGCAGGATCGCCAGGTTGCTGATCCACAGCCAGACCAGGAAGACGATGACGCCGGCCATGGCGCCGTAGGTCTTGTTGTAGGAGGCGAAGTTCGCGACGTACACCGCGAACGCGGCGGAGGCGGCCATCCAGATCAGCAGGGCGACGACGCTGCCGGGGGTGATCCACCTGAAGCCCTTCACCTTGGCGTTCGGCGTCGCCCAGTACAGGATCGCGATCATCACGGTGACCAGCAGGACCAGGACGGGCCACTTCGCGATCGACCACACCGTCAGGGCCGTGTCGCCCATGCCCAGCGCCTGCCCGGCACGGCGGGCGAAGCCGCCGGTGAAGACGACGATCAGGGCGCTGGCCACGGCGAGCACCATCAGTACGACCGTCACGCCGACCCGCACCGGCAGGATCTTCCAGACCGGACGGCCCTCCGGCATGTCGTAGACGGCGTTGGCGGCGCGGATGAAGGCGGCCACGTAGCCGGACGCCGACCACACTGCGAGCAGGAGGCCGAGCACGGCCACGACCGAGCCGGTGCCGGCGCCGTTCTGCAGCTGCTCGACGGCCCGGGTGATGATGTCCCGCGCGGGGCCGGGCGCGAGGTTCCTGAGGTCGGCCAGCACCCTGTCGGTCACCGACTTGCCGCCGATCGCCAGCAGGGAGACCAGCACCAGCAGGGCCGGGAACAGGGCCAGCACCCCGTAGTAGGTGAGCGCCGCGGCCCGGTCGGTCAGCTCGTCGTCCCGGAACTCGCGCAGGGAGCCCTTGAGCACCGCGCCCCATGCCCGCTTGGGCAGCTTCGCGGGGGTGTCGGGCGCCGCCCGCTCGACCTGCTCGTCGGGCCCGACCTCGTCCGGCGCGGGTGCCGGCGGTGCCGGGGCCTCGTCGCTGCCCTGTCGGTGGTGGTCTCGCCCTGGAAGATGCAGCTTCGCCATGCCCACCGGGTACCCTGCCGCGCCGCCTCAAGCCCCGTGCGCCCGCCGGAACCCCGGTCACGGCCGCCGGCGACGTCGAAGGGGGCCCTCCCGGGCCCCCTTCGGCATCAGCACTGCGGCCGACGCCCGTGGTTCGCGGCGTGCTTGCGGCGGGACTTCTTCTTCCGGCGTCGCTTCGAGGACATGGCACCTCCTTGTCAGGGTCACGATATCCACCATGAACTGAATGAGCATGTCTGCCCGGTTTCAGGGTGATACGACGGCCTCGCCGGTGTCCGGAGCACCCTTGCGTACCGAGCAGTGCAGCGAGTCGTGCTCCACGTCGGCGACGATCGTGTCGCCGGGCTCGGCCTCGCCGCCGAGCAGGAGGGTGGCGATGCGGTTGTCGAGTTCCGCCTGGATCGTGCGGCGCAGCGGACGGGCACCGAACTCCGGCTGGTGGCCGTGCGCGATGAGCAGCTTCTTCGCGGCCTCGGTGACCTCGAGGTGCAGGCCCTGGGCGTGCACCCGGCGCTTGCTCCGGTCGAGCAGGTGGTCCACGATCTGCCCGAGGTCGTCCTCGGTCAGTGCGTGGAAGATGATGATGTCGTCGATGCGGTTGAGGAACTCCGGCAGGAACCGGCCCCGCAGGTCGTCCATCAACTCGTCCTTCAGCTCCGACACGTCACCCTGGTGGTCGAGGATGCGGTGGGCGCCGATGTTGGACGTCATGATGACGACGCAGTGCCGGAAGTCGACGGTGCGGCCCTGGGCGTCGGTCAGCCGCCCGTCGTCGAGGATCTGCAGCAGCGTGTTGAAGACGTCGGGGTGCGCCTTCTCCACCTCGTCGAACAGCACCACGCTGTACGGCTGCCGGCGCACCTTCTCGGTCAGCTGGCCCGCCTCCTCGTAGCCGACGTATCCGGGAGGGGCGCCGACCAGCCGGGCGACGGTGTGCTTCTCCTGGAACTCGCTCATGTCGAAGCGGATCATGCGGTCCTCTTCGCCGAACAGCAGGGCGGCGAGGGTCTTGGCGAGTTCGGTCTTGCCGACGCCGGTGGGGCCGAGGAAGAGGAACGACCCGACGGGCCGGTTCGGGTCCCCCATCCCCGCCCGGTTGCGGCGTACGGCCTGCGAGACCGCGGTCACCGCCTCGTCCTGGCCGACGATCCTCGCGTGCATCTCCTCCTCGAGCCGGAGGAGCTTCTCCTTCTCGCTCGCGGTGAGCTGGGAGACCGGGATCCCGGTCCGCCGGGAGACGACGTCCGCGATGTCGGCGTCCGTGACCGAGACGACGCCCTCCCGGCGCTCCTCGATCCCGGCGAGTTCGCCCTCCTCCTCGGCGATCTGCCGCTTCAGCTCCGAGGCCTTCTCGAAGTCCTCGGCGGACACGGCCTGTTCGAGCTCCCGGCGCAGCTTGGCGATACGGTCCTCACGGCTGACGACCTCGGTGGAACGGCCGGCGCTGCGCAGCCGTACCCGGGCGCCGGCCTGGTCCATCACGTCGATGGCCTTGTCGGGCAGGAACCGGTCGGTGATGTAGCGGTCGGACATCTCCGCGGCGGCGACGAGCGCGGCGTCGTCGAAGCGGACCTGGTGGTGTGCCTCGTAGGCGTCGCGCAGCCCCTCCAGGATCTGCACGGTCTCCTCGACGGTGGGCTCCGGCACCAGCACCGGCTGGAACCGGCGCTCCAGGGCGGCGTCCTTCTCCACGTACTTGCGGTACTCGTCGATGGTCGTGGCGCCGACCACGTGGAGTTCCCCGCGGGCCAGGGCGGGCTTGAGCATGTTGCCCGCGTCCATCGAGCCCTCGCCCGTCGCACCGGCGCCCACCACCGTGTGCATCTCGTCGATGAACAGGATGATGTCGCCGCCGGCCGCCTGGACGTCCTCGATGACCTTCTTCAGCCGCTCCTCGAACTGGCCCCGGTACTGGGCGCCCGCCACCATGCCCGACAGGTCGAGGGCCACGACCCGCTTGTCCTTCAGCGTGTGCGGGACCTCACCGGCCACGATGCGCTGCGCCAGGCCCTCCACGATCGCGGTCTTGCCGACGCCGGGTTCGCCGATGAGCACGGGGTTGTTCTTGGACCGCCGGGAGAGGATCTCGACGGTCTGCTCGATCTCCTCGCCCCGTCCCACCACCGGGTCGAGCCTGCCGGCCTTCGCCTCTTCCGTCAGGTCCCGGCCGAACTCGTCCAGCGTGGTCGACGGCTTCTTCCGCTCGGCGGACGGTGCCTCGCTGCGCGCGGCCTGTTCCGCCACGCCCGCCAGCTTCTCGGTGTCCATCCCCTCGGCCCGCAGCAGCCGCACGGCACCGCTCTCGCTGTCGGCCAGCAGCGCGCCGAGGATGTGCTCGGGACCGATGTAGGAGACACCGGCCGCCTGCGACTGCGCGTAGGCGGCGCCGAGCGTGCGCTTGGCCGCGGGGGTGAGGCCCGGTTGTGCGGAGGGCTCGCGGGACTCGCGCGGCAGGACCTTGGCGATCTCGGCCGCGAGCGAGTCGGGATCCACGCCCACCTGCAGCAGCAGCCTGCGTGAGGGCTCCACCTTGGTGGCCGCCCAGAGCAGGTGCTCGGTGTCCAGGTCGGTGGTGCCGTCCTCGACGGCCCGCTGCGCGGCAAGGGCCAGCAGCTGCGTCGACGATTCGGTCAGCAGTCGCCCGATGGGCACGCGCTGCACGGCGGGCGGCGACGACGCCGGTGACATCCCGAAGAACCGGTTGAACAGCTCACTGAACGGATCCGACGAACCGAACGGGGCACCGCACGACATCGACATGACAGCTCCTGGGCGCGAGGGGTCAGTAATCACTGAACCCCGGCGTCCACCGCCCCGCAAACGGAGCACGCGGGGCACGAGCCGGACGCGCCTGATCGGCCCGATCGGCAGGTACACGCTCAACTGTAGGGTGGGGTCATGCGCCACGAGGTGACCGAAGCCGACACCGCGGAGCGGGTGGGCAGTGGTGATGTGCCCGTTCTCGCCACCCCGCGGCTGATCGCCTGGCTGGAAGCGGCGACCGCACGGGCCGCGGCCCCCTTCACCGGACCGGGCCTGACCTCCGTCGGGACCGGCATCCGCGTCCAGCACCTGCGGGCCACCCGGGTGGGCGGCCGGGTGGACGTGACCGCCGGGCCCCCCTCCACCGTCGCGGGCCGGCGGCTCACCTTTCCGGTGCGGGCGGTCGACGGCGCGGGCCGGCTGGTCGCGACGGGCGAGATCGACCGGGTGGTCGTCGACCGGGAGCGGTTCCTGAAGGAGACGCCCGGCCCGGCGGAGGGCTGACGTCTCACACGGGCGTGTGGCCCCGCAGATAGGCGAGGACCGCTTCCGGCAGTGCCACGTCACCGGCCTCCGCCAGTGTCGCCCAGCGCAGCTGGTCCGGGGTGAAACGACCGCCGTCGGACGGGGACTCGCTGAGGAGCTGGCACACCACCGCCGACGCCCCGCTCTCCGGGGCCGCGCCCCGCCGCCCGAGTGTCTCGGTGCCGTCGACGAGGTATCCGGTGAGTTCGTAGACGACGCGAGCCGCCGTGGCCTCCCCGGTCTCGGCCGGCTGCGGGGTGCCCGACGGCAGTCTCCAGCCGCCGTCCTGCTCCACCAGCAGCAGCCGTCCGTCGTACAGGACGACCGCCTGCACCACGCCCTCGGCAGGCTCCAGCGGCATGTCCGACCACCCCTCCCCCGGCACGCTCAGCCGGGCTCTCGTCCCTTACCCAGGGCCGGGCGGTGCTGCACCTCGCGAGCCCGGCGCGCCCGCCTCAGTACAGCACCGACAGGTCCCCGGGGCGGACCCGAACGGTCACCGGCAGGGTGGCCTCGACCTCGCCGTCGGCGCCGTAGGGCACCGGCCGGGTCGCCTCGATGCGCAGCTCCCGGCCCCGCAGGACGCGGACTTCCGGACGGCGGACGTGCGCGCCGGTCTTCAGTTCGTTCATGAGGGCGAAGAACAGCCGGCGGGGTGCCTCGCGGATCATCACGACGTCCAGCAGGCCGTCGTCGACCCGGGCGGCCGGGGCGATGAGCCGGCCGGAGCCGTAGTACGGGGAGTTGGCCGCGACGACGGTGTAGCCGCGGTGCGTGTGCTCCTCGCCGTCGACCGTGACCCGGTAGTCGGCCGCCCGCCACGTGGTCACGGCGCGCAGGCCGCCCGCGTAGTAGGAGGCGGCGCCGCGCAGCAGACGGGCCTGGTTGGCGTGCCGGTTGGCGAGGGCGTCGACCCCGGCGTACACGCTGCCCAGGACCACGGTGCGCGGGTGGACCGCCGACTCCACCTCGACGGTGTCGACGGACCGGGGCTCGGCGTGCAGCAGTACCTCGGCGAGGGCGGCGGGGTCGGCGGGCAGGTGCAGGGCGCGGGCGAAGTCGTTGCCGCGCCCGGCCGGTACGAGGCCCAGGACGGTTCCGGTGCCGCTGAGCGCGCCGCCGATGCCGCCCGCGATGCCGTCGCCGCCGACGGCCAGGACGATCCGGCCGCGCTCGCCGGCCGCGCGGGCGATGTCCTGGGCGTGGGCGAGGCTGTGGCTGTACTCGGTCTCCAGGCCGGCCCCGGCCTCCCGGAGCAGGCGCGCCACCTGGAGCAGCGTGGCCGCCGCGGTGGAGCCGCCCGCGGTCGGGTTGACGACGGCGGTGAACTGTCGCATCGGTGTGCCTCCGGGCAGGCGGGGTCGGCGAGGATCGGTCGGGCCGGCCGGTCGGCCGGTGGTTCGGTGGGTGTTGCGGTCGGTGCGTCAGTCGGCCGGCAGCAGGACGCCCGGGTTGAGCAGGCCGTCGGGGTCCAGGCTGCGCTTGACGGCGCGCAGGGCCGAGATGCCGAGCGGGCCGGCCTCGCGGACGTACCAGTCGCGGTGGTCGGTGCCGACCCCGTGGTGGTGGGAGATGGTACCGCCGGCGGCCAGGACCGCTTCGTTGGCCGCGTGCTTGGCGGGCTCCCAGTGGGCCACCGGGTCCTCGCCCTGGGCGCTGACGACCGTGAAGTACAGCGAGGCGCCGTTCTCGTACACGTGGGAGATGTGGCACATGACCAGCGGCGGGGTGCCGGCCCGGGTGAGGGTGTCGGTCAGCGCGGTGCGGACGGCCGTGCAGAGGTCGGGGACGCGGGACCAGAACGCCGCGGTCTCCAGGGTTTCGGCGAAGGCGCCGACGTCGAGCAGGGCGTCGCGCAGGTAGGGCGCGGAGTAGCGGCCGTGCGCCCAGCGTTCGCCGGGCTCGGCTCCGACAAGGGTTCCGCCGCAGGCCGTGAGGACGGCGGCGGCCCGCTCGCGGCGGTGCGCGGTGTCCTCGGCGGTGCCCTCGTACCCGGCGATCGCCAGGCATCCGGCGGTGCTCTGCGCCAGGTCCGCCCCGATGGCGTCGGGCTGGGCGAGTCCGATCAGCGTCTCGGTCTCGTCCGACAGGCGCAGCACCGTGGGACGGGGACCGTCCTGGGCCAGGGTCCGCAGGGCCGCCGCGCCCTCCTCGAACGAGGCGAACCGCCAGCCCTCGTAGATCCGTTCCTGCGGCAGCGGGCGGATCCGTACGGCGACGGAGGTGATGACGCCGAAGGCGCCCTCCGAGCCGAGGATGAGCTGGCGCAGGTCGGGTCCGGCGGCGGAGCGGGGTGCGCGGCCCGTCTCGACGGTGCCCTCGGGGGTGGCGAGGGTCAGGCCGAGGACCATCTCGTCGAAGCGGCCGTAGCCGGCGGAGGCCTGACCGCTGGAGCGGGCCGCGGCGAAGCCGCCGATGGTGGCCCACTCGAAGGACTGCGGGAAGTGCCCGAGGGTGAAGCCGTGTTCGGCGAGCAGCGCCTCGGCCTCGGGGGCGCGCAGTCCGGGCTGGAGGACGGCGATCCGCGAGACGGGGTCCAGGTCGAGCAGGCGGTTCATGCGGCGCAGGTCCAGGGCGACGAAGGCGCTGCGCTCGGGGGCGAGCCCGCCGACGACCGACGTGCCCCCGCCGTAAGGGACGACCGCCAGTGCGTGGGCCGCGCAGACCCGCAGGACGGCGAGGACGTCGTCGTGGGAGGCGGGCAGGACCACGGCCTGCGGGACGTCCGAGAAGTCACCGGCGCGGATGCGCAGCAGGTCGGGGGTGGACTTGCCGCGGGTGTGCCGGACGCGGCTCTCGCTGTCGGTGCGGACGTTCTCCTCGCCGCCGACGGCCTCGGCGAGGGCCTTCAGCGCGGCGGGGTCGGCCGTGGCGGCGGGCAGGCGGATGTCGTCGAGGGCGAGCGCGGGTGTGCTGCGCGGCTTGACGCCGAGCAGGTCGCGCAGCAGCCCGGTCACCGCGTCGGGCAGCGGCGCCGCCTTGGCCGGGTCGCCCCAGCCGTTCCACAGCATGTCCATCGAAGGCTCGTCCTCACAGGTCGGTGTGCTCGGTTCGCGCGGTGGCCCGGCGGCCATGCCCGGGGCGACGGTGTGCCGCTTCCGTCCCGGCCCCGGGGCGTTACACTGTGACACATGACGCCTATTCGTCACAACGGTTCGGACGGTTCCAGCGGCTCGGACAGCGATCCCGTGCTCGACGCGGCCCGCGACTGCGTGCTGGCCGTCGGTGTGCGCCGCACCACCCTCGCCGACGTCGCCCGCCGCGCCGGCGTCTCCCGGATGACGCTGTACCGGCGCTGGCCCGACCTGCGCACCCTGGTCGGCGATCTGATGACCCGCGAGTGGATCGACGTGGCCACCCGGGCGATCCCCGAGCCGGCCCCCGGCACCGCCACGCGCACCCGGATCGTGGACGGCATGGTGGCCGGGGTCGAGGCCTTCCGGGCGCACCCGCTCTTCCACAAGATCGTCGACGTCGATCCGGAACTGCTGCTGCCGTACGTGCTCGACCGGCGCGGAGCGAGCCAGGAGGCGCTGCTGGCGCTCCTGGCGGACGCGCTGCGGGAGGGCCACGCGGACGGGTCCGTACGGCCCGGGCACACCGAACGGCAGGCCCGCGCACTGCTGTTGACCGTGCAGTCCTTCACCCTGTCCCTGCGCACGATGACCGACGAGGACGATCCGGAGCTGGACTCCGCCGCCTTCCTCGGTGAGCTGCGCACCCTCCTGGAGAGGACCCTGACGCCATGAGCGACACCGAGGCCGTACCGGGCTCGTCCCTCAGCGCACGCCGGCGCGGCCGGGAACTGGCCGAGGCCGCGGACGGCCGGGTGGCCGACGTCCTGGTCGTCGGGCTCGGCGCCACGGGTGCCGGAGCCGCCCTCGACGCGGCGGCCCGCGGTCTGGACGTGGTCGCGGTGGACGCCCACGACCTGGCCTTCGGCACCTCCCGCTGGAGCTCGAAGCTCATCCACGGCGGGCTGCGGTACCTGGCCTCCGCGCAGTTCGACGTGGCGCACGAGAGCGCGGTCGAGCGCGGGGTGCTGATGACCCGCACCGCCCCGCACCTGGTGGCCGCCCAGCCGTTCGTGCTGCCGCTGAGCCCGCTCGTCTCCCGGGCCCAGGCCTCGCTGGCCTGGGCCGGGTTCCGGGCCGGGGACATGCTGCGGCTGGCCGCCCGGACCCCGCGGCAGGTGCTGCCCGCGCCGCGCCGGCTGACGGCGACGGAGGCGCGGCACCTGGCGCCCGCGGTGCGCGCGGACGGGCTGCGGGGCGGGCTGCTGTCCTGGGACGGCAAGGTGAGCGACGACGCCCGGCTGGTGACCGCGCTGGCCCGCACGGCCGCCGCGCACGGCGCCCGGGTGCTGACCCGGGTCAGGGTGCTGGAACTGACCGGCACGGGCGCCCGGGTCCGGGACGAACTCACCGGCGAGGAGGGCGAGATCAGGGCGCGCGCCGTGATCAACGCGGCCGGCGTGTGGGCGGGCGAGCTCGCCGAGGGCATCCGGATCCGGCCGTCCCGCGGCACCCATCTGGTGCTGCGCTCGGAGCGGCTCGGGACCCTGCCGGCCGGCCTGCACATCCCGATCCCCGGGGAGACCAACCGCTTCGTCCTGGTCCTGCCCCAGGGTGACGGCCGGGTCTACGTCGGCCTCACCGACGAGCCGGTCGAGGGCGGGATACCGGACGTGCCGGAGGTGCCCGAGACCGACATCGGGTTCCTGCTGGACGTGCTCGGCTCGGTGCTGGACGCACCGGTGGGCCGGGACGAGGTGGTCGGCGCGTTCGCCGGACTGCGCCCGCTGCTCGACGCCTCGGCGGGCGGCTCGCCGGACCGCACCTCCGACATCTCCCGCCGGCACGCGGTGCTGACCTCGCCCGACGGTGTCACCACGGTGGTCGGCGGCAAGCTCACCACCTACCGGCGGATGGCCGAGGACGCCGTGGACGCCGCGGCCGCGGCCCGGGGCCTGCGCGCGGCCCCCTCCCCCACCGCCGCACTGCCCCTGGTCGGCGCCGCCGCCCCCGGGCGGCTGAGCGCCCTGTCCGCCCCGCGCCGCCTGGTCCGCCGCTACGGCACCGAGGCCACGGCGATCCACGCGCTCGCGGCCGAGGACCCGGCGCTCGCCGACCCGGTCCTGCCCGGCCACCCGGTCACCCGGGCGGAACTCCTCTGGGCGGTGCGGCACGAGGGCGCCCTCGACGAGGCGGACCTGCTGGAGCGCCGCACCCGTATCGGCCTGGTCCCGCAGGACCGCGCCGAGGCACTGCCCGCGGCACGGGAGATCCTGGCGCGGGCGACGGCGGCACGTCCGTGAGACCGCGGCTCCGGCGCCCGGCGCCGGAGCCGCACGGCACCTCTCCGCGGTGGACGAAGAACGCCGCGCCCCGTGCGGGGAGCCGCGGCCTCGGCGCTACCCCTGCTCCCCGTCGTCCGGCGCCAGCAGGCTCATGCCGCCGACGAGTTGACGCAGACAGTCGATCGCGAGCTCGGCCGGGGAGCCTTCGCCCGTGACGGCGGCCTCCGTGTCCGCCCAGGTCTCCAACGCGATCCGGATCGCGTCCGTGGCCGCCGCCGCGACCAGACGCACCTGCAGCACCCCGAGGCGCCCGTCCGCGAGCCGGGCGACGACCGGGACGAGCCGTTCCTCGGACTCCTGGTTCACGCGGTACCAGACCGCGCGCAGCGCGGGATCGTCGGCGGCCGCCCGCAGCAGGCCCCGGGTCCGCAGCAGCGCCTGCGCCGCCTCCCCGTCCGGCGCCGCCAGCGACTGCCGGACCGCGGCTTCCAGCGCCCGGGCCAGGTCGGTGCCCGGTTCCGCCGCGTCCAGCAGGGCCCGCCAGCGGTCGGCTCCGTCGGCGAGCAGCGGGCTCACCGCGTCCTGCTTCGAACGGAAGTAGCGGTAGAAGGTCCGCAGCGCGACGCCAGCGTCCCGGGCGATCTCCTCGGCCGTGGTCCCGTGCGGCCCCTGGGTGGCGAAGAGTTCCGCCGCGGCGTGGGCGATCTCCAGCTGGGTCGCCGCCTTGCGGCGCTCGGTCAGGGAGGTAGGCGGCTTGGTGCTCACCCCAGAAGCGTACGGCCCGGCGACGTACACCGGCACATCATGACGTGATGGCAAAACGTGCCACTTAGGCGTACCGTGGCGCTTCGAGGGTGCCGGGCAGGCAGGAGAACCGGCGCCGGATGGGCCCGCCGAGCAGTGGCAGGGCCGGGCAGGAGAAGACATGAACCGCTACGAAGGCCGCCGCGTCCTGATCACCGGGGGCGGCTCCGGCATCGGCCAGGCCACCGTGCTGCGCGTCCTCGCCGAGGGCGGCACCGTGGTGGCCGCCGACGTGAGCGAACGGGGCCTGAAGGACACCGTGGACCGGGCCGGGGCCCACGCGGACCGGCTCACCACGCTCGTCGTCGACATCGCCGACGAGACCTCCGTACGCCAGGGGGTCGCCGCGGCGGTCGCCACGCTCGGCGGACTGGACGTGCTGGTCAACTCGGCCGGGATCCTGCGCTCGTCGCACACCCACGAGACGAGCCTTCAGGACTTCACCCGCATCCTCCAGGTCAACCTCGTCGGCACCTTCCTCGTCATCCGCGAGTCCATACCGGCCCTGCTGGAGGGCCGCGGCGCCGCGGTCGTCAACTTCAGTTCCACCTCGGCCGCGTTCGCGCACCCGTACATGGCGGCGTACGCGGCGAGCAAGGGCGGCATCCAGTCCATGACGCACGCGCTCGCCGCCGAGTACGCGGGGCGCGGCATCCGCTTCACCGCCGTCCAGCCGGGCTCCATCTCCTCGGGCATGACCGACGGCAGCGGTGCCAGCGGGCAGAGCGCCGGCCCGGGGCTGCCCGCCGACGCCGACCTGTCCCTGTTCGCCAAGCTGGCCCCGGCGATCGGCCAGGGGTTCGCCGGGCCGGAGACGGTCGCGTCCGTGGTCGCCATGCTCGGCTCCGAGGACGGCAGGTTCATCACCGGCACCGAGATCCGCATCGACGGCGGCACCCACTTCTGACCACGGCGGCGGACCCGGGGATCAGGCGAGGGCCACCACGAGTCGGCGTCGAGGTGGTTGGTCGGCTCGTCCAGCAGCAGCGTGCCGCCGGTGTCGGCGAACGGGATGCGCGCCGGCTCCGCGCGGCGCTTCTGGCCGCCGGACAGGGTGCCGACCGGCTCGCCCCAGACGCGTTCGGGCAGTCGTCATGCCCCGACCCCAGGGGACGGCCGAGGCCGGGCGGCGGCCAGGCCGGCCGGTGCCGAACCGCCCTCAGCCGCCGAGGAGTTCGGTGAACCTACGGCTGTCGATGTTGCCGCCGGAGGCGATGATGCCGACCCGGGGCGGGAGCCGGTCGACGCGGCCGGCCAGGAGTGCGGCGAGGCCGGTGGCGCCACTGGGTTCGAGCACGATCTTCAGGCGCTCGAAGGCGAAGCGCATGGCGTCGACGATCTCCGCGTCGCTGACCAGGGCGATGGCGTCGACGAGGCGCTGGTTGAGGGCGAAGGTGAGCTCGCCGGGAGTGGGCAGGGCCTGTCCGTCGGCGATCGTGCGCGGCACGGGCAGGGTGACGCGGGTGCCGCTCTCCAGGGAGCGCTTGGTGTCGTCGCCCGCCTCGGGCTCCACCCCGACGATCCGGATGCCCGGGTGCAGCGCCTTGGCCGCGGTCGCGCTGCCGGCGATGAGCCCGCCGCCCCCGACGGGCACCACGAGCGCGTCCAGCGGACCGGTCTCCTCGAGGAGTTCGAGGGCGGCGGTGCCCTGTCCCGCGATGACGTGCGGGTGGTCGTACGGCGGGATGAGGGCCAGGCCGCGGTCCTCGGCCAGGGCCTCACCGAGGGCGGTGCGGTCCTCGGTGTAGCGGTCGTAGGTGACGATCTCGGCGCCGTACGCGGCGGTGGCCTCCCGCTTGGAGCGAGGGGCGTCCTCGGGCATCAGGATGACGGCGCTGGTGCCCAGTTCCCGGGCGGCGAGCGCGGTGGCCTGGGCGTGGTTGCCGGAGGAGTACGCGGCGATGCCCTTGGCGAGTTGTCCGGGGGCGAGCTGGGCCGCGGCGTTGTAGGCCCCGCGGATCTTGAAGGCGCCGACCCGCTGGAAGTTCTCGCACTTGATGAACACCTGCGCGCCGACGCGGGAGTTCAGGGTGCGGGAGGTCAGGACGGGGGTGTGGTGGGCGACGCCTGCGAGGCGTGCGGCGGCGGCACGGACGTCGTCGAACGTCACGGTGGGAGCGGCGGCCATGGCGGTGTCCTCTCGGCCCTGCGCGGGGTCTCGGTCCTTCACTTGGCGTAGTTGTAGACGGTCGCCCGGGAGACGCCGAGCAGGTCGGCGATGGTCTGGGCGGCGTCGCGCGAGTCGAAGTAGCCGTCCTGGTACAGCTGCCGTACCAGCGTCTTCTTGTCGTCGCGGCTCAGCGACCGCGGTGTGGCGGCCCGTTCGGCGCAGAGCGCCTCCACCGCCCGGCGCAGTTCGCGCGCGTTGCGGTCCCGCAGGGTCTCCAGCGGCTGGTCGCGGTGCTCGGTCTCCGTGGCCACCAGGTTCGCCAGGGCGAGGGTGACGGGTGACAGGACGGAGACGTCGAGGTTGAGGCAGAGGGCCGCGATGTACTCGCCGGCGGCGTTCTTGATGCCGATGGAGGTGCTCTTGGCGGGGCGGCCGTCGGGGAACCGGTTGGGATAGTTCTGGATGACGCTCGGGTACGCGGGGTCGGCGATCCGGGCGAGCCCCAGTTCCGTCGCGGAGTCGCCCACCTGACGGCCGGACAGGTTGTTCTCGATCGCTCGGACGGCGTGCTGCGGATCCCGCAGGTCGTGCAGCACGACCTCGCACAGCCCCGGGAACATGCGTCCCAGCGCGACGGCGATCTTCTCCGCCTCCTGGACGAGGTGCTCGTCCGCCTCCGCCGAAGCTCCGGCCGCTCCGCCGCCCACCGCGCCCCCTTGGACTGATTTTCCAACTCTGGACCGCCAGGCTAAGGAACGGGCGGGCATCTGTCCAGGTCCCCGCGCGTACGCGTGCGGCCCGGACCGGCGAAGACGCACCGGTCCGGGCCGCACCCCGGGCGGTCTCAGTGGCCGCTGATGCCCCGGGGGGTGTAGGGCTCCTCGAGCTGCTGGATCTCCTCGTCGGTGAGCCGGAGATCGAGGGCGGCGAGGGCGTCCGGGATGTGGTGCGGCTTGGTGGCGCCGACGATGGGGGCGGTGACACCCGGCCGGGAGGCGACCCAGGCGAGGGCCACCTGGGCGCGCGGCACGCCCCGGCGCTCGGCGATGGCGGCCACGGTGTCGACGATGCGCTTGTCGTCGGGCTGGTAGAGGGTGCGGCCGAAGGCGTCGGTCTCGCCGCGGACGCTGGTGGCGTCCCAGTCGCGGGTGAGCCGGCCGCGGGCCAGCGGGCTCCACGGGATCACGCCCACGCCCTGGTCGGCGCAGAGCGGCAGCATCTCCCGCTCCTCCTCGCGGTAGAGGAGGTTGTAGTGGTTCTGCATGCTGACGAACTTCGTCCAGCCGTTCCGCTCGGCGGTGTGCTGCAGCTTGGCGAACTGCCAGGCGTACATGGAACTGGCCCCGATGTAGCGGGCCTTGCCCGCCCTGACCACGTCGTGCAGGGCCTCCATCGTCTCCTCGGCCGGGGTGTCCGGGTCGAAGCGGTGGATCTGGTAGAGGTCGACGTAGTCGGTGCCGAGGCGGCGCAGGCTGTGGTCGATCTCCGTCATGACGGCCTTGCGGGACAGGCCCGACCGGTTGGGCCGGTCACCGCGGGCGGCGCCGTCGTCCACGTCGAAGAACACCTTCGTGGCCAGCACGGTCTCCTCGCGCCGGGTCAGTTCCGCGAGCGCCCTGCCGACGATCTCCTCACTGGTGCCGGCCGAGTAGGTGTTGGCCGTGTCGAAGAAGGTGATCCCCGCCTCCACGGCCTGCCGGATCAGCGGGCGGGCGGCCTCCTCGTCCAGGGTCCAGGGGTGCGGGCCCCGGTCCGGGACGCCGTAACTCATACAGCCCAGGGACAGACGCGACACCTCGAGGCCGCTTGTGCCGAGCTTGACGTACTCCATGGTCCGGTTCCCCTCGTCTCACGGTCGCGCCACGTTGGGCGGCCGGTCCCGTTCCGGGACGGGTCCGGCCGCCGTTGATCATGATCGTAACCGGGTCCGCGCCGCCGACGGCTCGGCGCCCGGGCCCCTCACCGGTCCTTGGCGAGGGCGACGAGTTCGGCGAAGAGGCCGCCCGCGTGCACGAGGTCGTCGTACGAGCCCTGTTCGACGACACGGCCGCCGCGCATCACGATGACCCGGTCCGCGAGGCGCGTGTTCTCCAGCTGGTGCGTGACCACGATGGTCGTGCGCCGGGCGGCGACTCGCTTGATCTCCAGGAAGATCCGGTGCTCCCCGCGCGGATCCATCTGTGAGGTCGGCTCGTCCAGGATGAGCAGGGGGGTACGGCGGTACAGGGCGCGTCCGCAGGCCAGGCGCTGCCACTGGCCGCCGGACAGCTCCGCGCCTCCGAAGATCTCGCGGGCGAGCAGGGTGTCGAGGTTCCGGGGGAGCTTCTCGATCGCCTCGCGCATGCCGACGGCGTCGACGGCCTCCCACACGGGCTCGTCGTCGTAGGTCCGGGGCTGGCCGAGGGTGATGTTCTCCCTGACGCGCAGGGGCCAGCAGGCGAAGTTCTGCGGGACGAGGGCGGTGCGGCGCCACACCGAGTCGGGCCGGGCCCGTGCCAGATCGACGCCGTCCCACAGGACGCGGCCCTTGTCCGCGAGGAGGATGCCGGTGATGAGCTTGGCCAGGGTGGACTTGCCCGAGCCGTTCTCGCCCACGATCGCGACGATCTCACCGCGGCGCAGGGTGAGGGAGACACCGCCGACGGCCGGCTCGTCCTTGCCGGGGTACTGGTAGACGACCTCGTCGAGCCGGATCTCGTCCACCTCTTCTGGGACGGTCGACTCCCCTCGCTTCGGGGCCCGTTCGGCGGCCAGGTCGAGGAAGGACCGCATGTCGGCGAGGTACAGGGAGGTGTGGAACAGCGCGGCGCCGTTCTGCACGAACTGCGTCAGCGCGGCGAGCGTGGTCTGCACGGCGACGACGGCGGTGGCGGCGACCGGCAGGGCGATACGCCCGGTCATGGCGAGCCAGGCGAGCGCGGTCCAGGTGACCAGCAGGAACAGGCCGCCGAGCGCCGAGGTCGCGAGGACGATGCGGAGCATGCGGGGCGCGGCGGTCAGGGTACGCCGGTCGATCCGCTCGGACAGGGTGCGGTACCAGTGGATGAGGTAGTCGGTCATCCCGTTGGCGCGGACCTCGTCGCCGTGCCGCGAGTAGGCGGCCCACCAGCGCATCATGCCGCGGACGTTGCGGTCGCCGACGTTGGCGTAGTGCGTCTCGTAGTCGACGCGGGCCGACAGGACGGCGCCCAGTCCGGCGGGCAGGACCGCGAGCAGCAGCAGCGGGAGCATCAGCCAGTGCAGGGCGGTGATGACCCCGCCGGCGGCGATCATGCGGAGGAGGGCGGTCAGGAACCGCTGCGCGTCCTTGACCATCGTCGTGGTGCGCGTGACACCGACCTCGGCGGCCTCCTGCCGGTCGGCGAAGCCGTCCTCGCCGTGGGCGGCGGCCTCCACCCGGCAGACGGCGGAGACGAGCGCCACGTCGGCCTCGGTCAGCAGCCGGGGGGTGATCCGCCCGTCGGCGTAGGAGGCCAGGGCGCTGCCGACGCGGCCGACGGCCGCCGCCACGGTCACGACGGCGAGGGCGGGCAGGGCCGCGTGCAGGCGCGCGGAGACCGTCCCGGTACCGAGGAGGTGGGTCATGGCACGGGCGGTGAAGCCGAGGAGGACGGCCGCCGCCGCGCCCGTGAGCAGCTGGCAGCCGAAGAGCAGGACGACCGCCCTGCGGTCCACGGCCCAGGCCATGCGCGTGGTCTGCCCCAGCACGGACGGCAGGCGTCCGCACATCCTGCGGAAACTGGCTTCCTCCAGCGGGTTCTTGCCGTGCTTGCCCTCGTAGCTGATCGTGGCCGGCGGAGGCGGGGGCGGCGTAGGGGGGTCTTCTGTCGAGGCGTCGGTCACGGTCACCTGCGTCCCTCCTGCGGTTCGGCACCGCACCTGGGTGGTCCGGTGGTGCCCGGCTCAACGAGGAGGTGAGCGAATCGAACGCGCTCGCTTCCGGACGAAGAACGGCCCCGTGTTCACGGGGCCGTCGAACGGGCGGTCGCACGGGCACAGGGTCTCCGGGGCGGTCGGAGGTGGCCGAAACGCCGGTGCTCGGGACGGGGGTGACGGATGAGGTTTCGCGGCGCCGCCCGGGGGTGCGTGCCGTCCCGCGGCTACGCGGGCCGGCGTCCCCACGCCCCGGACGGCTCCCCCGCTGCCTCGCCCGTGGGCGGCGGCCATGCCGCCGCGGATGCCGGCTGCCGCGGCGGGTCCTGGGCCGTGGTGCGGGCTGAGACGACCAGCGCGACGGTCAGGGCCCCGAACGCGGCGACGCAGGCGACGGCACGGATCGTGTTCCACCGGACCCACGTCGCCTCGAACGCCTGCCGGGCGGACGCCGGGTCGGCGAGGTGTCCGGGGCCTCCCGCCGCGGCGAGCCGGTCGTTGAGGGGGACGTTGACCCCGGCGGTGATGACGAACATGAGCGTGTAGAGCACCAGCGCCGCCAGCAGCCAGGGCAGTGCCTGGCGCCCCTGGCCCCGCCACGCCCACCAGGTGGCCAGGGCGATCAGGCCGAGCGCTCCCATGAAGCAGCACAGGAAGAGGGGGTTGAGTATCGCGCGGTTGATGTTCTGCATCGCCTCGACGAAGGTCCGGTCCGCGCCGCGGTGCAGTCCGGGCATGACGGCGTAGCCGAACGCGGCGAACAGGCCCGCCATCAGCCCGGTGGTGACCGTGGCGGCGAGGAGGGTGGTGAGCTGGAGGGTCTTCATGCCGGTCACCTCGCGTCCCAGATTCCGGTGGCGGCCGTGCGCTCGGCGTAGTCGGCGAAGCCGCGCGGCGCCCGGCCCAGCGCACGCTGGACACCGTCGCCGAGGTGGGCGTTGCGGCCGTCGAGCACGGTGGTGAAGAGGTGGCCGAGCAGCTCGACGAGGTCCTGCGGGAGCCGGGCCCCGGTCAGTTCCGCGGTGAACTCCTCGGCGGACAGGGGCACGTAGTCGATCCGGCGCCCGGTGGCCGCGGTGAGGTGGGCGGCGACGTCGTCGAAGGTGAGCGGCTGCGGGCCGGTCACCTCGTACAGCTCGCCGATGTGGCGGTCGTCGGTGAGCGCGGCCGTGGCGACGTCGGCGATGTCGTCGGCGTCGACGAACGGCTCGGCGACCGCACCGGCCGGCAGGGCGATCCGGCCGGCCAGCACCGCGTCCCGCAGATGGTCCTCGCTGAAGTTCTGGTCGAACCACGCGCAGCGCAGCACCGTCCAGTCGGCGCCCGACTCCCGCACCAGCTTCTCGGCCCGCTCGGCCTCCGGCTCACCGCGGCCCGAGAGGAGGACGAGCCGTCGGGCGCCGCAGGCCGTCGCGAGAGCGGCGAGCTCGCCGACCGTCGCCGCCGCGCCCGGCGCCGCCAGGTCGGGGTGGTAGGAGACGTACACCGCACGGACGCCGTCGAGTGCGGGGCGCCAGGTGGAGGGGTCCTGCCAGTCGAACGGCAGTCCGCCGGAGCGGGAGCCGATGCGCACCGGGAGGTCGCGTGCGGCGAGCCGCTGCACGACCCGCCGACCGGTCTTGCCCGTACCGCCCAGCACGAGCACGGGTGGAAGTGTCCGCATGGAAGCTCCTTGGATCGCGTCGACAACCTGTGCCTCCACCCTCGGCCACCACCGGACGGCGACCAACTGCCAAGTATGCAACGTCCGTTAACCTGTGGCTTGACGAACCGGGGGGTGGGCGTGGAACGGCGCGACATCGAGATCTTCCTGACTCTCGCCGAGGAGCTGCACTTCGGCCGCACGGCCGAGCGGCTGCACGTGTCCACCGCCCGGGTCAGTCAGTCGGTCAAACTGCTGGAGCGCCGGATCGGCGTCCCCCTGTTCGAGCGGACCAGCCGCCGGGTCGCGCTCACCCCCGTCGGACAGCGGCTCCATGACGACATCAGGCCCGCCTACGAGCGGATACGTGAGGGCATTCGACGCGCCGTCGCGGCGGGCCGTGCCGTCGGCGGTGTGCTGCGGGCCGGATTCATCGGCGCGCCGGGCGGCCCGTTCATCCTGTCCGTGGCCGAGACCCTGCACCGCGGCCACCCGGACGTCGAGGTCCGGATCCGCGAGGTCCAGTTCGGCGAGAGCTTCGCCCTGCTGCGCGCCGACGAGATCGACGTGCTGTGGTGTGCCCGGCCCACCGAGGAGCCCGATCTGACCGCCGGGCCCGTACTCGTCCGCGAGCCGCGCGTGCTCGCCGTGTCGGCACGGCACCCCTTCGCCCGGCGCGCGTCCGTCTCCCTCGACGACCTCGCCCGCGACACCGTGCTGCGCTCGCCGCGCGCCACCCCCGCGTACTGGGACGCACACCACGTACCGCCGCGGACTCCCGCCGGGCACCCTGTCGAGCGGGGGGAGGGCATCGAGACGCTGCAGGAGCTGATCGCCCTCGTCGGCGCCGGCCAGGGCGTCTACCCGGCGCCCGCCCACGCCCGCCGGTACTACGCCCGCCCGGACGTCGCCTACGTCCCCTTCGACGACGCGCCCCCGTACGAGTGGGGCTTCGTCTGGCGCTCCACGGGAGAGACCAGCCGGCTGCGCGCCTTCCACGAAGCCGCCGAGGCCTACGCCGCACGCATGCCAGCCCTCGGGGAGCCGGAGGGAAGCCCGGATCGCCGCCCGGGAAGCGCCCGTTCCTAGACGGCCCCGCCGGGAGCGCACCGGCCCGCCTTCTTCCACACCGCGCGGCTCGGATCGCCGGCGTGCGACGCCCGCGGGGCGGCGACGGCTCGGGCGGCACCCGACCCCGGCGACCTCGGTTCCGGCTCGACCGGTCCGCGCGTACCGGTCACGCCTCCGTCAGCTGCGGGTACAGGGCCGTCAGGTCCGCGGAGAGTCCCGCCTTCACCCGCCGCGACACCTCGTCGGCCAGCACCTCGTACGCCCCGGTCTCGACACCGTCGACCGCCAGGACGGCGACCTCCCGCGGCGACGACTTCGCGGCGTCGACCTGCGCGGCCATGTCGGTGTCGATGTAGCCGACGTGCAGCCCGGTGACGTCGATGCCCCGCGGCCGCAGCTCCAGGCGGAGGGAGTTGGTCTGCGCCCACAGGGCGGCCTTGGTCGCGCTGTAGGAGCCGGCGGTCCCGATCCAGGAGAGCACGGAGTGGACGTTGAGGAGGTGTCCGCCGCCGTTGCGCTCGATGAGCGGCACGAAGGCCCGCGCGGTGAGCAGGGGCCCGTAGAAGTTGGTCTCGAACTCCCGGCGGATGTCATCGACCGGGCTGTCGAGGAAGGAGGTGGCGCCCACCGATATCCCCGCGTTGTTGACCAGCACGGTGACGTCCCCGGCCAGCGCCGCCGCGGCCCGCACCGACTCCGGGTCGGTGACCTCCAGGGCCAGCGGCACGGCGTCCGGGTGCGTGACGGTGCGCGGATCACGCGCCGTGGCGTAGACCTTGGCGGCCCCTCGCTCGTAGAGCTCCTCCACCAGCGCCTTGCCCAGGCCACGGCTGCCGCCCGTGACCAGGGCGACGGAGTTCTTGATCGCGGTCATGTCCGACTCCCCACTTGAAACCGATCGGTTTCCACCACTGTAAACCGATCGGTTTCCGCCCTGCAAGCAGACCTGACCAACGGATACCGTGACGGTCGTCGAGAGGAGCGCGGCGTGACACAGGACGGCGTCCAGCCCCTGAGGATCGACACGAGCAGACCGCACCCCGCACGGATCTACGACTACCTCCTGGGCGGCACGGAGAACTACGAGGCGGACCGGCGGGCGGCCGACGAACTCGCCGCCGCGGCACCCGAGGTGCGGATCGGGGTGCGGGCGAACCGCGCCTTCCTGCACCGGGCCGTCCGGTACGTCGTCGGCCACGGCATCCGGCAGGTCCTGGACATCGGCGCCGGACTGCCCACCGCGCCCAACGTGCACGAGGTCGCCCAGGAGTCGGCGCCGGAGGTGCGCGTGGCCTACGTCGACAACGATCCGATCGTGGCCGCACGCGGCAGCGCGCTGCTCAGCCGCTCCGGTACGACCAGCATCACCCTCGGCGACGTGCGCGACCCGCGGTCCGTCCTCGAACACCCCGGTGTCCGCGAGGTCATCGACTTCGGCCGGCCGGTGGCCCTGTGCCTCGTCGCCGTCCTCCACTTCGTCACCGACGCGGAGCGGCCCGCGCGGATCCTCGCCGCCCTGCGCCACGCCCTCCCGGCCGGCAGCTTCCTGGTGCTGTCCCACGCCACGGGCGACTTCGCCGACCGCAGCGCCGCCCAGGCCGTCTACTCCAAGGCCACCGCCGGCCTGCACCTGCGCTCGCGCGCGCAGATCGAGCGGTTCTTCGACGGATTCGAGCCGGTCGAACCGGGCCTCACGCAGGTCCCGTTCTGGCGCCCGGACGCCCCGCCCCCGCCCCGGTCCGGCGAGATCGGCTTCTACGGAGGGGTGGCCCGCAAGACCGGCTGAACCGCCACGGGGCGCGCATCCGCGTTCCCGGGTGCCCCTCCGTGCGGCGGGGACCCGGGGACGCGGGCCCTTCCCCACCTCTTGACCGACCCCCCGTTGGCGCCCCCATACTGGCGGCCAAATCGATTTGGCCAAATCGATTTGGCCGCCGTCCACGGCCGGATCGTCGAGGCCTGAGCCGAGCGAGCCGAATGGAGCCCGCGCGTGTCCAGTCCCGTACACCCCGTCGACACAAGCCCTGCCCGTACCGTCGACTCCGGCGCCGCCCATCCCGTGGACGAGTCCCGCCCCCTCGGCCGGATCCTCCTCTTCGGCGTCCAGCACGTCCTCGTCATGGCGGCGACACCGATCTCCGCGATCTTCCTGATGAGTGCCACCCTCCGGCTGAGCCCGGGCATCACCGTCGACCTGCTCTCGGCGGCGCTGCTGCTGTCCGGGATCGGGTCGCTGATCCAGTCCCTCGGACCCTGGAAGTTCGGGCCCCGGCTGCCGTTCATGATGCTGCCCGGCGGTGCGCCACTGATCCTGTTCCTGTCCATCGCGCAGGCGCACGGGCTGCGCACGGCCACCGGCGCGGTGATCCTCACCGCCGTCTTCACCTTCCTGGTGCTGCCGCTGTTCGCACGGCTGCTCAGGTTCTTCCCGCCGCTGGTGATCGGCACGATGATCGTGATCGTCGGCGTCAATCTGGTGAAGGTCGGCGCGCTGCTGGTCACCGGCCCGCCCGGCACCCCCGGTTTCGGCGATCCGGCCCGGCTCGGGCTGGCGTTCGCCACCATCGGTCTGATCGTCCTCTTCACCCGGCTGCTGCGCGGGGTGCTGCGGCAACTCGCCGTACTGCTCGGCCTGGCCGCCGGTACGGCCCTCGCCTTCGCCCTCGGGCAGGTCCACCCGGGCGCGGCCCTGGCGGGCCAGCTGATCGGCGTGCCGCGGCCGTTGCCGTTCGGCGCCCCCGCCTTCGACCTCCTCGCCGCACTGCCGCTGATGCTGTACAGCCTCGCGTCCATGGCGGAGGCCACCGGGCAGACCGTCATCAACGCGGAGGCGGTCGGCAAGGACATCGACGTCCGCGCGGACGTGCCGCGCACCGTGCGCGGGGACGCGCTGACCTCCCTGCTCGGCGGCTTCTTCGGGCTGCCGTTGATGGTCACCAGCGGCGAGAACATCGGCATCGTCCGGGTCACGGGCGTACGCAGCCGGTACGTCACAGCCGCCGCCGGTGCCGTCCTGGTCGTCCTCGGCTTCCTCACCCCCGTCGCCCGGGCGATCAGCGTGATGCCGTCGGCCGTGGTCGGGGGCGCGGCGATGGTCGTCTTCGCGGTGATCACCGTCCTGGGCGTGCAGATGCTGGGCCGGGCCCGGCTGGAGGACCACACGTCCACGGTGATCTGCGCGGTCGCGCTCGCCCTGGGCCTGCTGCCGATCCTGATTCCCGGCGTGTACACCGGATTTCCCTCCGGTGTGCGGATCCTGCTGGAGAGCGGGGTCGCGGTGGGCGCGCTCGTCGCCGCCGTCCTCAACGTCGTCTTCCACCATCTGGGCCGCCGCACCGGCGACCCCGCCGCCGTGCCCGCCGAGGCAGCGGGCCCGGCCACCGGCGCGTGACCCGCTCCCCCACCCGCGCCCACGCCGTCTCGCGCTGAAGCGCTGAACCGAACAACGGAGAACCATGACCGACCTGACCCCCGACCGGCTCCGCCACGACGCGCTGCTGCTGGTCCCCGGCGTGACGCTCACCCCCGACGGCCCGTCGGACCTGCACGCGGTGGTGGTGCGGGACGGCGTCTTCCACGACGTCGGCCCCGTCGAGCGGATCGTCCGCGACCATCCCGCGCTGACGCCCCTCCGGCTGCCCGGGCACGCGCTGATGCCCGGCTTCGTCGACTCCCACCACCATCTGACGCAGAGCTTCGGCGGTGCCCTCGCCTTCGGGGAGCCGTCGGAGATCTTCCGCCGGGTGTGGGTGCCGCTGGAGCGGGCGCTCGACGAGGAATCGGCGTACGTCGCGGCCAAACTGGCCGCGCTGGAGTCGCTGCGGGGCGGCTTCACCACGGTCGCCGAGGCGGGGACCCGGGCCGCGGTGGACGTGGACGTGGTGGCCTCGGCCACGCGGGACGCCGGGATCCGCTGCGTGCTGGGGCTCGTCTGCAACGACGCCTCCGACGGCACCGGCGAGGACGCCGATCCGCACACCGTGCTCACCGCCGCCGAGAAGCACCTGGCCCGCTACTCCGGGGACGACCTGGTGCATCCCTCGCTCGCCGTGTCCGTGCCGGAGGCCGCGACCGCGGCCACCCTGGCCGCCACGGCACGGCTCGCCGCCGATGCGGGCAGCGTCGTGCAGATCCACGTCAACGAGCACCTCGTCGCCGTCGAGCGCTCACTCGTCCGGCACGGGCTGCGACCGCTGGAGCAGCTGCGTCAAGTGGGCGCGCTCGGGCCCCAGTTGCTGGCCGCGCACGCGACCCTGCTCACCCCCGCCGAGGTGACGCTGCTCGCCGACAGCGGTGCCGCGGTGAGCTACAACCCGGTGGCCAGCGCCTGGAAGGGCAACGCGGTCGCGCCGGCCACGGCCTTCGCCGAGCGGGGCATCCGCTTCGGGCTGGGCACCGACGGGACCCGCGGGGACGGGTTCCGGCTCGCGGACGCGGCGGAGTTCGCGCAGCGGCTCGGCTACGGCCTGGCCAGCGGCGACTCCTCGTGCGGGGCGGGCTGGACCTGGCTGGAACGGGCCACCTCAGGCGGCGCCGACGCGGTCGGGCTCGGTCGGCGCACGGGCCGTGTCGCGGTGGGCGCCGCCGCCGACTTCCTCCTGGTCGACCTCACCGGCCCCGAGATGCAGCCCTCCTGGGACCTCCCCTGGGAGCTGGTCCGGCGGGGCAACCGCGACCAGCTCACCGCCGTGTTCGTCGCCGGACGGATGCGGTTGTGGCGGGGCTGGCCGCCGGACTGGGACGGACCGGCCCTGGTCCGGCGCGCCGCCGAGCTGAGCCGGAGCGTGGTCGGACGCGCGCGGGTGACGCGGACGCATCCGACGTCGGTGACGGCGCGGGCCCGGGCCACGGCCGCGGTTCCCGCCCGGCCCCCGGCGCCGTACGCGGACGCCGCAGCGGCCGCACCGACGGGCGGCGGGCGGCGATGAGCGGCGGCATGCTGGCGGTGCTGGCGGTGACCGTCGCGACGGCGGCCTTCGTGCAGGGCAGCAGCGGTCTGGGGTTCGCGCTGATCGTGGCTCCGGTCGCGGGGCTGCTCGACCCGGGGCTGCTGCCCGTGTTCGTGCTGGCCGCGATGATCCCGCTCAACCTGTACGTGGCCTGGCGGGAGCGGCACAGTCTGGACCTGCGCGGCGCAGGCTGGATCACGGTGGCGCGGCTGGCGGCGACTCCGGCGGGGCTGGCGCTGCTGTGGCTGATCCCGGAGGGCGATCTCGGGGCGGTCGTCGGCGCGGCGACGGTGCTGGCGGCCGTGGTGAGCCTCGTGGTGCCCTCCTTCCAGCCCGGGCGCGGTGCCTATGTGGGCGCGGGGGTCGTCACCGGGCTCACCGAGACCGCGACCGGCGTGGGCGGCCCGCCCCTGGCCCTCGTCTACCAGCACCGGCCGCCGGGCGAGCTGCGTGCCACGGTCGCCGTCTGCTTCCTGGTGGGCGAAGTCGCCTCCCTCGCCCTGCTGTTCGCCACCGGGCGGGGCCGCGCCGCGGACCTGGGCTGGGCGGTCCTGCTGCTGCCCGCCCTCGCGGCCGGGGCCTGGCTGAGCCGCCTGGTGCACCAGCGCGTCGACGCCAAGAGGATGCGCGGCTTCGTCCTCGTCTTCGCGCTGGTGTCGGGGGTGGTCCTGATGGCCGGGGCGTGAGGGCGAAGGCCTGAGGGCCGGGCCGGGGACCGGGGGAACGGGCGGAACGGCGCCGCCGGTTCAGCCGGCGGCCGGCCCTCGTCCCCCGCCGGTCTCCCGCGCCACCTGCGCGTCCCCCTCCGGACGGCGCAACGACGAGGCGCGGACGACGAGTCGGGGCTCCGCAGCGGGCACCCCGCCCCCGGTCGGCTCTGCGGCACCGGCGCCCGGCCGGGCGCCCAGGCGGGCGAGCAGCAGCTCCACCGCGTCCGCGGCGGCCCGGTCCAGGCGCAGGTCGACCGCGGTGAGCGGCGGTTCGCAGGTGCGGGCGCGCAGGCCGTCGTACCGGGTGACGACCATGACGTCCTCGGGGACCCGGCGTCCCGCCTCGCGCAGCGCCCGTACGGCTCCGACGGCGAAGGCGTCGACGAGGACGCACAGCGCGTCGACGCCGGGGTGCTCCACGAGCAGCGCGGCGCACCGGTCGTACCCCGCCTGTTCGCCGCCGTCCTCCGGTGCGGTGGCGACGACCGGGGTCCAGCCGTGTGCGCTCGCGGCCCGTTCGTAGGCCGTGCGGGCGTCGACCGAGGAGTGGCGGGTGCCCGCGCCGACGACCAGCGCCGGGCGCCGGGCGCCCTGGGCGCGCAGGTGTTCCAGGAGCAGTTCCACGACCCGGGCGCCGTGCAGGTCGACGTAGGGGGCGTCGTCGTCCGGCGCGGTGGGCCGGCCCAGGGCGACGTACGGCAGCCCGCGCTCCCGCAGCTGGGCCACGGCCGCGTCGTCCGCCTCGGGCTCCACGACGATCGCGCCGTCGATGTCGACGGAGTACAGCGCGGACCCGGACTGCACGGGAGGAATGAGGACCAGGGCGTAGTCGTGGACGAGGGCCCGCTCGGCCGCGGCGGCGGCCACCTCCATGTAGAAGCCGAGCCGTGACGGGCCGCCGGCCACCGCGAACGGCATCGAGGAGGCCAGCGCGATGGCTCTGGCCTGGCCCCGGCGCAGCCGCTGGGCGCGCAGGTTGGGCCGGTACCCCAGCTCGGCGGCGATCTTCTTGATGCGTTCCCGGGTGCGCGGATCGACCTTGCCGATGCCGTTGAGGGCATGGGACACCGTCGTCCGCGACACCGAGGCCGCCTCGGCGACGTCGGCGATCGTGGGCCGGCGGGCGCCGGGGGACCTGGTCATGGGCCCATCTTCGCAACCCCGGTGGCCGGCGGTCACCACCCCCTGGGGGAGGACGGCGGTCCCGTGCGGCCACGGGCCCACCGCCCGGCGGCCTTCGGGCGGGGCCCTCCCGACCTGCCGTGACGGCGGGCAGCCGCGTGGTGCGGGCCCGGTGATGGTGGGACGCTGAGGGGGAGAGGTGTCCGCCGAGGGGAGCCTTGGAGGGCCGATGGGACGTGACGTCCCGGCGCTCGTCTTCACCCGCGAGGACCGCCGCCGGTACCGGATCAAGATGCACGAATGCCTCGACGCGCTGGCCCAGATGCTGCGCGACTCACGGTTCGAGTCCGAGCGGCCGCAGGTCGGCCTGGAGATCGAGCTGAACCTGGTGGACGGCCAGGCCGAGCCGGCGATGCGGAACAGCGATGTGCTGGAGGCGATCTCGGACCCCGCCTGGTCGACCGAGCTGGGCCGGTTCAACCTGGAGATCAACGTCCCGCCGCGGCGGCTGACGGCGGGCGGTCCCGACGCCTGGGAGTCCGAGATCCGTGCCGCGCTGAACCACGCCGACGAGCGGGCCCGCTCGGTCGGCGCCCGGCTGATCATGGTGGGGATCCTGCCCACGCTGCGGCAGGGCGACATCGACGAGGGGGCCCTGTCGGAGAACCCCCGCTACCACCTGCTGAACGACCAGATCTTCGCGGCCCGCGGCGAGGACCTGCGCATCGAGATCGACGGCTGCGACCGGCTGCGGACCTACGCCGACACCATCACCCCGGAGGCCGCCTGCACCAGTACGCAGTTCCATCTGCAGGTGTCGCCTGAGGAGTTCGCGGGCTACTGGAACGCGGCGCAGGCGATCTCCGGGGTCCAGGTCGCGCTGGCGGCGAACGCGCCGTTCCTGTTCGACAAGGAGCTGTGGCACGAGACGCGCGTCCCGCTGTTCGAGCAGGCCACCGACACCCGCCCGGAGGAGATCAAGGTACAGGGGGTACGGCCCCGGGTGTGGTTCGGGGAACGGTGGATCAACAGCGTCTTCGATCTGTTCGAGGAGAATCTGCGCTACTTCCCGGCCCTCCTGCCGCTGGTCGACGAGGAGGACCCGGTGGAGACGCTGGACCGCGGTGACATCCCGGAGCTGGGCGAACTGACCCTGCACAACGGCACGATCTACCGCTGGAACCGCCCGGTGTACGCCGTCGCCCACGACGTGCCGCACATCCGGGTGGAGAACCGTGTGCTGCCCGCGGGTCCGACCGTCGCCGACACCCTCGCCAACGGCGCCTTCTACTACGGGCTCACCCGGGCCCTGGTGGAGGAGGACCGGCCGGTGTGGTCGCGGATGTCGTTCTCCGCGGCCGAGGAGAACCTGCACACCGCCGCCCGGCACGGCATCGACGCGCTGCTGTACTGGCCCGGGATGGGCGAACTGCCGGTTCCCGAACTGGTCCTGCGGCGGCTGCTGCCGATGGCGCACCGGGGTCTGGAGCGTTCCGGCATGGACGCGGCCTGGCGGGAGCCGCTGCTCGGCATCATCGAGCAGCGCTGTGTGACCGCGCGGAACGGCGCCGTGTGGCAGAAGGAGATGTTCCACCACCTCGGCGCCTCCACGCAGGCCGGCCGCCACGAGGCGCTGCGGCGGATGACGCAGGTGTACATCGACTACATGCATCTCAACGCCCCGGTCCACACCTGGCCGGTGGACTGAACCGGCTCAGCGCCCGAGGAGGCCGACCGCGCGGTCGAAGGCGGAGTCACGGTTCTCGGCGAACTCCTCCGCGGTGAAGACCGGTTCGGTCAGCTGCGGCGGGATGCCCGTGCCGTCGAAGGTGCGGCCCGTGCGGGTCAGGAACTCCTCGTTCGGCAGGCCGAAGAGCAGGCCGCCGGGCAGGGTCCGCACCATCACGTCCGAGAAGACGCCCTGGGTGGGCTGCCCGATCCGCACGGTCCGCCCGGGCCGGTCCATCAGGGCCTGGGTGAAGGTCTCCCCCGCGCTGACCGTCGAGCCGCCGGTGAGGACGGCGACCGGACCGGTGTAGCGGGGCGCGTCGGCCGGGACGACGCGGACCGGTTCGGGGCGGGTGTGCCGGGCGGGGTCGGCCGGGTCGTCGCGCACCCGCTTGGCGTACGCGGTGTACGGCGTGTCGGTCAGTCGCTCGGCGATCCGGATGCCGAGCGCGTCGGAGCCGCCGCCGTTGACGCGCAGGTCGATGACGAGGCCCTTCAGCCACCGGGTCCGGCTCCGGGTGAGCACGGTGTCCAGCGCCCGGTCGAGTTCGGCCCGTTCGGCGGTGTAGGGCGCGTCGTCGCCGGCGTATCCGCCGAAGCCGGAGATCCGCAGATAGCCGAGGTCGTCCCGCAGGTCGGCGTAGGTGATGCGGCCCGCGGCGAAGTCCCGGCGGTACGGCGCGCCCTGGAGGTCGCGGGCCACGACGAACTTCTTTACCCTGGCGTCCAGTTCCGGGCCGGGATTCTGCGTGCCGGGGCGGACCTGGCCGAAGACACGGTGGCCGTCGATCACCGCGACATGGGCGTCGTACAGCGGACGGACCATGTCGCTGAGGATGCCGAAGAGTTCGTCCTCGGTGGTGTTCTCGTGCACCAGCGGCCGGTACCGGTCGCGGACGGCGTGCCAGTCGATACCCTTCTGGGCGAAGAAGGGGTAGTTCTCCTCGAAGGTCTGCCAGAAGACGTCGAAGGCGGTACGCGGATCCGTGGCGGCCGGGCGCGCGCAGGCGGCGGGCAGGGCGCTCAGGCGGCGCAGTGTCCGGTGTCCCACCGAGCTGTCGGCGGCGAGCAGGGCGTGATCGCGGTCGTGCACGTTCCGCACGGTCAGGACCGAGCCGTCCGTCGTCGTGTAGGTACCGGGACCGGTCCGCCGCGAGGTGTCGCCCTGCAGACAGCTGAGGGACGTCGTCTGGTACTCCCGCAGTTCTCGCCCGCCGACGACGAGGACGGTGCCGTAGCCGTCCATGCGCCACACCCCGTCGGTGCCGGGCGGTCCCGGCCGGGCGGCGGCCGCGGCCGGTACGGCTGCGGCGGCGAGGGTCAGGGCGGCGACAGCGGCTGTCAGGGTGCGCACGTCGACGGTGTCCTTCCGGTGGGCGTTCAGGAAGGTCCACCGTCGCCGGGACACCCTGGGTCGCACCATCCGGCCCTCCGGTGCGCCGGTACGGGGGCCAGCCCCCGCCTCCGGCGACGGATGTGGCCGGCTCACCGAGGAACTCGGCGGCCCCGGTGCCCCGCGGCCGGAGCCGGCCCGATCCGACGCAAAGACCCTAGCCCGGCGCTCCCGCCGGGCGCTCGCGCTCCGCGCCGGTGCACGCCGGCGCGTCCGGCAGGTGGGCCTTCGCCCACTCCGCCAGCTCCCTCAGCGCCGGCTCCAGGGCGGCGCCCGCGTCGGTCAGCCGGTACGACACGCGCAGCGGCGGTCCCTCGTCGACCTCGCGCAGGACGAGACCGGCCGCGCCGAGTTCCGCGAGCCGGTCGGAGAGCATGCGCTCGCTGATGCCGGGGACGGCCCGCCGCAGGTCGGCGAAGTGTGCGGCCTGCTCCACCAGGACGGCCACGATCGGGCCGCTCCAGCGCTTTCCGAGCAGCTGGAAGACGCGGGTGATGCCGTCGTCCACCCGCTTGCACGCCTCGCTGTCATGAGTCACGTCCGCCGCCATGTGATCAGGGTACTACCTCGCCGTAGGGGGATGAAAAAAAGTAAGTCCCTGTGTTAGAGATAGTCGAGTACGAAAGTTCAGCCGGTGGCACGCCGCCGTCGGCCGCTCCTTTCGCCCTGCCCCTTTTGCCCTTTCTGGAGTGATCATGGCCACCCTGCTGCACATCGATTCGTCCGTGTTCCCGTCCGAGGCGTCGGCCTCGCGGGCCGTGACGGCGGCCTTCCGCGCGCACTGGCAGGAGCAGCACCCCGACGGCACGGTCGTCTACCGCGACCTGGCGGCCCAGCCGGTCCCGCACATCTCCGCCGACGCGCACAGCGCCGGCTTCGCCGACCCGGCGTCCCACACGCCCGGACAGGCCGCCGCCTTCGCCGAGCGCGTCCGGCTGATCGAGGAGCTGGAGCAGGCCGACGCGGTGCTGATCGGCGCCCCGATGTACAACTTCTCGGTCCCCTCGACCCTGAAGGCGTGGCTGGACAACGTCATCCTCATCGGCCGCACCGCGGGTGAGACCCCGTCCGCCAAGGGCACCCCGGTGACGGTGGTCGCCAGCCGGGGCGGCTCGTACGCGCCGGGCACCCCGCGCGAGGGGTACGAGTACGTGCAGAACTACCTCGCGGCCGTCCTCGGCGACGCCCTCGGCCTGGACGTCGACTTCATCGTCCCGGAGCTGACCATGGCACCGCACAACCCGGCGATGGCCGAGCTTGTCCCGCTGTACGAGGCCTCCCGCGACCGCGCCCTCGAGGAGGCCACGGTGCACGCCAAGCGGTCGGCCGCCTGAGCGGGCCCCGCACGTGCGGGCACCGGCCCCACGCCCCGTCCCCCGCCGGCGCGGGGGGCCGGGCGGAGGGGCCGGTCGGCGCTTTGGCATCATCGGCCGGCGACGTCCGGACGAGGTGCCGGATGCCCCGTTCCCGGATCGCCTCGACTGGAGTGTGCCTGATGCGTCGCTGGTTCCGCCGCCGGGCGCAGGAGTCCGGCCCCGATGAGATCGCCTGGGAGCGGGACGCGACGGGCCGCTTCACCGCCGACTCGCTGCGGCGGATCAGGAGGGCGGCCGAGGCCGGTCACGTCGTGTCCATGGCCAATCTGGGGGTCGCCCTCTACCAGGAGGGCGACCGTGCCGGCGCGCTCCGCTGGTGGAGCCGGGCCTGGGAGGCCGGGAACGCGGGAGCCGGTTTCAATCTGGGCACGCTGTTCACCGCGTCCGGCGACACGAACCGGGCGCAGGTGGTGTGGGAACGCGCTGCCGCGCTCGGTGATCCCGACGCCATGCTCGGTCTGGTCGGACAGGGGCTGGAGCGGGGCGACCAGGACACGGTCGACCGCTGGTCGCCGCTGATCCTGGCCCAGGACGCGGCCTTTCCCGTCACCGCACTGGGCATGGCCTTCCAGACGCACGGCCGCGAGGCGGAGGCCGTGCGCGCCTATCTGCGCGCCGAGGAACTGGGGGACGCGTACGCCATGGAGTACCGGGCGCGCATCCTGGAGTCACACGGAGCGCACGAGGAGGCCGAGGCGCTGAGGGAACGGGCGAAGACGGCCGAGCGCATGATGTGACCGGTTCACCCGGGCGCCGCCCCGTCCGGTCGGCCCACGTCACCCGGCCCGTCCGCCCCGTCCGGTCGGCCCACGTCGCCCGGCCGGTCCGCCGCCTCCCCGGCCGGTTCTCCCTGCGCGCGCGTCGCCCCCACCGATGCGAGCGCCACCGCCACCACCCCGGCCCACTGGGACACGGCGAGCCGCTGGCCCAGCACGAACAGTCCGGTCAGGGCGCCGATCGCCGGCTCCGTACTGGTCAGCACGCCGAAGGCACGCGGGGTGAGCCGGCGCAGCGCCTCCAGCTGCAGGGTGTAGGGCAGCACGCTGGAGAGGACGGCGACCGCCGCCGCGACGGCGAGGGTGCCGGGCGCCAGCAGGCGGCCGCCCGCCCGCGCGATGCCGTACGGGAGGCTCAGCAGCGCTCCCCAGGCGACGGCCAGGGCGAGGCCGCGGCCGTCGGGGACGTGACCGGCGAGCCGCTTGCCGACCAGGATGTAGCCGCCCCAGCAGCATCCGGCCACGATGGCGCAGGCGGCGCCCCTGGCGTCGAGGGCCGTGCCGGAACGGCCGAGCAGGACGACACCGGTGGCCGCGAGGCCCGCCCACACCAGGTCTGGAGCGCGGCGTGAACCGCACAGGGCGACGGCGAACGGGCCGAGGAACTCCAGGGTGGTGGCTGCGCCGAGCGGCAGCCGGGCGACCGCCTCGTAGTAGGCGAGATGGTGCACGGCGAGCAGGGTTCCCGCGCCGGCGGCGAGAGCGAGCGTGGTCCGGTCGCCGCGCGGCCGGGGCCGCCACAGGGCGCTGAGCACGAGGGCGGCGATACACAGCCGCAAGGTCACCACGCCGGCCGGTCCCACGGCGGGGTAGAGCCCTGTCGTCAGCGCGGCCCCGCCCTGCAGGCCGAGGACTCCGCCCAGGACCAGGCCCGGGGCCGGCACGGCGCCGAGCCCCCGGCCGACGGCCAGGGCGGCGCGGGCGCGCGGGGTGCTGAACTCACCGATGGGTATCGAACTCCTCGCGGGCCTGGCTGCGCACACTAGGACGGCGACCCGCTGTGGATCAAGGGGCGGGGTGGCGGGACCCGCCGCGGGGGTACCGCTTAGCGTGCTGTCATGCGCGTCGACTACTCACCGGAGTCCATGGACCCGGGCTCGTTCTACCGTCTGCTCACCGCCGTCGTCGTCCCCCGGCCGATCGCCTGGGTCTCGACCCTCACACCGGACGGCGGCACGGCGAACCTGGCTCCGCACTCGTTCTTCACGGTCGCCTGCACGGACCCGCCGATCGTCCAGTTCACCTCGGTGGGCCGCAAGGACTCGCTGCGCAATGCCGAGGAGACGGGCGAGTTCGTGGTGAACTTCGCGCCCGAGCAGCTCTTCTCCGAGATCAACGCGACGGCGACCGACTACCCGCGCGGCGAGGGCGAGTTCGACGCCGTCGGCATCGAACGGGAGCCGTCGCTGCGGGTACGGCCGCCGCGCGTGGCCGCGTCGCCGGTCGCCCTCGAGTGCACGCTGCACTCGACGCTGCGCCTGGGCAACTCGACGGTGGTGTTCGGCCGGGTGGTGCACGCCGCCGTCCGCGAGGACGTCCTGACGGCCGACGGCCCGGACATCGGCCTGCTGCGCCCGCTGGCCCGGCTCGGCGGCAACGAGTGGGGCACGGTGGGCGAGGTCCACGAGCTGGCCCGGCTGCGGTACCGGGACCTCGACCGCGGCTGAGCGTCCCGCGAGCCGCGTCGGACCGGCCCACGGACGACGGCGGCCCGGGACGTCAGGCCAGCACGAGGACGAGGGGGATGCCCCGGCACGGCACCAGGCGCAGCCCGTCGTACGTGCCGGGGCGCGCCGCGGTGAGCAGTTCGCCGAAGTCCGGGCCCCTGGTCAGGGATCCGGCCAGATGGGCGGGGTCGGCGGAGGCGGCGACCCGGCCGCGGGCGTTGACCAGATGGGCGGGGCGGGCGAGGCGGCGCAGCAGCGGCAGTACGGCGGCCTCGAAGTGCCGCAGGTACACGTCGGCGGCGGCGACCCCGGCGAACCGGCCCTGGAGATGGACGGGTTCGGACAGGGTGAGGCTGTACTCGTCGGAGCAGAGGTAGTCGACGTACGGCCCGGCGACGGCCCGGTGCCCGGTGTCGCGGGGCAGCGCGAACCAGTCCCAGTGGGTGTAGTCGGAGTACGCCGAGTGGCCCGGGTCGAGGTCGAGCAGCAGCGGGCGCACATCGCCGTCGGCGCCCGACTGCCACCACTCCAGCCAGGCCGGCACGTCGGCCAGCAGCCCGGGGGCGGCGACGAAGCCGACGCCGGAGACCAGTTCCTCGCGGGCCAGGCGCAGATGCAGTCCAGGGCGGAGGGCGGCGAGGTCGGCGCTGGCGGGCCCGCGGTCCCCGGCGGCCACCCGGTGCAGCAGGGCGGAGGTGTCGGCGCGGGTCGCGGCCACGGTCTCGAAGACGGCCTCCAGCGCGCCCCCCACCTGGGCGGCCACCCAGTTCTCCGCTTCCGTGCCGAGGGTGGCGAGCCCGGGGCTGACGCCCATGGTGTCCTCCAGCGGACGGGAACCGGACGCGGCGCGGTCAGAGGGTGAGGCGTACGGCGACGAGCCGCGCCGTCGACTCCCTGACGCACCGCTCGGCCAGCGTGCCGGCCGTTTCGTGGGCCCCATCTTGCACGGCCGAGATCACGGAGCGGTGACGGTCCGCAACTTCTTCACGACATGCGTCGTCGGCCATGACGAGACAGAGCAGGGCGCCCACCTCGCTCTGCAGCGCGACCTGTTCGCGGGTGAGCCGGGCGGACTGGGCGGCCGCCGCGAGTTCGACGTGGAAGCGGCCGTACAGTCGGCTGCGTGCCGCCGCGTCCTCGGCGCACGCCAGTTCCTGTGCCGTCCGCCGCAGTTGACGCAGGTCCTGCGGTTCGGTGCGCTGGGCGGCGAGGCGGGCGGCGGCGCCGGACAGGGCGGCCCAGTGGTCGCCCAGGTCGCGCAGTTCCTCGGTGCTCCAGCCGCGCAGCCGGGCCTTGAGCCGGTCGTCGGCGGGGACTTCGGGCAGGGAGACGAAGCTGCCGCCGCCCCTGCCGCGGCGGGTGATGACCAGTCCCTGCTGCCGCAGGGCCATGAGCGCCTCGCGCAGGGTGACCGTGGAGACGCCGAGCTGTCCGGCCAGCTCGGTCTCGCCGGGGAGCTGCTCGCCGTCGGCGAGGAGGCCCAGTTCGATGGCGTCCCCTATGCGGCGGACGACCGTGTCCACCCGGGCCCGGTTGTCCACCGGGCTGAAGACGGCCCGGCGGGCGCCGCCCTCGGTCTCTCGCTGTCTCACGGCCACCACCTCGTGCGTTGACTCAAGCTTTACCCTAAGGGGCTCTTGAGCTTTGAACTATGACTTCATATGTTTACGGCAACGTACAGCGCGCCAGAAAGGTTCCCGTATGGAGGGAATTGCGATCCGGCTGCAGGACCTGCGGAAGTCGTTCGGCGAGACGACCGCCGTGGCCGGAGTCGACCTGGAGATCCGGGACGGGGAGTTCTTCTCGATGCTCGGCCCGTCCGGCTCGGGGAAGACGACGGTCCTCCGGCTCGTCGCCGGGTTCGAGAGCCCCGACGGGGGCCGGATCGAACTCGCCGGGCAGGAGGTCACCGGCCTCGCTCCGTTCGAGCGGGACGTGCACACGGTCTTCCAGGACTACGCCCTGTTCCCGCACATGACGGTCGAGCAGAACGTCGCCTACGGACTGAAGATCCGCAAGGTGGCGAAGGCCGAACGCCTCGTCCGCGCCCGCAAGGCCCTCGCCGAGGTCCGCCTGGAGGGCTACGGCCAGCGCCGCCCGGCCCAGCTGTCCGGCGGTCAGCGCCAGCGGGTCGCGCTCGCCCGCGCGCTCGTCGGCCGGCCCCGGGTGCTGCTGCTCGACGAACCGCTCGGCGCCCTCGACCTGAAACTGCGCGAGCAGATGCAGGTCGAACTCAAGGCCATCCAGCGGGAGGTCGGCATCACCTTCGTCTTCGTCACCCACGACCAGGAGGAGGCCCTGACGATGAGCGACCGCATCGCCGTCTTCGACCAGGGCCGCATCGCCCAGGTCGGCACGCCCGCCGAGATCTACGAACGCCCGGCGACCCCGTTCGTCGCCTCCTTCGTCGGCACCTCGAACCTGCTGGACGGAGAGGCGGCCCACCGGATCGTCGGCACGCCGGGCACGTACAACATACGGCCGGAGAAGATCCGCGTCCTGAAGGAGTCCGCCGAGGCGGACGAGCCGGAACACGCCACCGCCACCGGCACGGTCGCCGAGGTGGTCTACCTCGGCGACGCCACCCGGTTCCTCGTCGACCTCGACGGCGGCGGCCGGCTCACCGCGCTGCAGCAGAACCTGGAGACGTCCTCCGAGGACGTCGCCGGCTACCGCGGCACCCGGGTCCGCCTCCAGTGGCACCGCCGGCACGCGGTCCGGCTGCCCTCCTGACCTCTCCCCCCACCTCTCACGTCCCTGGAGAACGTCGTGCGTCTCACCCGTACCCTGCGCGCCACGTCCTGTGCCGCGGCCCTGCTGCTCGCCGCCGCCTGCAGCTCCTCCTCCGGATCCGGCGGCTCGTCCGCCACCGGCCTCAACCCGCCCGACCTCAAGGCCCCGGCGAAGCTCGGGAAGACGGAGGGCCAGGTCAACCTGGTCGCCTGGGCGGGCTACGTCGAGGACGGCTCCAACGACCCCAAGGCCGACTGGGTCACCGGCTTCGAGCAGCAGACCGGCTGCCAGGTGCACTCCAAGGTCGCCGCCAGCTCGGACGAGATGGTCAAGCTGATGAAGACCGGCGAGTACGACGCCGTCTCCGCCTCCGGCGACGCCTCCCCGCGCCTGATCGCCTCCGGTGACGCCGCCCCCGTCAACACCGCCCTGGTGCCCAACTACAAGGACATCTTCACCGGGCTGAAGAACGGCGCCTGGAATTCGGTGCGGGGCCGGATGTACGGCATCCCGCACGGCCGGGGCGCCAACCTGCTGATGTACAACACCGAGAAGGTCACGCCCGCGCCCACCTCCTGGTCGGCGGTCTTCGACGGCGCGGCGAGTCACAAGGGCCACGTCACCGCCTACGACTCGCCGATCTACATCGCCGACGCGGCCCTCTACCTCAAGGCCACCAAGCCCGAACTGAAGATCAAGGACCCGTACGCGCTCGACCAGAAGCAGTTCGACGCGGCCGTGGCCCTGCTGAAGCGGCAGAACACGAACGTGGGCGAGTACTGGAGCGACTACCTCAAGGAGGTCTCCGCCTTCAAGAGCGGCGACTCCGTGGTCGGCACCACCTGGCAGGTCATCGCCAACCTCGCCGCCTCCGAGGGCGCCAAGGTCAAGGCACTGGTCCCCAAGGAGGGTTCGACCGGCTGGTCCGACACCTGGATGGTCTCCGCCAAGGCCAAGCACCCCAACTGCGCCTACAAGTGGCTGAACTGGATCGTCTCCCCCAAGGTCAACGCCCAGGTCGCCGAGTACTTCGGCGAGGCACCGGCCAACTCCAAGGCGTGCGCCGAGACCAGTGACAAGAACTTCTGCACGGTCTACCACGCGGCCGACGAGAACTACTGGAAGCGGATCGCCTTCTGGAACACGCCCATCGAGCAGTGCCTCGACGGCCGCAAGGACGTGAAGTGCGTGCCGTACGCGAAGTGGGTGCAGGCCTGGACCGAGATCAAGGGCTGAACCGTGACGAGCGACGTGACGACCGCCGCCGGCCGGGGAACCGTCCGGCGGCTCGCCGGAACCCTGCACCGCAGGCCCCGGCTGCGGCTGACCCTGCTGCTCACCGCCCCGCTGCTGTGGCTGGTCGTGCTCTACCTCGGCTCGCTGGCGGTGCTGTTCGTCTCCGCGTTCTGGACGACGGACTCCTTCACCTCCCAGGTGGTGAAGGTCTGGTCGACCGACAACTTCCACGAGCTGTTCACGACCCCCGTCTTCCGCCAGGTGATCCTGCGCAGCGTCGGCGTGGCGCTCGCTGTGACCGCACTGTGCGCGGTGATCGCCTTCCCGGTCGCCTTCTACACGGCGCGCGTGGCGAAGCCGCGCCGAAAACCCCTGCTGGTGGTGGCGATCCTCACCCCGCTGTGGGCGAGTTACCTGGTCAAGGTGTACGCGTGGCGGCTCATCCTGTCCCAGGGCGGCCTCGCCGACTGGATGCTCGCGCCGTTCGGGCTGCACGGGCCCGGCTTCGGCCTGCCGGCCACCGTCCTGACGCTGACGTACCTGTGGCTGCCGTACATGATCCTGCCGATCCACACGGCCCTCGAACAGCTCCCGGCGAGCCTGCTCGACGCGTCGGCCGACCTCGGGGCGCGGGCCGGGCGGACCTTCCGCTCGGTGGTCCTGCCGATGGTGCTGCCCTCGGTCGCCGCCGGCTCGGTGTTCACCTTCTCGCTCAGCCTGGGCGACTACATCACCGTGCAGATCGTCGGCGGCAAGACGCAGCTGATCGGCAACCTCGTCTACTCCAACATCGAACTGAACCTGCCGATGGCCGCCGCGCTCGGCACCGTCCCGGTGGTCGTGATCGTCCTGTACCTGCTGGCGATCCGCCGTACGGGCGCCCTGAACAGCCTGTAGGGCCCGGAGGAAAAGAGCGCCATGCATCTCAGCCGCACCGCGCGGATCGCCCTGCGCACCGGCGCCGGGCTCGGTTTCGCGGTGATCTACGTCCCGCTCCTGCTCGTCCTCGTCAACTCCCTCAGCCCGGACCGCAGCGCGAGCTGGCCGCCGCCGGGGCTCACCCTGCGCTGGTGGTCGGCGACCGTGCACAACTCCGGTGCGCGGCAGGCGCTGTGGGTCTCGGTGAAGGCGGGCCTGGGGGCGACGGCGATCGCGCTGGTCCTCGGCACGCTCATCGCGTTCGCCGTGGCCCGGCACCGCTTCTTCGGCCGCGGCACGGTGTCGTTCGTCGTGGTGCTGCCGATCGCGCTGCCCGGCATCGTCACCGGCATCGCCCTCAACTCGGCGTTCAGCACGGTCCTCGAACCGCTCGGGGTGGGTCTCGGGCTGTTCACGGTGATCGTCGGGCACGCCACGTTCTGCATCGTGGTGGTCTTCAACAACGTGGTGGCCCGGCTGCGCCGTACGGCCGCCTCGTACGAGGAGGCGGCCATGGACCTCGGCGCGACCACCTTCCGCGCCTTCGTGGACGTCACCTTCCCGCTGGTCCGCTCCGCGCTGCTGGCCGGCGCGCTGCTCGCCTTCGCGCTGTCCTTCGACGAGATCGTGGTCACCACGTTCACCGCGGGGCCCGGCATCGAGACGCTTCCCATCTGGATCTTCGACAACATGACCCGCCCCCAGCAGGCGCCGGTGGTCAACGTCGTGGCCGCCGTGCTCGTCCTGCTGTCGGTGGTCCCGATCTACGTCGCCCAGCGCCTGTCCGCCGACACGGCGACGTCGAGCCGGGTGTGACACCCTGTGAGACGGCGGACGGGAGTCAGGAAGCACGCGGGACGTATGAGCACGGGGGTCGTATGAGCACGGGGGACGTATGAGCACGGAGCAGGCCGCCGGTCCGGCGCGGGCGGTGCGCGCGGCGTACGAGGCGGCCTCGGCCGCCGTCGCGGGGCTGGGCGACGAGGAGTCGTGGCTGCCGACCGGCTGCACCGGCTGGGCGGTCCGCGACCTCCTCTACCACTGTCTGGCCGACGCCCAGCGGGCACTGGTGGCCCTGCACACACCGGCGCGTGCGCCCGTGGACCGGGACGCGGTGACGTACTGGCGGGACTGGCGCCCGGACACCGCCGGTGCGGCGAACGGCCGCCGCTGGTCACGGGTCGGCGCGAGCATGTTCCTCGACTTCCGTCAGCTGCGGGGCCTGTACCTGGAGACGCTGGCGGCCGCCGCGCGGGCGGCGGAGGCGGCCGACCCCGACCGGCCCGTCGGCACCCAGGGACACGTGCTCACGGCCGGGGACCTGCTCACCACCCTCGCCGTGGAGGCGACCGTCCACCACCTCGACCTGACCGTCCGGCTCCCGGACGCACCCGGACCGGCACCCGAGGGGCTGGCCGCGGTGCGTGCCACCCTCGACGGTCTGCTCGGCCGGCCCGGTCTCCCGGAGTGGAGCGACGCGCACTACGCGCGCGTGGGCACCGGACGGGCCGCGCTCAGCGACGCGGAGCGCACCGCCCTGGGGGCGGCGGCGGACCGTTTCCCGCTGTTCGGCTGAGGGCCGCCCCGGCCGGGCCCTGCGGCCACACGCCCAACCGGGCACACACCGCGACGACACCTGCGCGGTGCGGGGCGTGCCGGTCCGCGGGATGGAAACCTGCGCCCCATGAACAACCCTCCCAGCATCAACAGTTACGTCGACCGGGTCACCGCCGGGCCCGGCGGAGCGCTGACCGACGAGGTCGGCGTCATCACCGGCGATCTCACCGTCGCGACCATCCTGCGGTCCGACGGCCACAGCGTGCGCGTCGCGATCCAGTACTCGGGCAGCGACGTCTGGTACACCCTCGCCGGCAGCCCCGCCCCGGTGCCCACCGGCCAACTCGCGGCGTACCACCGGGATCTGCTGGGCCGTATCCGCCGCGGCGGAGGGACGCGCGCCACCTGAGGCCGAAAGTCGGCGGCGGCTGCGTGAGACGGCGACTCACGGGTAACCCGCGATGTCATGAACGCGTTGACGCAACGGCCGTACCGGCCGTCGAAGAAGCGAACCGCGGGGCAGCCGCCGTCCCCGACCGTCGTCACGGTCCCGGGGAGGTAGCCGTGCTCTTCCTGGTCGTCGCCCTGCTCCTGCTCGGCATCGTCGTGGGAGCGGCCTCCTATCTGCCCTGGCCCGTCACGCTGCTGCTGGGCGCGCTCATCGCCGGCTGGCTCCTCGTCTTCGCGGAACGCGAGCGGCGGCGGCGCCGCGACCGGACGAGGAGGGCCTGACCATGCGGCTGACCGCTCCGCCCTCGGCCCGCACCGGCCGCCGGGACACCGAAGGCATGGCCGTGGCCTCCTTCGTCCTCGGACTCGTCGGGCTGCTCGTCCTCAACCTCGTCCTCGGCCCCATCGCCATCGCCCTGGCCGTCATCGCGCTGCGCCGCGACACCCCGCGCCGCTTCCGGGCCCTGCTCGGGCTCGGGCTGGGCATCGCCGACCTGGTGGTGCTCGCGCTCCTCGCCGCCTCGCACTCGGGGGCGTCCTGGTCCGTCTGGGGCGGCTAGCCCCTCCCCTTCGGATCTCGCCGATGTCGCCCGGTGCGTCCCGCGCGGGGCGACCCCGGCCGGTCCCGGGTTTCGGCCCGGCCGGCCGGGGGAGTCGGTGCCCGTGGTCTCCTACGGACCGGAGCGGCGCGTCTACGTCCCCGCGCTGCGTGCCGGCTGGCTGACCCAGGCCTTCGTGCACTGGGCCTACCCTCCGGACCAGGTGCAGCGCCTGCTGCCGGAGGGGCTCGTGGTGGACACGTTCGACGGGTCGGCCTGGGTGACCCTCACACCGTTCGTCATGGCGGGCGTGCGCCCACCGGGGATCCCGGCCGCGCTGCCCCCCTTCGCCGAGACCAATCTGCGGACCTATGTGCGCGACCGGGAGGGGCGGGCCGGGCTGTGGTTCCTGTCCGTCGAGGTGGCCTGCCCGGTCATGCTCGCCGCCCGCGCGGTCGGCATTCCGTACCACATGGGCCGCCTGGCGCTGGCACGACGGTCCGGCGCCCTCGCCTACACGGGCTCCCGGTGGGGCGGCGGCCCGTCGTACCGGGTGGTCGTCCGCCCCGGAGAACCGGTCCGGCCCACCCGCCGCGACGTCTGGCTGACCTCGCGCTGGCGGGCCTTCACACGGCGGTTCGGCGCTCTGTGGGAGACGCCCGTCGAACACGAGCCCTGGCCGCTGCGCGAGGCCGGCATCGAGGCCGTGTCGGAGAATCTCACCGGGGCGGTGGGACTGCCCCCGCCCGTCAGGGAGCCGCTGGTGCACTTCTCGGACGGGGTGCGCAGGGTACGCCTGGGGCTGTCCCGGCCGGTGCGGCCGCCGCGCGGCCGTAGCGCCGGGGACGTGGTGGCGGCGTCGCACCGGGGAGCGGGCGGCAGGGGGTGAACCCGCTGCCCGTGGCCCTCGGGAGGGCGTGCGGAACGGCCATCGCGTCGCCGGTGCCCGCGCGGGGCTCCGCCCGGCTGCGGTTCGACGGGTGGATCGCCGGGGTCGGGACGACGTCCGGGACCCGTCTGGTGCTCGGCCACTGGCCCCGCTCGCCGTTCGGGCCGTTCAGCGACGTGATGCTCGAACGGCCCGACGGACACCGGCTGTTGCTGGCCCCCACCCGGCGCACGGCCGAATTCGTCGCGGGCACCTACGCCTTCGACGAGGTGCGGGTCGTCCCCGTGCGGGTCCATGTCGCCGGGAACCGCTGGACCGTCGACGCGGCCCCGGTGCTCGGGCTGAGCCTCACCGTCGGCCGGCGCGGCCCGCTGGGGCTGCTGCTGCGGGCGGTGCCCGGCGTGCTGGCCGCCCGGACGTTCTGGACCGCGATGACGGACCCGGTCGCCCGGGTGCTGCTGGGCGTGCGGACCCGGGGCACGGCCGGGGGCGGCCGGCACGAGTGGTACGGCGCGCGCGACCTGCACCGCGTCACCGCGGCGCGGGCCGTGCACGAGGGCCGGGACCTCGGCTCCCTGAGCGAGGTGGAACCGCCCGTCCGGTTCGGTTTCGGCTCGACGCCCCGCACACCGTGCCTCGTACGCGTCACGACGACGGTGACCTCTCCTGACGTACCGTCAATCTCCTAGCGAACGAACCGCGTTGTTCCCCATGAACACGCAAAAGGCGCTCCCCGCACCTTGACCGGTGTATGGTCCAGACCAATCATGGCCTAGACCAATAGCCCCGGCCGGGCTGCTCACCGTGCGACACCCCCGCCCGATCGCCTGTCGTCCGCTTTCCGGGAGTACCCGATGACCCGTCCGAGATCCCTACGCGCCCTGCTGTCCGGCCTGGCCACCCTGGCCGCGTCCGCCGGGCTCGCCCTCGGGACCGGGGGCACCGCGCACGCGGCCACCCCGCTGCCCGCGCACGTCTTCGCGCCCTACTTCGAGTCCTACAACGGCGACAGCCCCGCCGCTCTCGCCCAGTCCTCCGGCGCCAAGTACCTCACCATGGCCTTCCTCCAGGCCGACAGGAAGGGCTCCTGCACCCCGTACTGGAACGGGGACAGCTCCAAGCCGGTGGACGGCTCGGTCTTCGGCGGTGACTTCACCACCCTCCGCTCCCGCGGCGGCGACGTCATCCCCTCGCTCGGGGGCTACGCCGCCGACAACGGCGGTACCGAGATCGCCGACAGCTGCACGAACGTGGACTCCGTCGCCGCCGCCTACGAGAAGATCATCACGACCTACGACGTCTCGCGGCTCGACATGGACGTCGAGGACAACTCCCTCACGAACACCGCCGGCATCGACCGCCGCAACCAGGCCATCAAGAAGGTGCAGGACTGGGCCGCCGCCAACGGACGCTCCGTGCAGTTCTCCTACACCCTGCCCACCACCACGACCGGCCTCGCCGACAGCGGGCTCGCCGTGCTGCGCAGCGCCAAGAACGCGGGCGCCAAGGTGGACGTCGTCAACCTGATGACGTTCGACTACTACGACGGTGCCACCCACCACATGGCCACCGACACCGAGACCGCCGCGAGCGGACTGCACGACCAACTCGCCGGTCTCTACCCGAACCTGTCGGACACGCAGCTGTGGAACATGGTCGGCGTCACCGAGATGCCCGGCGTGGACGACTACGGTCCCGCGGAGACGTTCACCACCGCCGACGCGGGCACCGTCTACGACTGGGCGGTCGCCAGGGGCATCAACACCCTCTCCTTCTGGGCCCTCCAGCGCGACAACGGCGGCTGCCCCGGCTCCCCCGCCTCCGACACCTGCTCGGGCATCGCCCAGGACACCTGGTACTTCACGCACACCTTCGCGCCCTTCACCGGCGGTACGACCACCCCGCCGGCATCCGACTTCTCCCTCTCCCTCTCCCCCGCCACCGCCTCGGCCGACCCCGGCGGCACCGCGACGGCGACCGTGAAGACGGCGGTGACCTCGGGCAGCGCGCAGACCGTCGGTCTCACCGTGAGCGGCGCGCCGAGCGGGGCGACCGCCTCCCTGAGCCCGTCCTCGGTCACCGCGGGCGGCACCTCCACGCTCGCCGTGAAGACCGGCGCCTCCACGGCACCCGGCACCTACACCCTGACCGTCACCGGCACCGCCGGCTCGACCCGGCACAGCGCCACGCTCACCCTGACGGTGAAGGGGTCCGGCGGCACGGCCGTCCTCGGCAACGGCGACTTCGAGAGCGGGTCGCTCACTCCCTGGACCTGCGACGGCGGCGCCACGGTGGTCTCCTCGCCGGTGCACGGCGGCTCCCACGCCCTGAGGACCGTGCCGTCCGCCTCACAGACCGGCCAGTGCGCGCAGACCCTCGCCCTGAAGCCCGACACCTCGTACACGCTGAGCGGCTGGGTGCAGGGTCCGTACGCCTATCTCGGGGTCAGCGGCGGCGCGACCGCCAGCACCTGGGCGTCGTCCTCCTCGTGGACGAAGCTGACGGTGCCGTTCACCACCGGCTCCTCCGGCACGGTCACGGTGTACGTCCACGGCTGGTACGGGCAGGGTGCCGTCTCGGCGGACGACCTGACCCTCTCCTGACCGTCCCCCGCGGCCGCTCCCGCCCGGAGGTCACCGGGTGGGCCCGGCCGCGCTGATCTGCCCCAGCGTGGACTCGGGGTCGTACTCCACGGCCACATCGCCCAGGGCGACGATCCCGACCACACGCCCGTCCTCGACGACCGGCAGCCGCCGCAGCGCCTTGCCCCGCATCAGCTGCACGGCCCGGTCCACGTCGTCGTCCGGTGCCACGGTGACCAGTTCGCCGCTGCACGCCTCCGCCACCGTCCGCCGGGCGGCGTCTCCGCCCTCGGCCAGGATCCGCACGGTCAGGTCCCGGTCGGTGACCAGCCCGCGCAGCCGGTGGCCCGCGCAGACCAGGACCGCGCCGATGTCCTCGTCACGCATCCGGGCGGCCACCTCGCAGACCGGGGTCTCCGGCGCCACCGCCACCGGGTTGCAGGTCATGATCTCGCGGACCGCCTGCGCCATGCGCTCCTCCTCGCCCCTCCGCCGACCGCCTCGTCGTGCTGGTACCCCGGAAACGGCCGCTTCCTCCACGCCTGCACGGTCGGTGCCCCGTGCCGCGCCCCGCCCCGGAGCCACATCCGGCACTCCCGCCCCACCTTCCGTAGGCTGAGAAGTCCCGGAGCTCCTCCGGGAGGTCTCCCTGCAGGCAGGAGACGGTCGTGATCGAACTGGCCGCGGTGTTCGCCGTCGCGGGTGCGGCGAGCAACGCCGTGGGCACCGCCTTCCAGCGCAAGGTCGCGTCGACGTCGAAGCGCAGCGGGGTCCGGCTGGTCGCGGAGCTGGCCCGGCAGCCGTTCTGGCTGATCGGCATGGCCGGGGTGATCTGTGCCGCGCTGTTCCAGAGCCTGGCCCTGGTCAACGGCCCGCTCTCCCTCGTCCAGCCGTTGTTCATCCTGGAGCTGCCCTTCGCCCTGCTCGTCGCCGCCCCGCTGATGCACCGGCGGCTGCCCCACTCGGGCTGGTGGGGTGTCGGCGGGTGCGTCATGGGCCTCGCCGTCCTGCTGGTCGCGGCGGACCCGCACGGCGCGGCCGACCAGGCCTCCCTCGCGCGCTGGATCCCGGCCCTGTGCCTGTGTCTCGGCGCCATGGCCGGGGCCGTTCTGCTGGCCGGCCGGGGACGCCCGCCGGCCCGGCGCGCCGCTCTGCTGGCGGCCGCCTCCGCGATCGGCAACGCCCTGACCGCCGCCCTGCTGAAGTCGGCGACGGGCACCTTCGCCGACCACGGCTTCGCGGCCTTCCTGCGGTCCTGGCAGACGTACGGCTTCGCACTGGCCGGCGTGGCGGCGGTGATCCTGCTGGAGAACGCGCTCCAGGCCGGTCCCCTGGCCGCCGCGCAGCCCGCGCTGACCATCGGCGACGCGGTGGTGAGCCTGACCCTCGGCATCACCCTGTTCGACGAGCGGATCCGCACCGGCTGGTGGCTCGTGCCGGAGGCGTGCGGAGCCCTGCTGATCGTCACCGGCGTCCTGGTCCTCAGCCGGGCCGTCCAGCGCATCGTGGTGCTGCCGGTCCCGGCCGAGCAGCGCGACCTGGCGACCTGAGCCCGGTCAGGGGGCGGCGACGAACGGCCCCCGGCAACCGGATTGCCGCGGGCCGCACTCAGCGCGACCGGGTCAGCCGTACGTCCTCCACGCCCAGCAGACCGAGCAGCGGGACCTTGCCGACCCGCTGCCGCGGGTCGACGACCAGCCCGGCGGCGCGGACCAGGTCCAGCAGCAGTTCCGCGAGCGGCATGACCATGTGCCGGCCCCAGCAGCGTTCGGAGGAGTGGCCGAAGGGCAGATAGCCGGGGGTGTCGTCCGGGTCGAGGCCGTCCCAGCGCTCCGGGCGGAAGGAGCCGGGGTCGTCCCACAGGGCCGGGTCGCGGTGGGAGAGCAGGGGCAGCAGCAGGACGTCGTCGCGTTCGCCGATCCGGGCGTCGACGGCGGGGTATTCGGGCGAGGCGTTGCGCAGGATGTTCCACGAGGGCGGCAGCAGGCGCAGGGCCTCCAGGATGATGTTCCGGTTGGGCGTGCCGGCGTCGAAGGGCGAGCCCAGCCAGAGGGCGTTGGCCACGAGGGTCGAGACGGTGAAGCACACCGGAGCCGCCGCCCTGCGGTACATGCCCATCGCGTACCGGCGTTCCTGGTACCCCCGCGCCCGCGCGGTCCGGGACCCGAGGGCCGTGAGCCGGTCGTCCGGCCGGGGCCAGCCGGGCAGGGCGGCCCCGACCGCGATCACCGACCAGGTGAGCTTGGGGGTGAGTTCGAGGGTGCGGCTCATGAGCGTGCGCAGGCGCCGGGGGTCGTGGCCGAGGACGAGGTCGCGCAGGAAGAGGTGCCCGGTCAGCGGCCAGGAGCCGGTGAGGTCCACGTCCTTGGGGACGGGCCCGGCCAGGGCGTCGCGCACGTCGCTGCCGATGGTGCGGGTGACGGTGGAGGCCTCGGTCCGCGTGATGGAACGCCCGTGCAGCGGCTTGAAGGTGGGGCGCTCGGTCTCCGTCGCCCGGCGCGCGGCGAGGACGCGGTCGGCGACCTCGTGTCCCGCGACGCCGATGGTGTCGGGTTCCAGCCGGAACAGGTCCTGGCCCAGGTGGTCGTCGATGAGCGCGGCGAGCCGCGGAGCGAACACGGTGGTGCGCGCACGCGGGGCGGACGACGGCGGCATGAGCACTCCGATGCGGGGCGGGGCGGACGGGACGGCGGCTGCGGCGGGCGCCGGGCCGGGGACACCGCCGTCCGGCCGGGCCCGCGAGGGGCCCCGGCCGGACAACGATGTCGGCGCACCCACGCCGCAGCGGCGCGGAACTCAGTACCAGAAGTACCAGGCGTTCGCCTTGAGGCTCTTGGTGGCCGCAACCTTGTTGCGGATGGCGAAGAGAAGCTTCATCGGTGCACCTCCTCCCGGGGGTGGGCGGTGACACGTGACCCCTCCGGGAGGCCGGCGAAGAGCTCGTGTCGACGACTCCGGGAAGCTTCCCTGCTTCGATCGACTGATAATCACCACGCTGTCCAACTGCCCTGCCCAATGGCCGGTTTGAGACTTTCTCCGGTCATCGGCGCTCCGATTTGACTCCGCACGGACCGCGAGCGGCGCGGCACATGCCCTGCGCACTTCCCGCGCTGATGAACGGCGGTGCACGGCGTCCGAATGCCGGACGGCCTGACGGTGTCAGCGGACGCCTGCCGGCCGCGGTCGCCGTTCCACCGCCCGGAGACGGGCCGGACATTGGCCGGATGAGGACATGCCACCCCGGTGGCCCGCGAGCCCTATCCGCCCGCGACCGACTCGATCCAGGACCGGAGCCGCTCCCCCTGGGCGGCCATCAGGCCGGGATCGCGCAGGGTGTGGGTGAGGAGGGCCATGCCCTGGTAGGCCGCGACGAGTTCGACGGCGAGGGCGGCGGCGTCGGCGCGGCCGAGCTGGGCGAACTGGGACTCCGCCCAGGCGAGCAGGGCTCGCATGACCCCGGCGGGAGCCTCGCCCAGATCGTCGTCGCGCTTGTCGAGTTCACTGGCGAGGGTGCCGAAAGGACAGCCGAAGCGCGCCGCGGTCTCACGCTGGTCGACCCAGCCGGCGACGAGCGCCTTCAGGCGGGCGGCGGGGTCCGGGAGCGCGTCCAGCGCGGCGGTGAGCGCTTCGATCTGCTCGCGGTGCGCGTCCACCGCGGCCTCGACCAGCTGGTCCTTGGTCTTGAAGTAGTAGTAGACGTTGCCGAGCGGCACGTCGGCCGCGCGGGCGACGTCGCCGAGGGTGGTCTTCTCCACGCCTTGCTCGTGGAAGACCTGGACGGCCGCCTTCACCAGGCGCTCACGCTTGCCGCCCCGGCGGGACCGGGCGGGCCGCGAAACCCCGTCAGCGGCGGCGGGTTCTGAGTCAGTCACCTGACTAAAGATAGACAACGGCGGGTGCCGCACGCTAACGTCGTGACTTAGTTAGTCAACTAACTCACTCACGGGGAGAAGCGATGATCGTTGTCACGGGCGCCACGGGGAACGTCGGACGGGCACTGGTCACCGGGCTGGTGCGGGCCGGGGAGAGGGTGACGGCCGTCGCCCGGCGCGTCGGCGACGAGCAGGTGCCGCCGGGCGTACGGGCCGTGGCCGCCGATCTCGGCGAGCCGGCGAGCCTCGCACCCGCTCTGGAGGGCGCAAAGGCCTTGTTCCTCCTGGTGGCCGGCGAGGACCCGGCCGGCCTTCTGGGCGAGGCCGCCGCGGCCGGCGTGGCGAAGGTGGTGCTGCTGTCCTCGCAGGGCGTCGGCACGCGCCCCGGGACCTACAGGCAGGCCGCGGACTTCGAGGCGGCCGTGGCCGGCTCCGGGCTCGCGTCCACCGTCCTGCGCTCGGGCGGCCTGGCCTCCAACGCGCTCGCCTGGGCCGAGCCGGTCCGCCGGCACCGCACCGCCGCGGCACCCTTCGCCGACGTGGCCCTGCCGTTCGTCGACCCGGACGACGTCGCCGCGGTGGCCGCGGCCGTCCTGCGCGAGGACGGGCACGACGGCGCCACCTACACACTGACCGGCCCGGCGGCCACGACGCCACGACAGCGGGCCGCCGCCATCGCCGGGGCACTCGGCGAACCGGTGACCTTCGTGGAGCAGAGCCGCGAGGAGGCCCGCGCCCAGATGGTCCGGTTCATGCCGCCGGAGGTCGCCGAGGGCACCCTCGCCATCCTCGGCGAGCCCACACCGGAGGAGCGGTCGGTCGGCGAGGACGTACGGCGCCTGCTCGGCCGCCCCGCGGCCCCGTTCGCGGCCTGGGCGGCACGCAACGTCGCGGCCTTCCGCTGAGGCTCAACGTCACGGCCTTCCGCCGGGGCTCACCGGCACCGGGGAAAGGGGCGCCGGTCTGCGCCGGTCTGCCGCGGCCGGCGCGCCCAGCGCGCCGGTGCCCAGAGACTGGTCGGTGCCCAGAGACTGGTCGGTCCCCGGCGGCCGGTGCCCCGTCGCTCCTCGGCACCCCGTGGCTCGCCGGTGCCCGGCGACGTGCCGACCCCCAGAGACTCATCGGCGCCGGGGAAAGACGCGCCGGTCTGCCGCGGCCGGCGCCCCGCTCGGCGCATCCGGCACGCCGGGCCGCACGGTCGATGGCTCCTCACCACCTCCCGGCGCGCCGTCCCGGCTGGGCCGACAGCGTCTCTTTTGCGCGCCACACCGCACAAAATAATCACATTTATATGCTTATTGTCTCTATTGTGCAGTAGGGGGAGAACCGGCTGAGGGGGCGCACAACGCGTCGCGGCAGGGCGCGGGTTGGGATGAGCATGAGTGGAATCAGCCGACGAGGCGTGGCACGCCTCGGCCTTGGCGCCGGCATCGGCGTGGTCGCCGCCTCGTCGGCCGCGTGCGGGAGCGTCCAGGGGCTGTTCGGTGCCCAAGGGCCGGGAGCGGAGGCACCCCGGCTGATCGGGGACGGCTCGACGTCGTACACCGGACGTCAGCCGAACCAGCCGGACCCGCCCACCCCCCTGGAACCCGGCCAGACTCCCCCGCAGTTCGTGGTGTTCTCCTGGGACGGCGCCGGCGAGGTGGGCACCGGCCTGTTCCAGCGCTTCCTGGAGCTCGCCCGTGCACACGACGCACGCATGACGTTCTTCCTCTCCGGTCTCTATCTGCTGCCGGAGGGGAAGAAGCGGCTGTACCGGCCGCCGAACAACCCGGTCGGCGCCTCCGACATCGGCTACCTCACCGACCGGCACCTCAAGAAGACGCTGACGTACGTGCGTCAGGCCTGGCTCGACGGCCACGAGATCGGCACGCACTTCAACGGGCACTTCTGCGAGGGCCCCGGATCGGTGGCCGACTGGACCGCGGCGCAGTGGCGTTCGGAGATCGAGCAGGCCCGGTCGTTCGTCAAGTCCTGGCGCACACACACCGGTTGGCATGACGAACCGCCGCTGCCCTTCGACTACGACAGGGAACTGATCGGCGGACGCACCCCCTGCCTGCTCGGCCAGGAGAACCTGCTGCCGGTCGCGCGGGAGATGGGCTGGCGCTACGACGCGTCCTCACCGGGCGGGCTGCAGCGCTGGCCGAGGAAGCGGGAAGGGATCTGGGACCTGCCCCTGCAGAACATCCCCTTCCCCGGGCACTCCTTCGAAGTGCTGTCCATGGACTACAACATGCTGGCGAACCAGTCTGCGCACTCGACGCGGGCGCCGTCCTACAACTACCCCTACTGGCGCGCGCAGGCGGCCCAGTCCTACATGGCCGGCTTCCAGCGGGCGTACGAGACCAACCGGGCCCCGCTGTTCATCGGCAACCACTTCGAGGAGTGGAACGGCGGCATCTACATGGACGCGGTCGAGGAGGCCCTCCGGCAGATCGCCGGGTGGCCGGACGTACGCCTCGTCTCCTTCCGGCAGTTCGTGGACTGGCTCGACGCCCAGGACCCCGGCATCCTCGCGCAACTGCGCGCCCTGCAGGTCGGCGAGAAGCCGGAGGGCGGCTGGAACTCCTTCCTGCGCCCCACGAAACAGGCGAAGGACACGGCGGGGACGGCCTGACACGGCGGCCCTGACCGGTGACCGGCTCGCCGCGGGGATCAGTCCGTCCCGCGGCGGGCGTACGCCTCTATCTCGATCTTCATGCGGGGGTCGGCGAGGCCGCACTGCAGCATGGTGGCGGCCGGGCGGATCCCGCCGAAGGCGCGGCGCAGCACCGGCCAGCAGGGCTCGAAGTCGGCTCTGTCGGGCAGCAGGTAGCGCACGCGCACCACGTCGGCGAGGGAGCACCGTGCCTCGGCGAGGGCGGCCTCGATGTTGCGCAGGCACTGCTCGGCCTGCTCCACCACGTCGTCCGAGATCGTCATGGTGGTGTAGTCGAACCCGGTGGTCCCGGACACATGCACCCAGTCGCCGTCCACCACGGCACGGGCGTAACCGATCTGCTCCTCGAAGGCCGAGCCACTGAGGATCGCGCGTCGCTCCGTCATGCGCCGAACGCTAGGTGACCAGCATTGATACGTCCAATACAGGACGAGGCATGGGCTGATATCACTGGGGATATGTCCTGGAACACGGACCGCCCCGAACTCCCCCTGCCGCAACTGCGTGCCTTCGTCGTCCTCGCCGAGGAACTGCACTTCGGTCACGCGGCCGCCCGGCTGGGCATCGCACAGCCCCCGCTGAGCCAGCAGATCCGCCGGCTGGAGGAGAAGGTCGGGCATGCGCTGTTCGACCGCGGGCCGGGGCGCGTGACGCTCACCCCGGCCGGCCGTGCCCTCCTGCCGGCCGCCCGCCACGCCCTGACCGGCCTCGCCGACGGGCTGGCTCAGGCGCGGGCCGTCGGCAGCGGCCGGGCCGGACGGCTGCGGATCGGCTTCGCCGCCTCGGTGGCGCTGACCCTGCTGCCGGGTGCGCTGCGCGACTTCCGCCAGCGGTTTCCGGACGCGCGGCTCGACATCCACGAGATGACCACGGCACCGCAACTCGACGCCCTGCGGGACCGCACGATCGACATCGGCCTGCTGCGGGAACCCCCGCCCTACGAGCCCGGACTGAACTTCAGGACGGTACTCGGCGAGCCGTTCGTGGCCGTACTGCCGGCCGCGCATCCACTGGCCGCCCGACGCACCGTGCCGCTGGCCGCGTTGGCCGACGAGCCGTTCGTGCTGCTGCCGCGCGCGGTCGGCCCCCGGCTCCACGACCAGATCACCGGCCTGTGCGAGGCGGCCGGGTTCACGCCACGGATCGCCCAGCACGCGGTGGAGTGGCAGACCGTGTGCGCCCTGGTGGAGGCCGGGCTGGGGGTCTGCGTGGCACCGGCGAGCATCCGCCGCATCCGCCTCAGGGGCGTCGCCTTCCGCCGGATCGCCCCCGGCACGGCCCGCACCCGGGTCGCCGTGGCGTGGCGCAGGGACGACCGGAACCCGCTGGTGGGGGCATTGCTGGCGACGCTCGGTCAGGGCGCTGAGGCCGCCGTCGGGGCCGGCCGTGCCGCTGACGCCACACACCCGCCCGGGCGGTCCCCTACGGATACCCCGAGGGACGAGATGGGGGGCGTCCCCTGATGTGCGCGGGGTCGTCGGGCCGACACGCTGGATCCATGACGAAGCATCAGCCGCGCCCCCGCCGCGGGGGCGTCAAGCGACGCGCGCTCGCCGTCTGTGCCGGCGCCGCGCTCTGCACCCTGACCGCCGTCCTCCCCGCTGCCGCAACCCCTTCCCCTCCCGTCCCCGCTGCCGCCACCCCTTCCACCCCCGTCCCCGCTCCCACCTCCGCGCGCCACCTCGCCCTTCCGGCCCCGACCGGCCCCTACCGGGTCGGCGAGGTGGATCTGCACCTGGTGGACCGCACACGCCCCGACCCGTGGAAGCCCGGGCAGGACCATCGAGAGCTGATGGCCAGCGTGTACTACCCGGCGCGGCACACGGCCGGCCGGCCCGCCGCCCCGTACATGCTGCCGGCGGCAGCGGCCCACTTCGACGACGTCACGGCCGGCGAATACCTGGGGATGAACATCCCGAAGGGCCGGGCCGACTGGGCCGGCACCCTCACCCATGTGACCCGTGGCGCGCCCGTGGCCGCCGGGCGCGCCGGGCGGCTGCCGGTGCTGCTCTACTCCCCGGGGCTGGGCGAGCCGCGCACGTGGGGCACGACGCTGGTGGCCGATCTGGCCAGCCGCGGCTATGTCGTCGTCACCGTGGACCACACCTACGAGTCGCCCGAGGTCCAGTTCCCGGACGGCTCACTGGTCACCATGCTGCCGCCCGGCGATCCCGACGCCTATGTGCGCAAGGCGCTGTCCGTCCGGGTCACCGACACCGGGTTCGTGCTGGACCGGCTCCGGGCACTGAACGCTCACCGGAATCCGGACGCCGACGGGCAGCCGCTCCCGGAGGGTCTGGCCGGCGCGCTGGACATGGGCGAGGTGGGCATGTTCGGCCATTCCATGGGCGGCACCGCGGCCGCGCTGGCGATGGACGCCGACCACCGGATCACCGCGGGGCTCGACATGGACGGCAATCTGACCAACGTCGACGGCTCGCTGATGCCGGTCGCCCGGCACGGCCTGGACCGTCCCTTCCTGCTGATGGGCAAGGACGGCGAGACCGACACCGGCCCCGGCTGGGAGGCGTTCCGCGCCCACACCCCGGGGTGGACGCGTCAGCTCACCCTGCGCGGCTCGGAGCACGCCTCGTTCACGGACGCCGAGGCGCTCCTGCCGCAGCTGCGGCTGTCGCCCTGCGTGCAGGCCTCCGACATCGGCACCATCGAGCCGGCCACCGCGATACGCGCCGACGAGGCCTACGTGTCCGCCTACTTCGACCACTGGTTGCGCGGCCGCGGCGGACGACTGCTGGAGGGGCCGTCCCCGAGGTACCCGGACATGGTCTTCGTGGACTGATCACCGCGGCCCGGGCAGGGCGGCACGGGCGGTACCGGATCTACCGGGAGGGGGGTACGAAGCGGGCGATCTGGTCCTTGATCCAGGGATCGTAGGCGGCCATGAGGCGCTTGGCCGCGGGATCATACTGCGCCAGCTGTCCCTCCACCCACGGGTCGATGCCCGCGTGGTGGCCGCGGTGCGCGGGAGTGCCGGGGCCGGCGGGAGCCGTGCCCGCCGTGGTGCCCGTCGCGGCGTGCCCGTGGGGTTCGGTGGTGGCCGCCGCCGCGGGGCCGCCGGCGGCGAGGAGGGCGCCTGCGACCAGGGCCGTGACAGCACCGGCCGCGCCTGCGTCACGCATCGGCTTCTTCATCGGGTTCTCCTCTCTGTGGGGGCAGGACGGTTTCCTGCGGGGGCCAGGACGATCCCTGCACGGCCCGGGACGGGGTCGAACGCCCCGGACGGCCGGTCCTGGCCGGTACGGGCGCCTACCCCTCGGCACGCGCCTCATGCGTCCCCCGGGCCCGCGCGCGGAACGCGGCCGGTGTCTCACCGGCCCGGCGCCGGAAGAACCTGGTGAACACGGTCGCGTCGGGGAAGCCCAGGCGGTCGCCGACGGCCGCGGCCGGCAGGCCGGTGTGCCACAGCAGCCGCCGGGCCTCCGGCAGCACCCGGTCGTCGATGAAGGCCTTGGCCCCGCTGCGGACGGCCGAGCGGGTGGCCCGGGTGAGGGTACGGACGCTGTAGCCGAGGTCGTGGGCGTAGTCCTCGACGCGGTGGGTGCGGGCGAAGTCGCGCTCGACGGCTCGCTGGAAGCGCCGGAAGGTCTCGTTGCCGCCCCCGGCGGTCTCCCGGGCTCCCTGCGCGTGGGTCAGCCGGAGCACGAGGACCGACAGCAGATGGCGTACGACGTCGATCTGGACCTCCAGCGGCAGGTCGGCCAGCCGCCGGTACTCGGCCCGCAGCAGCTGGAGCACGGCGTCCAGGGCCCCGCCGTCGGCGGCCGTCGGAGTGAGCGGTGACCGCCACACGGGCTGGTCGACCCGGGCCGCCTCCACCGTGGCCGGGGCGAGGAAGCCCGGTGTGAACAGCACGACGACACCCTCGGCCGCGGCCAGATCCGAGTCGTACTGGTGCACCTGGCCGGGCCGCACCGCCCGAGGGCTTCCGGCTGACCGAGGAGGACCTCGTGAACACCGTGGAGGTGCCGGCCGTACCGCCGCTGCGCCGCACGGCCTGAGCGACACCCCGGCCGGAAGGGCACTGGCCCGCGCCGGGCACCGGGCCTATGGTGGGCCGTCAGCTTCCTTACGGGTGATGCGGGTGAGGGGATGTGGGGGTGCCCGGGACCAGGCTCGCGCGGTACGCCGGCGTCGGTGCGGCAGCCCTGCTGCTCTGTGCCGGGCTCACCCCGGCGGCCTCCGCCGCGCGCGGCACGGACGGCCCGGACCCGGTCGCCGTCCGGCTCGACGCCTACTGGACGCCGGCCCGTATGGCGGCCGCCCTGCCCGTCGGCCTCGCCGAGGACGCGGGGACGGACACGGCGTCACCCGCCGTCGCCCCCACGGTGGACGGGCCCCGGCCGGGCGAGCACATCCCGCCGAGCAGGAGCTTCGACGGCATCCCCCAGGCCGGCACCTTCTTCTGGACCGATGCCACCGGTACCGGACGCACCTGCAGCGGGGCCGTCGTCCGCAGCCCCGGGCACGACCTGGTCCTGAGCGCCGGACACTGTCTGAAGGGCTACGCGGGCACCTCGCCCCAGCGGCATCTGGCCTTCGTCCCCCAGTACCACGACGCCCGCAAGCCCTTCGGCGTATTCCCCGTGCGCACCGGCGGCGTCTACGTCCCGCAGGAGTACTACGACCTCGGCGAACACGCGGGGGCCGCGTACGACTTCGCCTTCGCGGTCACCGGGCCCGGCCAGGACGGAACCCGCGTCCAGGACGCCGTCGGCGGCGTGCGGCTGCTCACCGGAACGGGCTACCGGCACGCCCCGGTACGGATGATCGGCTATCCGGCGGGAGCGGAGAAGCCGCTGGAGTGCTGGAGCCGCATGACCAGGTGGGACAGTGACGACCCGGCCGACCCGGGGACGTTCTCGCGCATCGCCTGCGACGCCTTCGTGGGCGGAACCAGCGGTGGCCCCATGCTCGTGCCCCGGCCCGACGGCTGGGCCGTCGTCGGGGTGATCGGCGGCTATCACACGGGCGGCAACACCCCTCAGATCTCCTACAGCGCCCCCTTCGGCAGCGCCACCCGGTCCCTGTACCGGGCAGCGGTCACCGACGCCCCGCCCGCGGGGTGACGGTCCCGGGCCGCAGCGCGCCGCGGGCCGCCGGACTCGCGCCCGCACGCTCACCGCCAAGTTCCCCGCACCGTGGCACGATGGTGAGGAACATCACCCTACCGAGGGGTGTGCACCATGACAGCGTCGGAAGCGGCACCCGGTCCGAAGACCCGGAAACCGGGCCTGAGGCGCGAGATCGGCTTCATCGGACTCATCTGGGCCTCAGAGGGATCCATCATCGGATCCGGGTGGCTCTTCGGCGCCCAGGGCGCCCTGGCGGCAGCGGGACCCGCGGCGATCATCTCCTGGGCCATCGGCGGCCTCGCGATCCTGATCCTGGCTCTGGTGCACGCGGAACTCGGCGGCATGTACCCGGTCTCCGGCGGTACCGCCCGCTTCCCGCACTACGCCTTCGGCGGCGCCGCCGGTGCGTCGTTCGGCTGGTTCTCCTGGCTGCAGGCGGCCACGGTCGCGCCCATCGAGGTGCTGGCGATGATCACGTACGCCCAGCACTACTCCTGGGCGAGCGGCTGGGAGAAGATCCGGGGCGGCGAGCACATCCTGACCCCGCCCGGCATCGCCGTCGCGGTCGGGCTGATGGCGGTCATCACGGCCGTCAACTTCCTCAGCATCCGGCTGCTGGCCCGCACCAACAGCGCCGCGACCTGGTGGAAGGTCGGCGTCCCGCTGCTGACGGTCTTCGTGTTCGCCGTCGCCCAGTTCCACACCGCCAACTTCACCGCGGCCGACGGCTTCAGCCCGTACGGGGCGAAGGGCATCCTGTCCGCCGTCTCCACCAGCGGCATCATCTTCGCGCTGCTGGGCTTCGAGCAGGCCGACCAGCTCGCCGGTGAGAGCGCCAACCCCAAGCGGGACATCCCCCGTGCGGTCATCGGATCCATCGTCATCGGCATCATCATCTACATCCTGCTCCAGGTCACCTTCCTCGCCGCGCTGCCCGCCTCCCAGATCGGCAGCCACTGGGCGGACTCCGCCTTCACCGCCCTCAGCGGTCCCTTCGCCCAAGTGGCCACGCTCCTCAGCCTCGGCTGGCTGGCCACCGTCCTCTACCTCGACGCCGTGGTCTCCCCGGCGGGCACCGGGCTGATCTACATCACCGGCTCGTCACGGGTCTCCTACGGGCTCAGCCGCAACGGGTACGTGCCCTCCGTCTTCGAGACCACCAACCGGCGCGGCGTCCCCTGGGTCGGTCTGATCACGGCCTTCGTGATCGGCTGCGTCTGCTTCCTGCCGTTCCCCAGCTGGCGTTCCCTGGTGGGGCTCATCACCAGCGCCAGTGTGCTGATGTACGCCGGTGCCCCGCTGTCCTTCGGGGTGTTCCGCGACCGGCTGCCCGACGCCGTCCGTCCCTACCGGCTGCCCGGCGGCCGCTGGATGTCGCCGCTCGCCTTCATCGTCGCCAACCTGCTGATCCTGTGGTCGGGGTGGACCACCGACTGGAAGCTGGGCGTCGCCATCCTCATCGGCTACGTCATCCTGGTCGCCAACCGGGTGTTCAAGATGAACCCGATCACCCCGCAACTCGACCTGCGGGCCGCCCAGTGGCTTCCGGTCTACCTGATCGGCATGGGGCTGATCGTCTACCTCAGCGACTTCGGGCCGCTCAAGCACCCCTGGTTCCCGCTGTGGTGGGACATCGGGGTCACGGCGGCCTTCAGCCTCGTCGTCTACTACTGGGCGATGGCGGTCGCGCTGCCCGGCGAGCGGATCCAGCGCCTGATCGACCAGGTGGTCGTCCCCGAGGAGGAGAACGCCCTCTGACCGCCGGGAGGCGTCCGGCTCCACGACGGCGACGCGTTGCCGGAGCCCTGCCCGTGGACGTGGGCGTGGATCACCGAGCCGTCAGCCCAGCCGGAACTTCTGGGCCGCCGAGCCGTTGCAGTCCCAGATCTGCAGCCGGGTGCCGTCGGCCGTGGCACCGCTCGGTGAGTCCAGGCAGCGGCCCGACTGCGGGTTCAGCAGCGAACCGTCGCCCTGCTGCACCCACTTCTGGCCGCCCACACCGTCGCAGTCCCACAGTTCGGCCTTCGTGCCGTTCGCCGTCCCGTTGCCGTCGATGTCCAGGCACCGGCCGAGGGTGGCGAGGGAACCGTCGGAGCGGTGGTACCAGTGCTGGTCGACCGCCCAGGACTGGCAGCCCCACAACTGTACGGCCGCGCCGTCGCCGCCGGTGTCGTCGGCCGCCACGTCGACGCACCTGCCGCCCGGGGCCGCGATCGGGGCGCCGGCGTCGACCGAGAACTTCTGGGCCGCCGAGCCGTTGCAGTCCCAGATCTGCAGCCGGGTGCCGTCGGCCGTGGCACCGCTCGGAGAGTCCAGGCAGCGGCCCGACTGCGGGTTCAGCAGCGAACCGTCGCTCTGCTGCACCCACTTCTGGCCGCCGACACCGTTGCAGTCCCACAGCTCGGCCTTCGTGCCGTTCGCCGTCCCGTTGCCGTCGATGTCCAGGCACCGGCCGAGGGTGGCGAGGGAACCGTCGGCGTTGTGGGTCCAGTGCTGGTCCTCGGCGTACGACTGGCAGTCCCACAGCTGTACCGCCGTCCCGTCGGCGCCGGTGTCGTCGGCCGCCACGTCGACGCACCTGCCGCCCGGGCCGGTGACGGTGCCCTGCGGGCCGCCTGGCACGTCGGTCTCACCGGAGTACCCGACGGAGACGATGTTCGCCTGGACCGCGTTCTCGGCCGCGTCGGTGGGATAGCCGGAGACCATCACGCCCTCGAAGAACGTGCCCATGTTCCAGTTGCTGTTGTCGCCGCCCGTGCCGAGGATGATGCCGCCCTCCTGGTGCATGGGCCGGTAGCCGCCGCGGGTGGGCAGGGCGCCGTCCCACCAGGTGGTGAGCCCGCCGGACCGCGCGTCGCCGCCCTTGAGCGCGTACCGCGTCTGCCCGTTGTTCTTCAGCACCGCGGTGACGTAGGCGCCGGCGTTGCCCCGGTTGGCGGTGTTGGAGCCGTTGCCGCCCTGGAACATGCCGTTCTCCAGGTCGGCCTCGACCCAGGGCCCCGATCCGGTGCACGGCGCGAAGTAGCAGGTGGTCGCGAGGCTCACCGCGTCCATGTGGCCGTTGCCGGTGTCGGCCGGCGTGCTCTCGGCGTTGCCGTAGTCGAAGCAGCAGGCGGAGCCGACGTGGGTGCCGCTGGCCACCATGTAGGCGCCCTCCGGCTGTCCGTTCACGGCGACACCGGAGGCGGCTCCGGTGGAGCGGTAGCCGACTCCCGGCGAGATCCACACGCCGTACACCTTGTGTCCGCCGGCGGTGACGGCGATCTCGGAGGCGTCCGCGCCCCGGTCCGCGCCCATGCCGGAGGTGCCCGCCGGTCCCGGGGTGAGGTCGTTGTGCCGGGACGTCTGGTCGTAGATCTTGGTGATGCGGCACGTGGTGTTCGCGCAGAACCTGTCCTGCTGCCCGGCGTCGGCGTAGCCGCCCGGGGACAGCAGTCCGACGTCGGCCCCGGCCCCGTCGGAGGCCCGGGTGACCCGGTACAGGGGGCCGGCGTAGGAGGACAGGAGCGCGCGCACCGTGCTGTGCGCGGCGACACAGGGGGTGCCGGCGCCGCCGTACAGATCACAGGGCAGCGAACCGGCGGCCTGGGACGGGGTGGGCAGGCCGAGCAGCACGCCCAGGAGCAGGGCGATGACGGCCAGGGCCGGCGCGAGTGGTCTTCGGATTGCGCGCATACGGGGCTCCTCGCAGGGGGTGAATTCCGTGTCGTGACAGACGGGTTGGAGCGCTGAGCGGCCGTAGCGGAAGGTACGCACGCTGATGGATGTCGTCAAGATTTGTTGCTTTTACCTTATGAAAAGTTTTGGACGTGAGCCAAGATGTTGATTCCTCAGGTCATGTGACGCCGTGTCAGGCGAACGGCTGGTTCTGCACCACGCGTCCTTGACACCCGGGACCGAAGAGGCGAGCTTCGGGACAACGTTGTCGCAGCGGCCGTTGTCGAAGGGACAGGGTCACGATGGTGCCGTTCCGCCTCCCGTCCGTGCTGGCCGCCGGTGCACTGCTGGTGGCCGCCGCGTCCGCCCCCGTCCGTGCCGCGTCCGACGCGCCGGCGCCGGTCACCGATCCCGCCTCCCGCGTGAACCCGTTCATCGGGACCTCGCACGCCGCCGACGACTTCCCGGGGGCCGACACCCCGTTCGGGATGGTCCAGTGGAGCCCCGACACCACCCCGCACCGGCCGGACGGCGGCGGCTACGAGTACGGCGACTCGTCCATCAGCGGATTCAGCCTGACGCACATCGCGGGGCCGGGCTGCCGGGCCGCCGGTGACATCCCGGTGCTGCCCACCGTCGGCGCGGTGGCGACGGACGCCTCGGTGGGCTTCGCGCACAGCGGGGAGTCCGCCGCTCCCGGCTCGTACACGGTGTCGCTCGACAACGGCGTCACGACGGACCTGACGGCGACCACCCGCAGCGGGATGGCACGGTTCGCCTTTCCCGCCACCGACCGGGCCAACCTGGTCTTCAAACTGACGGGCAGCCAGAACGGCGTGTCCGACACCCGGTTCAGCGTGGTGAGCGACACCGAGGTGAGCGGTCAGGTCACCAGCGGCAACTTCTGCGGCATGAAGAACTCCTACACCGTCTACTTCGACATGGTCTTCGACCGGCCGTTCGCCCACAGCGGCACCGCGACGGCCCGGGCGACACCGTCGGCGCCCGGCACGCAGGTCTCGCCCGACACGCCCGAGGCGCCGAACAAGCCCGTGCCCCACGGCACCCCTCCCAGCACACCGCACGCCTTCGCCCCCCGGGCGACGGGCACCGACGGCTACGTCACCTTCGACACCACCGGCCGGCGGACCGTGCAGGCCAAGGTCGGGCTCTCGTACGTGTCGGCAGCCGGAGCGGCGGCCAACCGCACGGCGGAGAACCCCGGCTGGGACTTCGGCGCGGTGCGCGACGCGGCGCACCGGGCCTGGAACTCCCTGCTCGGCCGGGTCCGGATCAGCGGCGGCACCCCGGACCGGCAGGCCGTCTTCTACACCGCGCTCTACCACGCGCTGCTCCATCCGAACGTCATCAGCGACGTCGACCACCGCTACCCGGGCTTCGACGGCAGGACCCACACGGTGGACCCGGGGCACGGCGCCGCCTACGCCAACTACTCCGGCTGGGACGTCTACCGCTCGCAGGCGCAGCTGGAGGCCCTCGTCGCCCCGGACGTCGCCTCCGACACCGCACAGTCGATGGTCGACGACCACCGCCAGACCGGACAGCTGCCCAAGTGGTCGGAGTACAACGGCGAGACCCATGTCATGGTCGGCGACCCGGCGGACGAGATCCTCGCCGACTACCACGCCTTCGGCGCCCGGCACTTCGACACCGGCGCCGCGCTGCGGGCGATGGTCGCGGACGCCACCGGCGCCAACGACGACCGGCCCGGTCTCGACCACCTCCAGCAGCTCGGCTGGCTGCCCAGCAACGGCAGGTACGGCTGCTGCAACTACTACGGACCGGCCGCCACCACCCTGGAGTACGACGCGGCCGACTTCGCCGTCTCCGCGTTCGCCGGAGCCCTCGGGGACACCGCCGGCCAGCGCCGGTTCGTGAACCGGGCGCAAGCCTGGCAGAACCTGTTCCACTTCGGCAGCGGCTTCGTCCGTCCCCGTACCGCCTCGGGCACGTGGACGGCGGGATTCTCACCCACCTCGGGCAAGTACTTCGTCGAGGGCGACTCCTGGCAGTACACCCCGATGGTGCCGTTCAACCTGCACGGCCTGGCCACCGCCATGGGGGGCGACGCGGCCATGGCCCGCTTCCTCGACACCGACCTGTCCTCCCTGACCGGCGCCGGCGGCCACACCGACCTGGGCAACGAGCCCAGCCTGAACATCCCCTGGGAGTACGACTACATCGGCCGCCCGTACCGGACGCAGCAGGTGGTCCGGCAGATCCAGGACCAGATCTGGACCGACAGCCCCTCCGGCCTGGCCGGCAACGACGACCTGGGCGAGATGAGCTCCTGGTACGTGTGGTCCGCCCTCGGCATGTACCCCGAGACCCCCGGCACCGCGGATCTGGCACTCGGCAGCCCGCTCTTCCCGCGCGCGGTGATCACCCTGCCGTCCGGCCACACCCTCACGATCGACGGCGCGGGCGCCGCGGACGACGCCCCCTACGTGCAGTCGGCCACCTGGCAGGGCACGTCCTGGAACAAGGCGTACGCCCCCGCCGGCGCGCTCACCGCCGGCGGCACCCTCGGCTACCGGCTGGGCACCTCGGCCAACCCGTCGTGGGCCTCCGCCGCCTCCGCCGCGCCCCGCTCGTACCCGGGGGCGCCGACCTACACCGACGTCGGCACGTCCGGCGACACGGCGACCGGCACGGCCGACTTCGACGGCGCGGGCCACAGTTACTCCGCCGACGCGCTGGCGGCCGCCGGGGTCGGGCGGAGGTCGCGGATCACCGTCGGCACAACGTCCTTCACCTGGCCGGACGCCACGCCCACCACGGCGGACAACTACGAGGCCAACGGCCAGACGGTCAAGGTCTCCGGCTCGGGCACCCTGTCCTTCCTGGGCGCCGCCAACAACGGCCCGTCCTCGGGCACGGCACTCGTCACCTACACGGACGGCACGACCCAGCAGGTCGCGGTGGAGTTCTCCGACTGGACGCTCAACGGCGGAGCCGCCGCACCGCTCCACGGCAACACCGTCGCGGTGACCACCCCGTACCGCAACCACTCCGGCGCCCCGGCCGACGAGGTGAAGACGTACGTGTTCGCCACGGCCCCCGTGGCCCTGGCCCGGGGCAGGACGGTCCGGAGTGTGCGCCTGCCGTCCGACGTGGGCAGCGGCGGACTGCACGTGTTCGCCCTCGGCTTCGGGGCCGCCGGGTCCTAACCGCCGTCCGGCGCGCGGCGGGCCGCCCTCCGCGCCTGCCGCGCCCGGGCCAGCAGGCGGTCCCGGCAACGGGGCCACCAGACGATGTCGGCGAGGAAGAGCCCGACCACCAGCCACGACGAGACCACCTCCCCGGTCGGTGCCGTGAGCGTGTCGTACACGGCGAGCCCGACCGCGAGCGCGGTGAGGAGCAGCACCACCGGGCGGCGCAGCCGGTCCTCCTCCGCGGTGCGGCGCAGGGCGCCGGCGTACGCGTCGACGGCGGGCGCCAGCCGGGGGTCACCGATGTCCTCGCCGCGTCGGGTGGCCCGGACCACCGCCGCGCGGTCGGCCGCCGCCATGTCCCCGGCCTCAGGCCACACCCTGCCCATCCGGCGTGCCGTCCTGATCCCGTGGAGGGGACTGAGGACCAGGAAGACGACGGCGGCACCCGGCCACGACCCCGACTCCACGAGGACGAACGCCGCGAAGAAGACACCGGCGGGAAGCCCGGTGCCCACAGCCCTGCGCACCGGGCCCCCTTGCCACACCCGCCCCGGAACCAGGATCACCGGCCCAGAGTGACGATCACCGGCCGGCGGCGCAACCGGAGGCCGCCGGCCGTGTTACGACCCTGTGACGCCGAACGGACCGTTCCAAGATCGGGGCTTGACAGGCTGTGCCCACGGACAGAGCGGCAGGCGGTCGCGTGGCTCCCGGCAGGGGCCCGGGGGGACGGCGCAGCGGCTCTGATGTCGCCGCGTCGCACCAGCTGACCATGTTCCTGGGGGATCACCATGACCACACGCACCCGCACCACCGTCGCCGCCATCGCGGTGGCCGCGGCCGTCACCGGCACCGCGCTGCTGGGCGCCTCCGGCGCCGCGTCGGCCGCCACCGCCGCCTCGCACGGCACCCTGACCGTCAGCAACGGCACCAAGTACGTGCTGATCAACGGTCACCGCGTGAACTTCGGGGTGCCCGTCCGCGACCTCGCCTGGTCCCCGGACGGCTCCAAGGCCGCCTTCGTCGACGGTTCCGGCAACCTGGACATCGCCGACCCCGACGGCGGCAAGCGCGTCGTCGTCGCCAAGAACCCCGGCGGCCAGAACTGGTCCCACCCGACCTGGCAGGTGACCAAGAAGGACACCCGGTACGGCATCCCCGCCAAGGACAACCTCATCTTCGCCGCCCGTGCCAAGGGCGTCTCCCGGCTGAAGTACGTCTCCGCCAAGGCCGTCCACGGCACCCCGAAGAACCTGCCCCTGAACGGCGCCCCGGACCCGGACGGCGCGGTCCCGCAGACCGGCAACGTCTGGCCGAACGCGGCCGGCCACTACGGCACCTCGGTCTACGCCAACGCCGACACCGGCGCCGTCTACATCCGCGACGACTACCTGCGCCAGCAGGGCGGCAAGCTCACCAAGGGCTCCCAGCCGGCCCTGGCGCCGAACGAGGAGGAGGTCGTCTTCGTGCGTTCGGTCGCGGGCCACGACCACCTGTTCGTCGAGGACTTCATGCACGGCAACCACGTCAAGGACCTCACCCCGCACGCCACCACCGACTACACCGAGCCGGCCTGGTCCCCCGACGGCAAGACGCTCGCGGCCCGCACCCCCGCCGGCACGGTGACCCTGCGGGCCGACGGCACGGGCAAGCCGGCCAAGGTCACGTCGACGGCCGGCCTGGCCGCCTACCGCCCCTGAGCGGTCTCACCCACGGCATCGGGCCGGGTTCGTCCGGGGCGCGCAGTCACCGCGCCGCCCGGGCGAGCTCGGCCCGCAGCGCGTCCAGGTGCGCGTCGGCCGTGTCGTGCGGCAGGAACTCGACGACCTCGAGGAACCGGAACAGCACCTGGCTGCTCGTGACGGCGTACTCGTACTCGCCGAATCCCACCACCGCGCCCATCGCGCCCCGGACGGCGCCCCGCACCACGTGCGCGGTCATCTCGTCCGGCTCGGCCGCCGACGTCCCGCGCCGGGCGTTGGGCCGGGCCAGGTACGGGCACACCATCGAGGCGTACAGCATGCACGCGCGGTGTCCCGGGCCCTCGAGGGTGGGCGCGAGATTGCGGTACGGCCGCCCGGCGGCGAGGGCCTCAGCGATCGCCGTGCTCTCCGCGGCCCCCACCACGCGCCACACCGGCCCCCGCGGCATGGCCCGGTCGCACACCGAGCACAGCCGCTTGCGCGCGCACGCGGCGCTGCGCTCGTAGTCGGTCAGCGCGAACTGCGGCTCCTCCCCCTCCCACGGAGTGATCGCCGGAACCGGATACCCCCGTACGTCCCGTGGCCGCGCCTCTACCCCCGGCGGCATGGGAACACTCTCGAATCGCACCCCTCATGCCTACCAGACCGGCACGCACCGGAGGAACCTCCTTCCGCGGCCCCCGTGTCCTCCGTGTCTCTCCGTGTCTGTCCGTGCGGGCTGTCGCAACATGCCGTTGAGTGGAGCAGTCAGCGGAGCACGACGGGAGTCCCTGTGCGTAGACCACACAGACCGCAGGGCGGCACGGCCACGCGGGCCGGGTTGCCGGCGCCTCCGGTGTGGCTGCGCCTGCTTCCGGTCCTGTACGTCGTGGCCGTACTGCTGGTGGAGCCCGCCACCCCCGTGGACTGGCCGGTGAGCTTCGTGCTGATCGCCGTGCCGCTGGTCACCGCCTTCGCGCACGGGCCCGTCGTCGTCGGCGCCGCCACGGTGTTCGCCATCGTCCTGGAAGGGGTGCTGGCCGGTACCCCGTGCTGCGCGGGCCGGTCCGTCGGCTACCTGTGGGACCGTCACTACGTCGCCTCGTACGTGTGCACCGCCCTCGTCGGCGTCCTCGGCACGCTCCTGGCGGCCCACCGGATCCGGCGGGAACGCACGCTCGCCGACGTACGGTTCGTGGCCGAGATCGCGCAGCGGGTCCTGCTGCGCCCCGTACCGCACCGGATCGGCAACCTGCTCATGGAGAGCCTGTACCTGTCCGCCGCCGCGGAGGCACGGATCGGCGGCGACCTCTACGAGGCCGTGCCCACGGCGTACGGGGTGCGCCTGCTCATCGGTGACGTCCGCGGCAAGGGACTGCTGGCGGTCGAGACCGCCGCCGCCCTGCTCGGCGCGTTCCGCGAGGCGGCGCACGACGAACCCGATCTGCCCGCTCTGGCCGGGCGGGTGGAGACGAGCATGAGCCGCAGGGCGACCCAGCTCGGCGGGAACGAGACGGCCGAACGGTTCGTCACGGCGGTCTTCGCCGAGATCCCCGCGGCGGGCCGGGTCGTCCGCGTCGTCAACTGCGGCCATCCTCCCCCGCTCTGTCTGCGGGCCGGCGAGGTGCGCGAGCTGGACAGCGGGCGGTCGGCCCCGCCGCTGAACCTCGGCGTGCTGGTCGGGGACCCGTACCACGTCGACGTCTGGCCGTTCCGGCCCGGCGACCAGCTGCTGCTGTACACGGACGGTGTCACGGAGACCCGGGACGCGGCCGGCGCCTTCTACCCGCTGCTCCAGCGCCTGCGGTCCTGGGGCGCGCTGTCCCCCCGCGAGCTGCTCGAACGGCTGCACGAGGACCTGCTGGCCTACAGCGGCAGCCGCCTGCAGGACGACACCGCCGCGCTCGCCGTCTGTCTGCTGCCCGAGGAGGCGTCCGCGCCGGCGCCGGCCGGCTGACGGGCCGGCCGGCGGATCGGCCGACGGCCCGGCCGACGGATCGGAAGGTCAGAACGCCGTGTGGGCGAACCAGCGGTCGAGGAGTTCGGCCGGCCCCGAGACCTCGAAGGGCGCCTCCTGGTACGACCGCCGCCCGTACAGGAGCAGCAGCAGATCCGCCGCCGGACCGCGCACGGCCGCCGTGTCCGGCTCGGGCTCCGCGGCCTCGCCGGGTCCGCCCGTCCGCGGCAGCAGGCGGAAGCCGTCCGGGTCGAGCCGTACCCGCCATCGCGCGCCGGCCGTGCCGTCGGGTTCCGTGCACCGGAAGGCGACGATCTCGCCGTCGCCGCGCAGCTTCGTGACGCCGGGGGCGAACAGGCCCGCGGAGGGCAGGTTGACGAGGAACTCGTCCACGCCGTCCGCCGCCAGCACGGGGTCGAGGCCGGCGTCGCGGCCGACGGCACGCTCCGCGTCCACCCGGTGCACCAGCGTCTCGAAGAGCATCCGGCGGGCCCAGAAACGTGCGTGCTGGTCCTCGCCCCAGGCCCACATCGCCGCCCCGGGATCGGTGTCGCGCAGCACGGCCGCCACCGCGGGCGCCCCGGCCGCCACCCAGTCGGCGTACTCCCGCACGTCGTCCGGCAGCCCCAGCTCCACGTCGCGGCTGCGGGGAGGCTCCTGGACCCGCCGGGTCAGCAGCGTGCAGAACCAGCGCTGCAGCGCGCCCACGTGCACGCTGAGGTCGGCGAGCGTCCAGCCGGGGCAGGACGGGACGGCGGTCGCGGGGTCGGCGTCCCGGACCGCCTCGACGAAGCGCAGGGTCTCGCGCTCGACGGCCTCACGGTAGGTGTCGTACGGCAGAGGGTGCCCCGCCTCGCTGGTCGTCGCCATCAACTGCCGCCGTTTCTGTTCTGGGGTACGGGATCGCGTCGCGCCCAGTGTGGCTGCTGGAGTCCACTCGAAGGCAAATCCGCTCACGCGCCGCCGGGGATCTCCTGTTCGGCCCAGATGATCTTCCCCTCGCCGGTGTGCCGGGCTCCCCAGCGGTGGGCGAGCTGGGCGACCAGGAAGAGGCCCCGGCCGCCTTCGTCCGTGCTCCGGGCGTGCCTGAGCCGGGGGGCCGTGCCGCTGGAGTCGGACACCTCGCAGGTCAGGCGGGAGTCGCGCAGGAGCCGCAGCCGAACCGGGGAGGCGGCGTAGCGGATCGCGTTGGTGACGAGTTCGCTCACGATGAGTTCGGTCGTCATGGCCAGTTCGCCGAGACCCCATTCCTGCACCTGGCGGGTGGCCCGGGCGCGGAGCACGGCGACGGCCGCGGGGTCGGCGGGCACGTCCCAGGCGACGACGTGGTCGGCTCCGAGGGCGTGGGTGCGGGTCAGCAGGAGGGCGATGTCGTCGGGTTGCGGCACCGGCACGAGCTGCTGCACGGCGGACGTGCACAGTGCGTCGAGGTCCCGCCCGCCGAGGACGAGGGCCTCGCGGAGCCCGGCCATGCCCCGCTCCACGTCCTGGTCGACGCCCTCGATGAGACCGTCGGTGTAGAGGCCGAAGAGGCTGTGCTCGGCCAGTTCGATCTCGGTGGCCTCGAAGGCCATGCCGCCGAGCCCGAGCGGGGGCCCGGCGGGGATCTCCGGGTAGTAGGCGTCTCCGCCCGGGGTGACGACGACGGGGGGCGGGTGACCGGCCCGGGCCATCGCGCACCGCCTGCTGACCGGGTCGTAGACGGCGTAGAGGCAGGTCGCGCCGGTGAAGGTGGCGGCGCTGTGGACGGCCGTGCCGGCGGCGGCCTCCTCGTCGCTCAGCCGCAGCACGAGGTCGTCGAGGTGGGCGAGCAGCTCGTCGGGGGGCAGCTCCATGTCGGCGAGGGTCTGTACGGCGGTGCGCAGCCGCCCCATGCTCGCCGCTGCGGTGATGCCGTGCCCCACCACGTCGCCGATGACGAGGCCGACCCGGGCGCCGGACAGGGGGATCACGTCGAACCAGTCGCCTCCGACGCCGTCCGTCGGATCCGCCGGCAGATAGGAACAGGCCACCTCCAGTGCGGTGCCGGCGGCGAGCGCGGGCGGCAGCAGGCTGCGCTGGAGGGTGACCGCCGCGGTGTGCTCCCGGGTGTAGCGGCGGGCGTTGTCGACACAGACCGCGGCGCGTGTCATCAGCTCCCGGGCGAGCAGGACGTCGTCGGGCCCGAAGGGGACCGGGTTGAGCGACCGGGCGAACGTGGTGACGCCGAGGGCGGTGTTCCTGGCCCGCATCGGCGCGGCGATGAGCGAGTGCAGGCCGAACTCGCGGATCCGGTCGGCTCGCATGGGCTCCTGGGCGGCCCATGGGTCCTCGGACGGGTCGAGGACCGGGATGAGCAGCGGCTCGCCGTTGACGAGCAGGTTCACGTCGTGGGGCGGCCGCAGGACGCCGACCCGGTCACCGACCTGGGAGACGGCCTCGGGGCAGCCTTCGCGCACCGAGCGCATGGCGGCCCGGCGCAGCACGGCTCTGGCGGGTGCCGGGCCGGCGTCGGTCAGCCACGCCCCGTGGCCCTCGCTGCTGAGCACCGGTTCCAGCAGGTCGACGGTGACGTAGTCGGCGAAGCGGGGCACGGCGAACTCGGCGAGCTCCTGAGCCGTCCGCATCACGTCCAGTGTCGTGCCGATGCTGGTGCCTGCCTCGTTGACCAGCGCCAGCAGCTGCCGGGCGTTCCACCGCTCGGTGACGTCCTGGACCATGTAGCAGACGCCGGTGATGGTGCGGTCGGCGTCGACGAGGGGGAAGAACGAGGTCGAGAAGGCGTGCTGGCGGCGCGGGTCGGCCCAGCTCCAGCCCACGTACTCGTAGCCGGTGACCGGCAGTCCCGTCGCGAGGACCTTGCGCATCAGCCCTTCGAGGGCTTCCGCCTGCAGGCCGGGCAGCAGTTCGCCCAGGCGCCGTCCGATCCGCTGCTCGCGGGGCACCCCGCCGAAGTGCTCCAGGGTGTCGTTCAGCCAGAGGTAGCGCAGCTCGGGATCCATGACGGCCATGCCGACCGGCGAGCGGGTCAGGAACCCGTCGAGGACGGACTGGCCCATCGTCCACGGCCTCGTCCCGGAGCGTGCCGAGACGAGGAAGCACTCCTTCCCGGCCATCCGGAAGGACGCCGAGACGCGCAGCTCGATGTCGAGGCGGCGGCCGTCCCGGTGCCGTACCACGATCTGTCCGCTCCAGCCGTTTCCGGCACGGCAGCGCTCGGCGACGGCGGTGAGCCGCGCCGGATCCTCGGGCATGGCCAGCAGGCGCGCGACGGAACGCCCGACGACCTCCTCGGCCGGACGGCCGAGCAGTGCCTCGGCGCCGCGGGTCCAGCCGAGCACGACACCGTCGTCCGCTATCACCGCGGCCGCGTCGGTGGACGCGTCGAGGAGATCACCCGGTCCCGCGGACGTGGATGCGGCGATGCCCTTGCGCGAGGATTCCATCAGTTCCACCCTTACACCACTATGACCCTGATTGTCCGCCCGGCGAGAGTCGTGTGCGGTTGGGTCCCGCGCGGCTCGGAGGCAGCATGGAAGGACCGGCCGTCGGCACGCAGTCCGCCCGGTCCGGCCGGTGGAGGTGATTCCGGGATGGCAGTCGACTCCTTCGAAGCCGGTCATGAGGAGCACCGGCCCGCGTCGGCGCGGCCGACCGGGCTGCTGGACGTGCTCAGCGTGGCCGCGGTGGCCCTGGACACCCAGGGCCGCATCGTCTTCTGGACCCCGCAGGCGGAGGAGCTCTTCGGCTACTCGGCGGAGGATGCCCTGGGCAAGCACGCGGGGCGCCTGCTCGTCGACCCGGATCATCTGCAGGCCGTGGTGAGCCTGTTCACGGACGTGCTGGAGACCGGCCGGAGCTGGGCCGGCGCGTTCCCGGTCCGGCACAAGGACGGCAGCAGCCGGCTGACGGAGTTCCGCACCATGCGGCTGCTGGACGACCTGGGGGACGTCTACGCCCTGGGCATCGCGGCCGACCACACCCTGCTGCAGCGGGTCGAGACCGACCTGGCCCTGTGCGAACAGCTCGTCAACCAGTCCCCCATCGGTCTGGCGCTGCTGGACCCCGATCTGCGGTACGTGCTGGTCAACCCGGCACTGGAGCGGATCGACGGCATCCGCGCCGCGGACCACGTAGGCCGCCATCTACGGGAGACCCTGCCGTTTCCGGACGTCGACACCGTCGAGTCCGCGCTGCGCCAGGTGCTCACCACCGGCACCCCGCTGCTCGACCAGTACCACGTCGGCCGTCCCCCGGCCGATCCCGAGCAGGAGCACGCCTGGTCGCTGTCCTTCTACCGCCTGGAGGATCCCGGCGGGCGGGTCCTCGGCGCGGCCGCCTCGGTCGTCGACGTCACCGAGCGGCACCGCGCGGCCGGCGAGGCCGACCGGGCCCGGCGGCGCCTGGCGCTCATCGCCGACGCGTCCGCGCGCGTGGGCACCACCCTGGACGTGGAGCAGACCGCCCGTGAACTGGCCGAGATCGCCGTCCCGGCGCTGGCCGACGTGGTCGCCGTGGACGTCCTCGACTCCGCCCTGTCCTGCCGCCGCATGCGCAGACCCGACAACGGTCCCGAGCTCTTCCGGGCCCTCGCGCTGAAGGCCGACCACCCCACGGACGCGCTGCGTGCCGCCGACCCTCCCGGCGACCTCGCCACCTACGACGGCGACCGCCTGGTCACCTTGTGCGTGCACACCGGCCGGCCGGTCCTGGTGCCCCGTGTCGAGGCTCAGGATCTGCCGCGCATCGCCCGGGACGCCGAGGCCGGGACGCTGCTGGCCCAGGCCGGCGTGCACTCCTATCTGGCGGTGCCGTTGATCGCCCACGGGGAGGTCCTGGGCGCCCTCGATCTCAAGCGCACGGACAATCCGGCGCCGTTCGACCAGGACGACGTCGTCCTGGCCGGTGAGCTCGCCGGCCGCGCCGCCGTGGCCATCGACAACGCCCGCTGGTTCCAGAGCGTCCGCAACACCGCCCTCACCCTGCAGCGCAGCCTGCTGCCCGAGCACGCGGCGCACCACACGGGCCTGGAACTGGCGTCCCGCTACCAGCCCGCGCAGGCCACCAGCGAGGTCGGCGGCGACTGGTACGACGTCATCCAGCTGGCCGACGACAAGACCGCGCTGGTGGTGGGCGACGTCATGGGCAACGGCATCGACGCCGCCGCCACCATGGGCCGGCTGCGCACGGCCACCTGCGCTTACGCCGATCTGGACCTCGCCCCCGGGTCGGTGCTCCAGCACCTGGACAAGGTCACGTGCGACCTGGAGCACTACATCGTGACCTGCGTGTACGCGGTGTACGACCCGCACACCCGGCGGTGCAGCATCGCCAACGCCGGGCACATGCCGCCCGCCGTGGCCCGCCCCGGCGACGCCCCGGGGCTGCTGGACCTGCCCGCCGGGGCCCCGCTGGGCGTGGGCGGCATCCGGTTCGAGACCACCACGGTCGAGCTGCGCCCCGACGACCTGCTGGTCCTGTACACGGACGGTCTGGTGGAGACCCGCCGGCACCCCATCGACGAGCGTCTGAACGCCCTCCTGAACCTCCTCGACGAGCCCCAGCGGCCGCTGGAGGAGACCTGCGACCTCCTCCTGCACGGCCTGCGCCACCCCGACGAGCACGACGACGTGGCCCTGCTCGTCGCCCGGGCCCTGTGAGGCCCGCGGCCCTTCCCGGGCCGTGCACCGCGGCCCGGAGTGCGCCGGCGAAGGGTCAGGGGGCCGGCCGGTCGGCGGCGCCCCGTACGAGCAGGAGAAGGGCGTCGACCAGGTCGTCCACGGGGCTGCCGGTGGCCAGGCGCCGCAGTTGCAGGCCCATCACGAGGGCGACCGTCGTGGCGGCCAGGCGTTGCGCGTCCGGGACGCCCAGCGCGGTGAGGATCCGGGCGGCCAGCCGGTCGTAGGCCGAGAAGGCCTCCGCGGCCGCCTCGCGCAGCCGCTCGTCACGCCCGGCGTGCAGGTACAGCTCGAACGGCGCGAGATGGGCGGTGTCGAGTGCCGAGCCGCAGGCGACCTGGCCGGCGAGCGACGCCGCGTCCTCGATGTCGATGTCCTCGGTCTGGCACTGGTCGGCCAGCTCGGTGAAGTGCCGTGCCTCTTCGCGCACGAAGTGCAGCAGGGTCTCCCGCAGCAGCTCGTGCTGGGTCTCGAAGTGGTACGTGACGGAACCGAGCGACACCCCGGCTTCCCTGGCGATCCGCCGGTTGGTGACCGCCGCCACCCCGTCCTCGCCGATGATCTTCAGGACGGCTGTGATGATGCGTCGGCGCATCGGTACGGAGCGGTCGGCATGCGGCATGCGGTGCATTGTTCCACCCGTGGTGGACAGGGCCGTCCGGCCTGCCTATTGTTCGTTCGAACGAACAGGAACTGGGAGGGTGATCGTGCACATTGCCGGGGCAACCGTTCTGCTCACCGGCGTCACCGGCGGCATCGGCGGCGCACTCGCCGCCGGGCTGTCCGCCCGGGGCGCCCGTCTCGTCCTCACCGGCCGGCGCCCCGAGGCGCTTCAGCCCCTCGCCGACCGGTACGGCGCCCGGACGATCCTGGCCGATCTCGCCGACCCCGACGACGTGGCGCGGCTCGCCGAGGAGGCGGCGGACGCCGACATCCTCCTCGCCAACGCGGCCCTGCCCTCCAGCGGTGACGTGCTCGACTACACGCCGGCCCAGATCGACCGGGCCCTCGCCGTGAACCTGCGGGCGCCCGCGATGCTCGCGCGGCTGCTCGCCCCCGGCATGGTGGCCGCCGGACGCGGGCACATCTGCTTCGTCGGTTCGCTGTCCGGGCTGGCCGCCACCAAGTCGTCGTCTGTGTACAACGCGACGAAGTTCGGGCTGCGCGGCTTCTCGCTGGCCTTCCGCCAGGATCTGCACGGCACGGGCGTCGGCGTCTCGATCGTCCAGCCGGGTTTCGTGCGCGAGGTGGGCATGTTCGCGAACACGGGCTCCTCGACGCCGGGCGGCATGCGGACCGTCGCGCCGGAGAAGGTCGTCGCGGGGGTGCTGCGGGCGATCGAACGCGATGTCGCCGAGATCAACGTGGCACCGCCCGAGCTGCGCCTCCTCACCAGGATCGCGTCCCAGTTCCCGGGGTTCGCGGAGCGGGTGCAGCGGCTCGCCGGGGCGGATTCGACCATGAAGGCGATCGTCGCCGCGCAGCGCTCGAGCCGCTGAGCGTCAGCGCTGACTCGACGGAGCGCCCGGCAGGGGGGAGCGGCTGCCCTCGCAGGAGTAGACGATCTCCACCGCCCCGCCCGGCAGGGCACGCTGGCGCCGGAAGGTGAGCCCGGCGGCCGGGTCGAGGGCGGGTGTCAGGTGCGTGCCGCCGCCGAACAGCAGGGGCAGGACGACCAGTTCCAGCGTGTCCAGGGCACCGAGGGCGTGGAACGTCCCGATCGTGCGCGGGCCGCCGACGAGGTGGACGTCACCGCCCCGGTTCGCCGCGCGGAGCCGCTCCAGGAGCCGTACCGGATCGCCGTCGGTGACGACGTGGTCCGGGGTGGCGGCCGGACGGTGGGAGGCGAGCACGAACACGTCGAGGGACGGCCACGGCCAGCGGCTGTTGGCCAGCGCGGGCTCGAAGGTGGTGCGGCCCATGAGGGCCGCCTCGCACCCCGCGAGGAACTCCTGGATGCCATGGCTCTCGCCGGACACGAACGCCGGGTCGGCGGTCAGCGCCGGCCACCCGGTCGGCGTGGTCACGTAGCCGTCGGCGCTCATGCTCATGCGGGCACGGATCTTCATGTCGTCTCCTCTGCTGACAAGGCTTCCGTCCAGGCGTCGAACGGGACACGCCCGTCTCGACACATCACCGGGTGATTCCTCCGAACGGCTGTCACCTGCCGCCCGCGCTGTGGCAAGATCCTGTTGTTCGACCACGCATCCGACCACTCGTCACGAAGGACTGAGGTCCATGGTTCCGGCGTCCCCCAGCGGCCGCCGTCGGCACTGAGGCGCCCGCCCCGCGCGGCGTTCCCCGGTGTCCCTCGCGTCTCCTCACGGCGGTCCGACGACGCGGTGTCCAAGCCACCGCCCACCTCCTTCGCGGAGGTCGTTCCCGTATGCCCGGCCAGGCCGGCCCCCTGCCGCCCGTGGCCGCCTTCACCGTGAGGTCCTCATCGTGCGCACCGATGTCCAGAGCTTTGCCGTCGCCCACCTCCTGCGCCGCCCGGCGGCGTGCCAGGCGGGCGGCTTCGTCCTGGGGTTCGACCCCGCGACGACCAGCCCCCACATCAACTACGCGACGCCTCTTCCCGGCGCCGAGCCGACCGACCGGGACGTCGCCGGCCTGATCGCCGCATTCCGTGAACGCGGGCTCAAGCCCCGGCTGGAGTTCGCCCCGGACGCCGCCCCCGCGGTCGAAGCCGTGCTGCGCCGGGCCGGTTTCCGCACGGAGGCGGTGCACGAGTACCTGGTCTGCACCCCGGCCACGCTGACCGTGCCCGGCCCCGGCGCGGCGGGACCGGTCGAGGTGGCGGCTCCGGCCACGGACGAGGACTACACGGCGATCGACGTCGCGCTGTCGGAGGCGTTCGGCGGCGAGTGGGCGCCCTCCCCGGAGGGAGCGGCGCGGTTGCGGCGCACGCAGGAGGGCGGCGGGGCCGTCCGGTTCGTCCGCGCCCCGGGCGGCGGCTGCGCCGGCGGAGCGATCTGCTCGGCGCCCGCCGAGGGCACCGCGGAACTGGCGGGCGTGGGCACCCTCCCCGCGCACCGGGGCCGCGGGATCGCCGCCGCGGTCACCTCGGCCCTGGCCCGCACCCTGTTCGACCGCGGAGCGCGTTCCGTGTGGCTGGAGTACTCCGGCGAGGGCTCCCGCCGCGTGTACGAGAGGGTCGGCTTCCGGCCCGGGGGCACACGGCTGTACGTCTCGCTGGAGGACTGACCCCTCGGCGCGGGCCGGGGCGCCGAGGACCGCATGATGCCGCCGGTGACTGACCCCGAGCACGGCCGGGACCGGGGACGGAACGGCCACAACTCAGCCCATTGGCACCGGATGTGACGGATGATCAACACAGAGCCGTACGCATGCGGGCGGCGCTCGACGGGTGTGAGCCGGCCGGTGGCCGTCAGGGCCGGCGGCTCGCCCCGTACAGGTCGCGGAGCAGGGCGATCTCGGCCCCGTGGTGCAGCACTTCCTGGTTGACCCACCACACGATGTCGAGGAAGGGCTCCTCCGCGTCGCTGCCGTACGGGTAGGTGCAGTGCCCGACCCTGTCCAGCGCCGGGTCGTCGGCGCGCAGCAGCGCCTGCCGCCACGCGGCGGCGCCGGTCCCGAGGGCGGCGATCGCACCGGCGGCGTCCCCGCTCACCGGGTGGTCCTCCCGGGTCGCCGAGCGGCTGCCGGCGGTGTGGTCGGCGCGGAGGGCCAGCATCTCGGAGAGGTGGCTCAGGCGCCACGCGAGGGTGGTGACGGGCGGCGGCCAGGGGTGCGGGTACGGCGCGCCGTCCCGCCCCCATTCACCGGCCCCCGCCAGGAACGTCGCCCGCGGTCCCGGCCCGTCCGCCCGCCGCCTGACCGACCAGCAGCCGGGGACGGGCTCCCAGAGGTACTCGTCGTCGCCCAGGGGCTCGACCCGGGTCCGCGTCCCGTCGCCGCTGTCCATGGCCGGCCCGGTCAGCCGCCCGAGCAGGCGCTCGCAGGCGAAGTCGAACTGGTCCAGCAGCGGGCGGAGACGGGCGGGTGTCTTCATCGAGGGCTCCTGAGCGGACGGCCGCCCGGCGTTCGCCCCGGACGGCGGCAACGGGCGCGGCCCGCTCACCCTGACACGGCCGCCCCCGGACCCGCGCGTGTTTTCCGGGCTGCCGGGACCAAGGCGCGGACGCGGGCGACAGGACGCGGACGCCGGCGCCGGGACCGTCCCGCCGGATTCCCGAACCACCGCACGCCCGCTCACAGTTGCCGTCGCACCCCGGCCTCCCGTTCCGCCCGCTCCAGTTGGTGGCCGAGGTCGCCCTGCAGGGACGTACGGGCCCGGCCGCGGCGGCCCAGCGGCAGGACGGTGCGCTGCAGGGAGTCCTCCAGCAGCAGGGCGAAGCCGCCGTACAGGGCGAAGACGGCCAGGGCCACACCGACCCAGCCGGCCGCGGTCTGCAGGGCCGCCGCGCCGCCCGCCTCGTACGCCCCGGTCAGCACGAAGCGGCCGGCACCGATCAGCAGCAGCACGCCGAACAGCGGCTTTCCGGGAAGCGCGGCGGCGCACAGGACCAGCATCAGCGGGGCGACGGCGAGCAGGAACACCGCCATCGCCGCACTGCGCTGCCCCACCGGGCCGGACAGGGTGACCAGCGCCGTCCCCGCCCACGTGCAGCCCAGCACGGACAGGCCGCAGGCGGCGCCGCCGTCGCGGGACAGGAACGCGAACACCCCGGAGAGCAGTTGCAGGGGCACCACGAACACCAGCACCAGCAGCATCAGCGGCCGGGTCTGCTCCAGAGGCACCCAGTGCAGCTGGGCCGCCGCCAGCAGGATGCTGCCGATGCCGAAGGCGAAGAAGCCCAGCGGCAGGCTGCTGGCCAGCGGCCTGAGCATGATCCTCGTCAGCTCCTCGGGCCGCGGCGGCCCGGTGGCCCTGTCGTACGTCCGCGCTGCCGGAGGCATCCGGATCACCCCGTCCTTCGTGGTCCCTCGCGCCCGAGCCGATGTCCGGCCCCGGTCGTGCTACGTCACGGGGTACCCCGATGCGAGCGCCGCCCCCGCCCCGCTCCCGCGCCGGGCGCCGGCCGCCCGAGCCCGAGCCCGCGCCCGCGCCCGCGCCCGCGCCCGGCGGAACTGTCGCGGAAGCGCCCCGGAAATGTCCGGGATCGGTAACAGACGGATCCCTTGATCAACCTTCTCCGTCCTGACAGGTGCACGAGGTCGCAGGGACACGGGACAAGGCGGGGGCGGACATGGCACGGCATGGCGGGCGGGGATGGTACGGCCGGTTGGTGGCTGCGGCGCTCGGGGTCACGGCGGTGGCGGCCGCCACCTCGGTGTGGACCGCGCAGGCCGGCCAGCCGGGCGGTGGCCCGGCCGGTGCGGGAGTCTCCGCGAAGCCCGCCGCGCCGAAGGCGGCGGCCGTGTCCCCCGTCATCGCCCACTCCTCCGACGCGGGCTCCCACGCGGTCAACATCACCATCGACGACGGCCCGGACCCGACGTGGACCCCGCAGGTCCTCCAAGTGCTGCGCGAGAACGGCGTGAAGGCGACGTTCTGCATGGTCGGCCCCCAGGCCAAGGCGCACCCCGAGCTGGTCCGGCAGATCGTGGCGGCCGGGCACCGGCTGTGCGACCACACGGTGTCCCACGACACCGGGATGGACCGCAAGTCCACGGCCTACCAGTCGCAGCAGATCCTGGACGCCGAGCGGCAGATCACCAAGGCGTCCGGTGGTGTCCGGCCGATGTACTACCGGGCGCCGGGCGGCGCGTTCACCCCGTACAGCCGCCGTCTCGCGGCCTCGCACGGGATGCGTCCGCTGGGCTGGAACGTCGACTCCAAGGACTTCGAGCGCCCCGGCACCGACGCCATCGTCTCCACCGTCAAGCGGGAGCTGTCCAACGGCCCCACGATCCTCTTCCACGACGCGGGCGGCGACCGCTCCCAGACCGTCGCCGCGCTGCGCATCGTGCTGCCGTGGCTGAAGCAGCAGGGCTACGCCTTCGGTTACCCCGTGCGCTGAACGGCCTGCGTGGTTCTGGGGCGGTTCGTGCCCCACGCACCGGTGAACCCCGGGAGAAATCTTGGTCATCGCAACCTTGGGACGACTGTTCGGTTCCGCGGCGGTGCCTACGATGGGGCCGCCGCGTACGTCGTCAGGAAAGGCTCGTCATGCCGTTGCCCCGCCTCGGCACGCGGGCCGCTCGTGCCTGGACGGCCCCTGCCGTGTTCGTCACCGCGGCCGCCGCGCTGGCGGTCGCCGCGACGGCCTCCTCCCCCGGCCCCTCGCACCACGACCGGGCCGGTGCCACATCCCGGCGCATCGCGGTCGAGGTCTCGCCGAGCCGCTGCGGGCACGGCTGGGACCGGCCCGAGCCGGGGGTGCGGACCTTCGATCTGCACAACTCCTCCGACGCCGCCGCCGAGGTCTACCTCGAGGACCCGGGCGAGGGGACGGTGTACGGCGAGGTGGAGGGCATCGGCCCCGGTACGACACGGCAGTTGACCGTCCGTCTGGGCAGGGGCACGTACGCGTTCAGGTGCGTGCCCGACGATGCCGACGCCGTCACCGGGCCCCGGGTGCGCATCACCTCGGGGCGGCCCGGTCCGGGCGCGGCCCCCGTCGACCAGCACGATCTGATCCCGCCCTCGATCGCCTACCAGAAGTGGGTGGGCGGCGGCCTCGGCGAGGCCGTACGGCTGACCACCGGGCTACGGCGGGCGATCGACCGCGGTGACCTCGCCGCCGCCCGGACGGCCTGGCTGCCGGCCCACCTGGAGTACGAGCGGCTGGGCGCGGCCTACGACGCGTTCGGGGACGCGGACGCGCGGATCAACGGCACCGACGCGGGACTGCCGGACGGCGTGCGCGACAAGGACTTCGCCGGCTTCCACCGGGTCGAGTACGGGCTGTGGCACGGCGAGTCGGCCGCCGGCCTGCGGGCCCCGGCGGCGGCGCTGGTGAAGGCGCTGACCGAGCTGCGGGACAGCTGGTCGCAGGCCCGGATGGACCCCGCCCAGCTGGGTCTGCGGGCGCACGAGATCCTGGAGAACACCGTGCAGTTCGAGCTGACCGGCCGCACCGACTACGGCAGCGGCAGCAACCTCGCCACCGCCCGCGCCAACCTCGACGGCACCCGCGAGGTGCTGTCCCGGTTGCGTCCGCTGCTCACCACCCGGTACGCCGGTCTCCCGGACCTCGACCAGGACATGGAGCACGCGGGGCACGCCCTCGACGGCTTCCGGCACGGCGACCGCTGGACCCCGCTCGACCGCCTGAGCCGCGCACAGCGCGAGCGGACCGACGCTCTCCTCGGCGATCTGGTGGAGCGGCTGGCGTCGGTGGCCACCCTGTGCGACCCCCGGAGGACCGTGTGAGCCACACCGAACGAGCCGACGGGCCGGGCAGGCGCCGGTTCCTGCGCGGCGCCGTCCTGGCGGGGGCCGGGCTCGCCACGAGCGCCGCCGCCCCGCATCCCCAGGCCGACACCGCGCAAGGCGCCACCGCACCGGCCGGCACCGCACCGGCCGTCGCCGCCTTCCACGGCGTCCACCAGGCCTCCGCGATCGCCGCTCCGCGCCGCACCTGCGTCTTCGCCTCCCTCGACGTCACCGCCGGCGACCGCGCCGAACTGGCCGACCTGCTGCGCACGCTCACCGAGCGGGCCCGCTTCCTGACCTCCGGCGGCACCCCCTCCCCGGCCGGCATCACCGGCCCGCCGGCCGACTCGGGCGTCCTCGGCGACCATCTGCCCCCGGGCCGGCTGGCCGTGACCGTCGGCGTCGGCGCCTCGCTCTTCGACGACCGGTTCGGGCTGGCCGCCCGCAGGCCCCGGCGGCTGACCGCCATGCCCGCCTTCCCCGACGACGACCTGAAGTCCGGCTGGTGCCACGGCGACCTCAGCCTCCAGTTGCACGCCGACGCCCCCGACACCACCCTGCACGCGCTGCGTGACATCGCCCGGCACACCCGCGGCGGCATGCAGGTCCGCTGGCGGCTGGACGGTTTCACCAGCCCGCCCCGGCCGTCGGGCACGCCGCGCAACCTGATGGGCTTCAAGGACGGCACCGCCAACCCGGACGCCGGCAGCGCCCGCGAGATGGACCGGCTGGTGTGGGTCGGCGAGGACCTGGGCGAGCCGGACTGGGCGGTCGGCGGCAGCTACCAGGTCGTCCGGCTGATCCGCATGCTGGTGGAATTCTGGGACCGGGTCTCCCTGAGCGAACAGGAGCGGATGTTCGGCCGGGCCCGCTCCTCCGGCGCACCGCTCGACGGCGACCACGAGCACGACACGCCCAAGTACGCCGACGACCCCAAGGGTGACGTCATCCCGCTGGACGCGCACATCCGCCTCGCCAACCCGCGCACGCCCGGCACCGACGGCCGGCGCCTGCTGCGCCGCGCCTACAATTACGACCGGGGCATGGACGCCAACGGCAACCTCGACATGGGGCTGCTGTTCTGCGCCTACCAGCGGGACCTGAAGCGGCAGTTCGAGACCGTGCAGCACCGGCTGGCGGGCGAGCCGCTGACGGACTACATCAGCCCGTTCGGCGGCGGCTACTTCTTCGCGCTGCCCGGCGTACGCGACGGCGAGGACTGGTACGGCCGCGCCCTGCTCGGCTGAAAACCACCTCTTGACCGTGACCTGTTCGGACAACTGATGGCCCATCAGAGTCAACAGAGTGTCAAAAGTTGCCCCAGCATCCCTGACCCGGTGTTCACCCAGGGGTCATGATGGCTCCGCCGGCGCGCCCCACAGCGGGCGCAGCATCCGTGCTCGTACGACGCACAGACGTTCCCGCCCGGAGGGTGAACCAGCATGGTCAGCAGAGGAAGACGAGCAGCGATGCGGAGCCTCGGCGCGCTCGCGGGAGCCGCCGCGCTCACGGTGCTCGGCGGCAACGCGCCCGGCTGGGCGGCGCCCACCGCATCGCAGAGCGGACACTCCTCGACCGCGACGCCCATCAAGCACGTCGTCGTGCTCTTCGACGAGAACATCTCCTTCGACCACTACTTCGCCACCTACCCGAAGGCCGCCAACACGGACGGCACGAGGTTCACGGCGTCGAAGAACACCCCGAAGGACATCGACACCCTCGCGCACGCGGGTCTGCTGAAGCACAACCCGAACCAGTACGCGCCCAAGCGGCTCTCCCCGTCCCAGGCGATGACCTGCGACCAGAACCACTCCTACGGCCCGGAGCAGCTGGCCTACAACGGCGGCAGGGCCGACCGGTTCGTGCAGAACACCGAGGTCGACAAGTGCAGCGGCGGCCTGTTCGGCGAGCCCGGCCTGGTGATGGACTACTACGACGGCAACACCGTCACCGCGATGTGGAACTACGCCCAGCACTACTCCCTGAGCGACCGTTCCTTCAGCTCGGTGTACGGGCCGTCCACGCCCGGCGCGATCAACCTGGTCTCCGGCAACACGCACGGCGTGATCTCGGTGGACCCGACGACCGGAAAGCAGACGGCCACCCCCGACGCCTACACGGTCAAGTCGCCCGACGCGAAGGGCGTCGGCACGATGATCAACGACCCCGACCCGGCCTTCGACGACTGCTCGAACAAGGACCGCACGAGCAGCAACGCGCTGGCGTCCATGCAGGGCCGGAACGTCGGTGACCTGCTGAACGCCAAGAAGGTGACCTGGGGCTGGTTCCAGGGCGGCTTCCGTCCGTCGACGGCGTGGAACGGCACGTCCGGCTCGTACGCCAAGTGCGACACCACCCACACCAACGTGGGCGGCGCCGCCGCGGCCGACTACAGCCCGCACCACAACCCGTTCGCGTACTACAAGTCGACGGCCAACCCGCACCACCTGGCGCCCGGGAGCGTCTCGGAGATCGGCCACGGCGGCCGGGCCAACCACAACTACGACCTGACCGACTTCTCCGCCGCGCTGAAGGCGGGCAAGCTCCCGGCCGTCAGCTTCGTCAAGGCCGGCGAGTACCAGGACGGGCACGCCGGTTACTCCGACCCGCTCGACGAGCAGCACTTCCTGGTCAAGCAGATCAACGCGATCCAGAGCTCGCCGCAGTGGAAGTCCACGGCCGTCGTCGTGGCGTACGACGACTCCGACGGCTGGTACGACCACGCCTATGTCGTCCCGAAGAACGGCTCCAGGGACACCTCGCTCGGCTCCAACGGCAAGGCGACCGACAGCCCCGCCTGCCAGAAGGGCCCGAAGGCGGCCGGCGGCTACGCGGACCGCTGCGGCCCCGGCACCCGCCAGCCGCTGCTCGTGATCTCGCCGTACAGCAAGGTCAACAAGGTCGACCACACGCTGACGAACCAGGCGTCCATCACCCGCTTCATCGAGGACAACTGGCACACCGGCCGCATCGGTGACCACTCCTTCGACGCCACGGCCGGCTCGATCGGGGGCATGTTCGACTTCCGGCACCCGAACGACAAGCAGGTGCTGCTGAACTCCGACGGCTCGGTGAAGCGCGTCGGCCCGATCCGGCACGTCGCCGCCGTGGCCACGAGCATCACCCCGGGCCCGGCGATGCAGAACACGGCCGCCACGACCGACGCCTCCGGGTTCCCGGCGCTGCCGGTCGGCCTCGGCGTGGGCGCCCTGCTGGCCGCGGGTGCGACGGGTACGTACCTGACGCTGCGGCGCAGGCAGAACGCCTGATCCCGCCGCAACGCCTGATCCCGCGACAGGGAGCGCGCCTCCGGTCGGTGACCGGGGGCGCGCTCGTGTGCCGGCCGCCGGAACATGCCCCGGCGGCCGGGAAAACGGCTGGTCTCCGGCCGGCCGTGCTGGTGGGATGGCGCGATGGAAGGTGAGCGTTCGATCGTCGTCGACCGGGGCCGGTACCCGGACGCGGTGACGCCGTGGGAGCGGCGGGCGTGGCGTGCCGCGGCCCTCGGCTGGGTGGCGGACCGGCTCGCCGCCCGGGGTCTGGGCCCGGCCGGTGACCTTCAGGTGCGGCTGCGGCCGTGGTCCGTGCTGGTGCGGGTGACCGTCGCCGGGCCGGGTCCCGTCTGGTTCAAGGCGAGTCCGCCGGCCGGCGCGTTCGAGGGCCCGCTGACCGGCGCGCTGGCCCGCTGGGTGCCCGGCCATGTGCTGGAGCCACTGGCCGTGGACGCCGGGCGCGGGTGGTCGCTGCTGCCCGACGGGGGCGCGCTGTTCCGGGACGTGCTCGCCCGCGAGACGCTCGGTCCGCGGGCCTGGGAGGACCTGCTGCGCCAGTACGCGGTCATGCAGCGCGCGCTGGTCCCGCACGCCCGCGAGGTGGAACGGCTGGGAGTGCCCGCCGCTCGGACCCTCGCTCTGCCCGAGCTGTTCGACCGGCTGCTCGCCGAGGACCGCGAGCTGGGCCCGGACGACCGGGGACGGCTTCGCGCGCTGCGGCCCCGCCTCGGGGACTGGTGTGCGGAACTCGCGGCCGTCGGCATCGAGGACACCCTCGACCATGCGGACCTGCACGACGGCCAGTTGTTCAACCCCGCGCCGGGCCGGTACACCTTCTTCGACTTCGGTGACGCGACCGTCTCCCACCCGTTCTGCAGTCTGCGCGTGCCCGCCGAACGGGCCCGTGACCGGTACGGGCCCGAGGTGCTGCCCCGGCTGCGGGACGCCTACCTGGAGCCGTGGACGCGGACCGGCCGGCCGGCGGAGGAGCTGCGGCGTGCCGCGAGTCTGGCCTGGCGGCTCAGCTCCCTGGGCCGCGCGTGCGCCTGGGGCCGCCTGTTCCCGACCGCGGCCGGGGCGAGCCCGGGCGGAGTGCGGGCGTCGTACTGGCTCCGGGACCTCCTCGACGAGCCGCCGATCTGAGCGGCGCCCGCGCGCCGCGCGGCGGCCGCCGTCACGCGAACGGGCCAGGGCGGGTGTCCGCCGCGAGGTTGCGCGAAGCGGTGGGGCCTCGGGACGCTGGAGCGGCAGACACCGGGTGCGGTTCCGGGAGGTGGCGTGGTTCCGGCGGACGGCGTTCCAGGGGAGAGCGAGGGCGGTGCGCGTCCGGCCGCGCCCGGACCGGACCGCCGGCGGTTCCTCGCCCTGTGCGCCGGGGCGGGCCTCGGCTCGGCCGCCGCCTGTACGGGGGCGCCGGGCGGCCACCGCCCCGCCGGCGCCCCTGACGGGCGGCTCAGGCCCGAGGGGGAGCGGGACGCGCCCGGCACCGCCGACTGGCGTCTGGGCTCGGCCGGCCCGCCGGACGCGGTGGCCGGCTACACGGACCGGGTGAGCGTGACCCCCGGCGAGGAGTGCGGTCTGCACGTGTCGACCAGTGCCGCGTCGTTCCGTGTCTCCGCGTTCCGGATCGGCTGGTACGGCGGCCGGCAGGCCCGCCGCGTGTGGACGTCGGGCCGCGTGCCCGGCCGCGTCCAGCGGGCCCCGTACGTGCTGCCCGCCACCCGCACGGTGCGCGCCGGCTGGCCGGTCACGCTGCCCGTGGACACCACCGGCTGGCCGGAGGGCGCCTATCTGCTGCGGCTGGAGGCGGACAGCGGCCACCGGCGGTACGTGCCGCTGATCGTGCGCTCCACCGACGGCGCGGGCCGCACGGTCCTGCTGCACGCCCCCGCCACCTGGCAGGCCTACAACCGCTGGGGCGGCTCCAGCCTCTACGCCGGCACCTCCGGGGCGTACGCCACGCGGTCGCTCGCGGTGAGCTTCGACCGGCCCTACGACGGGGACGGCGCCGAGAAGTTCCTGGTGTACGAGCGGGCGCTGGTGGTGCTGGCCGAGCGCCTGGGCATCCCCCTCGCCTACAGCACCGGTACCGACGTCCACCGGGACCCGTCGGTGCTGCGCGGCGCGCGCGCCGTGATCTGCCTGGGCCACGACGAGTACTGGACCCCGGCGCAGCGGGCCCATGTCACCGCCGCCCGGGACGCGGGGACCAACCTCGCCTTCCTCGGCGCCAACACCTGTTTCCGGCGCGTCCGGCTGGAGGCCGGGGAGCGGGCGGACGACCGTACGGTGGTGTGCTACAAGAGCGACTGCCGCGCCGACCCCTTGTACTCCTCCGACCCGGCGCAGGTCACCACCGACTACCGGTTGCCGCCCGCGCCCGATCCGGAGTCCTCCCTCACGGGCGTGCTCTACGAGGGCTATCCGGTCGACGCGCCCTACGTCGTGCGGGCCGCCGGCCACTGGCTGTACGACGGCACCGGAGTCCGGTCCGGCGAGGCGTTCGCGCATCTCGTCGGCGTCGAGTACGACCGGGTCACCCCGGGCGCCCCCACGCCGGGCCCGCTGGAGATCACCGCGCACTCCCCGCTGGTGTGCGGCGGCCGGCCGAGCCACAGCGACTCGGCGTACGGCACGGCCCCCGGCGGGGCCGGCGTCTTCGCGAGCGGCACCATGCGCTGGGTGGAGGCCCTTGCGGCCGGGACGGGCGAACTCGGCCGCGACCACGGCATGGACGCCCGGACCCGCGCCTTCGTCACCCGGACCACGGAGAACCTCCTGCGCACCTTCGCGAAGGGACCGGCGGCCCGGCACGCCCCGCCGCCGCGCCCCGACGCGCGGGAGGTGTACCGGGACTGAGGCCGGGGCGGGTCAGGGCGACGGGCCACAGGGGCGGACGGGGTCAGCTCTGGCCGGGCCGGCCTCCCGATCGCATGTGGTCCCTGCGGGCGTTGTTGTAGAGGCGCAGGAGGTGCTTGGCTACGGCACAGTGCGCGGCGTCGGCATGGCACTGACGGCATGTGCGCATGTGCTGCTCGTAGGTGAGGCGCGCGTCTTCCAGCGCATCGTTGACAGAGGACATGGACATCTCCGGGCAGGGCGCGCCCTGGGAACGCGCCAAGTTGACTGACTGGTACACCCAGAGACAAGGTGATCATGTTACTTGCGGTACTGGGAAACCCGTCTTTCCGGCCGCCGCCGGGCGCCCGGACGGCTCAGCTGTCCCCCGCCGCGAGGAGCGCCCGGGCGTGGTTCATGAAGGCGGTCAGCCCCACCTCGAAGGCGCGGTCGGCCCGGCCCTCACCGACCGCGGCGAGCACCTCGGCCAGCCGAGGCGTCGGGGTGTGTTCCGTCAGCTCCCACATGGCCTCCGGCGCGGCGAGGTCGAGGGCCGAGCCCAGCACCAGGTTCTCCAGCGCGATGACCAGCGGCATGATCTCGGCGCGGTCGAAGCCGGCCTGCAGCAGGCGGCTGACCGCGCGTTCGTACTGCTCCAGGACCCGGGGCGCGCGGACCGGGGAGGTCATGAGCAGGGGGATCGCCCGGGGGTGGGCGGCGAACGCGGCGCGGTAGGAGCGGGCCCAGGCCTCGACCGCCGCGTCCCACGGGGTCAGGTCGAGGGTGGCGGTGTCGATGGCGGAAGCGACCCGCTCGCGCAGCAGTTCCACGATGCCGTCGCGGCCGTCCACATGGTGGTACACCGACCCGGTCTGCGCGCCGAGCCGCCGGGCGATCTGCGGGACGCTGAAGTCACCGGTCTCGTCGATCAGCCGCAGCGCGGTCGTGGTGATGCGCTCACGGTCGAGGAGCGGTGTGCGCGGCCGTCCCATGGTCAGCGTTCTCCCTGTGATCGCTCCGGGGTCTTCCCGGATGCCCGACGGCAGGCTACATTGCGGAAACCGAAAGCCTTTAGGTTTACGGCCTCCGGGCGTCCGCCATCCCCGTGTGCCCACCGGAGGACACCGGCCCGGGCGTGCCCACCCCCGTCCCGCCCGCCGGCGCCCGCGACCCCGGCTGCCCCCACCACCGGGACCCCCTCCCCTCCGCCAGAAGGGCTCCCCGTATGTCCCTGACCGCCTCCGAACTCCCGGAGGAGAGGGCGCCCGCCGACACGGCCGGCCTCCGCTCCGGTTCCCTCGGCACCGCCGACATCGCCTTCTTCGTCGTCTCCGCCGCCGCACCCCTGACCGTCATGGCCGGGGTGGCCCCGCTCGCCATCCTGCTCGGCGGCATCGGCGCGCCCGTCGGCTATCTCCTCGCCGGGCTGACCCTCGCGGTCTTCGCCGTCGGCTTCACCACCATGAGCCGCCACGTGACCAGCGGCGGGGCCTTCTACGCCTACATCGCCCGCGGCCTCGGCCGGCCGGTCGGCATCGGCGCCGCCCTGCTCGCCCTGATCGGCTACAACGGCATGGAGATCGGCGTCTACGGCCTCCTCGCCTCCGCCAGCCGCGACACCCTGCACGCCCTGTCCGGCACGGACGTGCCCTGGCTGCCCGTGTCCCTGGCCGGGCTGCTGCTGATCGGCTACGGCGGCTACCGCTCGATCGACTTCGGCGCCAAGGTCCTCGGGGTGCTGCTGGTCGCCGAGACCGGGATACTCGTGCTCCTCGCCGGGGGCGTCCTGCTGAAGGGCGGGGCGCACGGGCTGTCCCTGGCCTCCCTGGCTCCGGCGCACGTCCTGGTCCCCGGAACGGCGGCCGTCCTCTCCTTCGCCTTCGCGGCGTTCACCGGGTTCGAGTCGACCGTGATCTACCGCCGCGAGGCACGCGACCCCGGGCGCACGGTACCGCGCGCCACCTACCTGGCCGTCGGCTTCCTCGGCCTCTTCTACGCGTTCACCGTATGGATCGCCGTCCAGGCGTTCGGCGACGACCAGGTCGTCCGCGCGGCCGGCCAGGACCCGGCCGGCCTGTTCTTCACCGCGATCACCACCTATGTGGGCGGCTGGGCGGCCGACCTGATGCACCTGTTCATCGTCACCAGCGTCATCGCCTCCCTCCTCGCCTTCCACAACGCGATCAACCGCTACGCCCTCGCCCTGGCCGAGGAGGGTGTGCTGCCCGGCCGGCTCGGCCGGATCCATCACCGTCACCGCTCCCCGTACGTCGCCGGTCTCGCCCAGACGGCGCTCGGCGCGGTGGTCGTCCTCGCGTTCTGGGCCGCGCACGCCGACCCCTACCAGCAGCTGCTGCTGTGGGTGAACACCCCCGGGATGATCGGCCTGTTGCTGCTGCAGCTGCTGGCGGCGATCGCCGTGCCCTGCTATTTCCGCCGGGTGCGGCACACGGAGGGCAGACTGCGCACCGTGATCGCGCCGGTGCTCGCCGCCGCGCTGCTGACGAGCGCGATCGTGCTGGTGGTCACCCATGTCGACCTGTTCACCGGCGCCTCCCCGGCCGTGAACGCCCTCCTCGTCGTCGCGGCGCCCGCCGTCTTCCTCCTCGGCCTGCCGCTGGCGTGGTGGCTGCGCCGTTCCCGCCCGGACGTCTACGCGGGGTTCGCCGCCGAACCCGCCGAACAAGCCCCTGCCTCCAAGGAGTTGCCGTCATGAGCGCTGCCGACCTCGTCCTCGCCGGCGCCCGGGTCCGCACCCTGGACCCCGCCCGCCCCACCGCCTCGGCCGTCGCCGTGCACGACGGAGTGATCACCGCCGTCGGGGAGGCCGCCGACGTGCGGGACTGGCGCGGCCCCGGCACCGAGGTCGTCGATCTGCACGGCGCCCACCTGGTGCCCGGCCTGGTCGATTCGCACAGCCATCCGGTGTGGGGGCTGGACATGGCCACGGGCACGGACCTGTCGGCGGTGACCGACCTGGCCGGGCTGCGCGCGGCCCTCGCCCGGGCCGAGCGCACGGGGGGCTGGGTGGTGGGCCACGGCCTGGACCACAACGCGTTCGAGGGCCGGCCCGTCCATCACGCCCTGGTGGCGGACGTCCTCGGCGGCACCCCGGCCTTCCTGCGCCTGTACGACGGTCACTCCGCCCTCGTCAACGAGGCCGCCCTGGCCGCCGCAGGGGTGAGTGGGCCGCGCGCCTTCGCGCAGCGCGCGGAGGTGGTGTGCGACGCCTCCGGCCGGCCGACCGGGCACCTGGTCGAGCACGCTGCGATGGACCTGGTGGCCGATGTCGTCCCCCGCGCCTCCTTCGCCGAACGGCGCGCCGGGCTGCTGGAGCTGCTGGCCGCGATGGCCGCGACGGGCCTCACCGGCGCCCATGTGATGGACGGAGGTGACCTGGAACTGCTGGAGGCGGTGGCGCGCGAGACGGTGCTGCCGGTCCGCCTGCGGTTCGCGCCCTGGTGCATGCCGGGCGCCGACGAGGACGCGCTGCGGGAGCTGATCGGGCTGCAGGGCAGGAGCGGCCGGCACTGGCTGGTCGGCGGGGTCAAGTTCTTCATGGACGGCACCGTCGAGGGCGGCACGGCCTGGCTGGACCACCCCGACTGCCACGGGCAGGGCACCGCGGCGTTCTGGCCGGACCCGCACGCGTACGCCGACGCCGTCCGTACTCTGCACGCGGCCGGCGTCCGCACCGCCACGCACGCCATCGGGGACGCCGCCGTACGGCACGTCCTGGACACCGTCGCCTCCCTCGGCCCCGGCGGGCACGGCGCGCACCGGATCGAGCACATCGAGACGGCTCCCGACGAACTCCTGCCGCGCTTCGCCGAGTTGGGCGTCGCGGCCTCCCTGCAGCCCCCGCACACCGGCTACACCCGCGACGACGGCAGCGACGAGTGGTCGCGCCGGCTGGGCGGCGACCGGGCCGCCCGCGCCTGGCGGCTGCGGGACCTGCGGGACGCCGGTGCCACGGTCGCCCTCGGCTCGGACTGGCCCATCGCGCACTACGACGTACGGGCCGTGCTCGCGACGGCCCACCTGCCCAAGGGCGCCGCCGCGCACCGGCCGGGCCTCACCCCGCTGCAGGCGCTGGAGGGCTGCACCAGCCACGCGGCGGCCGCCGCCGGCGAGTCCGCGGTCGCCGGCCGCATCGCGCCCGGCCGGCGCGCCGACCTCACCGCGCTGGGCGTGGATCCCGTGCTGGCTCCGAGCGACGAACTGGCCGATTCCCCGGTCCCGTTGACGGTGACAGGCGGTCATGTGGTGCACCGCGCGGACTGACCGGAGCAGCGGTGCGGGGCGGCTCCTCCGGGCCGAGGCGGCCGGGAGGAGGCCTTGGGGAGGTCCCTGGAGAGGTCTGGGGAGGTCTGGGGAGGTCCCCCGGGGAGGGGAGGTGGCCGGGGCGGTGGAGGAGGGCCCCGGACGCGGGCGGAAGGGCCCCAAGGGAGCCCGAGGGGGGCCGATGGGCCCTATCCCCGCCCGGCGGTTCCCGGCCACGATGACCGCATGGTGCACAACGACGGCTTCCGCCCCCTGGACAGACAGGCGTGTCTGTGGCTGCTGGGAAAGGTGCCGGTCGGCCGCGTCGTCTACACCGAGCAGGCGCTGCCCGCCGTGCTCCCGGTCGACTTCCGTCTGGGCAGCGACTGCTCCGTGCTGGTGCGCACCTCGGCCGGCTCACAGCTGGCCCGGGCCGCCGACGGTGCCGTGGTCGCCTTCGAGGCGGACGCCTTCGACATGCCGGGCCGGTCCGGCTGGAGCGTGGTCGTGACGGGACGGGCGGAACTCGTGAAGGAGCCCGCCGAGCAGGAGCGGCTGCCCCTGACCGTCCCCGTCCCGTGGCTCCCGGCCGCGGAGGGCGTCTTCCTGCGGATCGCCCCCGACATGGTCACCGGCCGGGAGCTGCCCGGCCTGCGCGCCCACTGCTGAGCCTCCCGGGTCCGCACCGCCCGCGGGCACCGGGCAGACCGTGCCGGGCTTCGACGCCTACGTGCGGATCCTGCATCCGGCGGAGCTGGACGAGCGGCCGGTGCGCTGGTCGACGGTGGCCGCCGCCCACGGGACCCGGGTCACACCGGCCACGCCCTGGCACGACGTCGTCGGGATGGACCCCGAGTACGGGAACGCCTCCGCGTACGGCATGCCCGGCGTCTGGGACGAGCACCCCTGGGAAGGGCCGACCCCGCCCGCCGTCGCCGAGGTGCTGATCCCCCTGCCGGCCCGGCACACCACGGCTGCTGCTCTCCGGCGCGCTGGCCGACGCCGTCTCTCCGGTGGCCCTCGACGAGTTCGCCGAGCTGCCCGACCTGTGGTGGCCCGCGGACCGTGCCTGGTGCCTGGGCGGGGACGTCGACCTGACCAGCACCTACGTCGGCGGCTCCGCGGAGCTGATCGCCGGGCTGCTGGCCGCGCCGGACCTGGAGGCGCACCCGGTGGGCCCGGACGACACGGTCGTCGGCTGAGCCGCGCGCTACTCGCCCGGCGCCAGGGTGCGGGCCAGGACGCGTGCCGTCTCGGCCAGGAGTTCCTCGGAGACCGGCGCGTCCCGGGTGCTCCTGGCCGTCAGGACGGACAGCAGGACCGGTGTGGCCCGGGTCGTCCAGGCGATGCCGATGTCGTTGCCGCTCCCGTAGTCGCCGGTCCCGGTCTTGTCGGCGAGGACCCAGCCCCGCGGCAGCCCCGCGCGGAAACGGTGCTCGCTGGTGGTGTTGCCCTTCAGCCAGGTGACGAGCCGGGCGCGGTCGGCGTCGGCCAGCGCCCGGCCGAGCGCCAGCCGCTCCAGGCTCCGTCCGATGGCCTCGGGCGTGGTCGTGTCGCGCGGATCCCCGGGGATCGCGCTGCCCAGATCCGTCTCCCACCGGTCGAGCCGGCTCACCCCGTCACCCAGCGAGCGGAAGAAGCGGGTGAGGCCGGGCGGTCCGCCGATCTCGCGCAGCAGCAGGTTCCCGGCCGTGTTGTCGCTGTACCGGATCGCCGCCGCGCACAGGTCGGCCACGGTCATCCCGGTGGCCAGGTTCTCAGCGGTGCGGGGCGAGTTGGGCAGGATGTCGTGCGGCGGATAGTGCACGACCTTGTCCGGCGGCGCGCAGCGACCGTGATCGCGCAGCACCGCAGCGGCGGCGAACGCCTTGAACGTCGAGCACATCGCGAACCGCTCCCCCGCCCGGTGCGACACGGCCCGCCCGGTGCGGACGTTGCGCGCGTACACGCCGAGCCGGGCGTCGTACCGCCGCTCCAGCTCGCTCAACTCCTCCCGCACGGAGCGCGGTCCCGCGTCCGGCGCGGCGGACGCGGCGGACGCGGCCGTCGCCGCGGCGGCGGTGGTGGTGAACGCGAGCCCCGCCTTGAGCAGGCCGCGCCGGCGCAGCGGGGCGGGATGGTCGGGGGCGGAGCGGTCGGGACTGGTCATGGCGAAGCCTCCCAGGTCGTCCGTGGGCTGTACGGATCTTCTCGGGGGACAGCGAAACAGCCGGGCCGTGCCCATGTCCAAGAGCGATCTGTCAACGGGTCATGTCTTTTTGATATATGCGGTCGGCTCTCGGCAGCGGGTTGCTCTTTCCGGCGCTCAAGAGGGGCAAGAGAACTTTTCGACAGCCGCCGGGGTGACCGGGGTGAAGAAGTTGACGAGGTTGCCGTCGGGGTCGCGCAACAGCAGTGACCGGTTGCCCCAGGGCATCGTGGTGGGCCCGTTGACGAAGTCGGTGACGAAGCCGGTCAGGTTCTGGTGAACACGGTCCACGTCGTCGACGAGGAACTCGGTGATCACGCTGTGGTTGTCCGCCGGGCGGGCGGAGCCCGGGGCGAACAGCGGGACAGTGCGGGTGCCGGCGATCGCGAGGGTGGCGCCCGCGGTCTTGAGCTCGGCGAAGTCCGCGGTGGCCCACGTCGCCCGCGCCCCTGTGGCTCGTTCGTAGAACTCGACGAGGCGGGCGACGTCGCCGGTGATGATGCGGATCGAGACGAACTCCATGGAAATCCCCTTGGTCGTGCTGAAGGCGTGCACGTCGCAGGCTAGGAGAAATAGCGGACAGAATCGGTCCTGTATTCGCGTTAGGCTGCGAACATGTCCCGACCCACCGGCCGCGTGCTGACACTCCTGGAGCTGCTGCAGTCCGGCGGCACCCGGACTGTGGCCGAGCTCGCCGACCGGCTCGGCGTCGAAGGGCGCACTGTGCGGCGGTACGTGGACCAGCTCATCGACCTGGACGTGCCCGTGGAGTCGGTGCGCGGCCGCTACGGCGGGTACCGGCTGGCTCCCGGGTACCGCTTGCCTCCGCTCATGCTCAGCGACGACGAGGCGCTGGCCGTGCTGCTCGGCCTGGTCGCCGGCCGCCGGGCAGGGTTGACGACGACGCAGCTCACGGCCAACGAGACGGCGTCAGCGAAGATCCGGCGGGTACTGCCCAAGCACATCGCCCGACGGCTCGACGCACTCCTGGAAGCTCTCGCCTTCACGGATCAGCCCGGCGAGCTCGACACCCCGGACGCCGGGGTCCTGCTCACCATCGCCGATGCGGTGCGCCACCGCCGGCCGGTCTCGATCCGCTACACCGACCGGGACGGGCGGCGCAGCGAACGCACGCTGCACGCGTACGGGATCGTCGCCCATGGGGGCCGGTGGTACGTGACGGGCAAGGACGCCCAGGTCGGCGAGGACCGAACCTTCCGGCTCGACCGCATCGCGGCCGCGAGGGCCCTGCCCGGCTCGTTCGAAGCGACCGCGGGTCCCGATCCGGCACAGCGCGTGTTGTCAGGATTCGCCACGGCCGAGTACCGGCATCAGGTCACCCTGCGGATCCACGGGACGGTCGAGCAGATCCGCGCGCACCTTCCGGCCGGCGTCGCGTCGCTGGAGGAGCACGATTCCGCGGCCGGCGAGGACCGGCCGGCCGAGCGCTGGCTGCGCGTCGACCTGCGGGCGGAGCGGCTCGACTGGTTGCCTCCCGTACTCGCCTCACTCGACCGGCCGTTCGTCATCGAGCGCCCCGATGAACTCCGCGACCGCGTCATCGCGCTCGCCGACCGCCTCACGTCGTACGCCCGCCGAGCCTGACCACGAGGAACCAATGTCACCAGATGGCAGACCCACATCACTGTGGCGCGGCCGGTCGCGTAGCTGGACCGCGCCGGCCGCACCACGATTCGTCAGGGCCGGCAGGCGGGCCGGACGCTGAGCAGCTCGGTCCGTAGCACGGGCGTACCGTCGACAGGCGCCGGGTCCTGCGTGGTCGGCTCGATACCGCCGGCAGCGATCTTGTCGAGCGTCGTCAGGCCGGCGGCACCGACCGTGCCGAACACCGTGTAGTTCGGGCGCAGTGCGGAGTCGCCGTAGACGACGAAGAATTGCGAGCCGTTCGTGTTCGGCCCGGCGTTGGCCATCGCCAGCAAGCCGCGCCCGTAAAGGCGACGGACGCCGGTCGGATCGCTCGGTGCCGGCGGCAGATCCACCGGCAGCTCGTCCTTGTACTCGTACCCCGGCCCACCCTCGCCGGTGCCGGTCGGGTCGCCGCACTGCAAGACCTTCAGCGTCGGATACGCCGTCAGCCGATGGCACACCGTGCGGTCGTAGAACCGGTGCCGCGCCAGGTGCAGGAAGCTCTGGACGGTGCACGGCGCCTTCGCCCGGTCCAGACGCAGCGGGAGCCGGCCCTGGCTGGTCGGGACAGCCATGTCGACCGTGCCGTGACCGGGGGTGCGTCGCGGATCGGGCGGCAGGGGGACCGGCCGCGCCGCCGGCTCGTCCGGGGTCCGGGTGTACTGGCAAGGGCCGTGCGTGGTGCGCGGCGGAGCATCGGAAGCGGAGGCAGTGGTGCTGCCCCCGGACACGACCAACGCTGCTGCCGCCCATGCGGTCATGAGAGCTCGTTTCATCCTGCACACCCTCCAGAAGATCGTCAGATTTCGGAGCGGTCGGAGTCTAAAGCGCGGCCCGGCGGGCGAGAACCCGTCCGCAAGCCACATCCGCTTCCGGGCCCGCGCCGCCGCCGCCGTCTCGGGTCGGTCCGGGGGACGGCGCCGCCGGGCGGGATTGATATGAATGCGGGATGGATCTCCTGGCCCACCTCGAGGCGTATGTCGCGACCGCCGACGAGGCGGGCTTCTCCCGGGCGGCCGACCGGCTCGGGATAGCCCAGCCGCTCCTCAGCCGCCGCGTCAGGACGCTGGAGGAGCACTTCGGCGGCCCGTTGTTCGACCGTTCGCGGCGGCAGATCACGACGACCGAACTGGGGCTGCTGCTGCTTCCGTACGCCCGGGACGTGCTGGACCGGGCCCAGCGGCTGCGCCAGGTCGCCCGCTCCGCCCGCCACTCGCAGGTCCGCGCGGTCGGCGTGCCCGCGGACTGCGCCCCGGCCGCCCTGGCCCGCGCTCTGCGTGCGGGTGCCGAGCACGGGATCACGCTCGGCATCCGTGAACTCCCGCCGGCGCAGCGGGCCTCCGGGCTGGCGGACGGCACCCTCGCGTACGCGCTGCTGCGGGTTCCGCCGGAACAGGCCGCGTTCCGGGTGCCGTTGGGTCTGGCGTCGGCGCCGGCGGAGAAGGAGGCGCCGTCCGTGGACCGGGGCCCGGATAGGGAGGGGCCGCGGCCCGGGGGCGCGGGCGGACGCCGGCGGCGGCGGGCGGTGCACCTGGAGGAGCTACGGCCTCGCCGGGGCCGTGGCTCCCCGGCCACCGCCCCGTTGCCCGTCCTGGTCATGGCGGAGGACCAAGTGCCCTACTACGACGACCGGCTGGTGCGGGCCGCCGCCCGGGCCGGGCTGCCCGAGGGGCGGATCCGGGCGGCCGGGCCCGCGGCCACCGCGCTCGCCGAGACACTCGCCGGACGGGCGCTGCTGCTGTGCGCCGAGCCGTTCGCGAGGCAGCACGGGGCCGGGTGGGCGCCGCTGGGCGAGGCGTCGCTGCACCGGGGGTACGACGTGAGCGCGCCCCCGGGCCGGGAGGGCGCGGCGCAGCTGCCGGACTGGCTGGCCGTACCGCTGGCGTCGGCGGTGGGAGCCGCAGCCTCCGGACCGCGCGCCACGCGCCCCGGAGCCGTCGGTGAGGACCTCCCGGCGCGGCTGGCGGCACGCGGATGAGCGCGGCACCGGAGCACCACCCGGCGTACGTCGGGGACGACCGGGCCCTGCTGGACGTCGCCGAGGGCATCGCCGCGGACTGGGCGGCCCTCGGCGTCCGCGGCTCCTTCCTGGCCCGCAACCTCGACTCGGGTGAGCAACTCGGCTTCGACGTCGGGGAGATGACACCGCTCGCCTCGGTGGTGAAGGTCCCGCTCGCCCTGGTCGTCCTGGACCTGATCGCGGCCGGCGGCCTCGATCCGGCGCTCCCGGTGACGGTCGACCCGGCCCGCAAAAGCGTCGGCCCCACCGGACTCGCGGCGTTCCGGCACCCGGCGACGGTGGCCGTCGGCGATCTGCTCCTGCTGATGCTGTCGGTGAGCGACAACACCGCCGCGGACGCCCTGCTCGACCTGGTGCCGGTCGCGGACGTCGACGCGCGCCTCACGGCCTGGGGGTGCACGGGCATCCGGATGCGGCACCGGATGAACCACATGTACGAGTGCGCCGCGGGTGCCGCCGGCAACGACTTCTCCCTCGCTCTGGAACTGGCCGTCCGGGACGAGCGGGCGGGCCGGCACACCCTGCAGACATTGGACCCGGCGCACGCCAACGCCGGGTCGGCGGCGGCGCTCGTCGCCCTGCTGGGGCGGGTGTGGTGCGACGGGATCTCCCTGCCCGGGGCGACGGCGGAACTGCGCCGGCTGATGGGGCTGCAGGTCTTCACCCAGCGCCTGGCGGGCGAGCTGCGCGCGGACACGCTGCGGTGGAGCGGCAAGACGGGCACGTTCCTGCACCTCAGACATGAGATCGGAGTCGTCGAGGCGGAGTCCGGGGACCGGGTGGCGCTGGCCGCGCTGACCTGGGCGGAGCGCTGCGCGGGGCTCGCCCCGGATGTCGATCTGGCGATCGGGGCGGCGGGGCGCGAGGCGTTCGAGGCGTTGCGAAGGTGACAGGGCCGGCGCGTACGGGGGCTGTCAGGGCAGCAGGCGTCGTTCCTTCGCCACCGCGACCGCGCCCGCGCGGGTGTCCACGCCGAGCTTGTCGTAGATGCGGCGCAGGTGCGTCTTGACCGTGGCCTCGCTGATGTAGAGGGCGCGGGCGATGGCGTGGTTGGGCAGGCCCCGGGAGAGGTGGGCGAGGATGTCGCGTTCGCGCGGGGTGAGGGCCGGGCGTGGGTTGCGCAGCCTGGACAGCACGCGGTCCGCGACCGGCGGCGAGAGCGCCGGGCGGCCCTGGGCGGCGGCGTGGATCGCGGTGAACAGGTCCTCGGCGCGCTCGGCCTTGAGCAGATAGCCGGTGGCGCCGGCCTCGACGGCGCGGGTGACATCGGCGTCGGTGTCGTAGGTGGTGAGGACCAGGACGTGCGGGGCGGGCGCGAGCGAGCGCAGTTGGCGGGTGGTCTCCACGCCGTCGATGCCCGCGCCCAGTTGCAGATCCATCAGCACCACGTCCGGGGCGGTCCTGCGGGCCAGCGCGAGCGCCTCCTCGCCGCTGCCGGCCTCGCCGACGACCTCGATGCCGGGCGCGCTGTGCAGCAGGGCCAGCAGACCGGCGCGTACGACGGCGTGGTCGTCGCAGACGAGGATGCGCACCGGGCCGGCCGCGGGGGTGTCGGTCATCTCGGCTCCAGGGGGATCGCCGCGGACAGGGCCGTGCCCTCGCCCGGTGCGGACTCGACGGTGAGGGTGCCGCCCAGCTGGCGCAGGCGGGCGCGGATCGCGGGGAGGCCGTGGCCGCGCGACCCGCCCGGGGCGGCGTCGGGGGTGGGCGGTGCCCCGGGGTCGAAGCCGCGGCCGTCGTCCGTGACGTCGAGGACGATCTGGTCGTCCAGGCAGGTCAGGGTGAGCGTGGCGGTGGTGGCGGCCGCGTGTTCGCGGACGTTGGCGAGGGCTCCCTGGGCGATGCGCAGCAGGGCCGACTCCACGGGGGCGGGCAGCGGGTCGGGCGGGGTGCCCTCGGTGTGGACACGGACCTCCAGGCCCGGGGTCGTCTCGCGCTCGGCGACGGTGCGCAGGGCCCGCAGCAGCCCACCGCCCTCCGCCAGGTCGGCGGGCGTCAGGTCGTGGACGAAGCGGCGGGCCTCGGCGAGGCTGCGCTCGGCGATCGCCGCCGCCGTGCGCACATGGTCCCGGGCGGTGCCGGGCGCTGCGTCCCACAGCCGGTCGGCCGCCTGGAGCAGCATGCGCTGGCTGGACAGGCCCTGGGCGAGGGTGTCGTGGATCTCCCGGGCCAGCCGCTCGCGCTCGGCGAGGGTGCCCTCGCGGCGCTCGGTGGCGGCGAGGTCGCGCCGGGTGCGGACCAGGTCGTCGATGAGGGCGTCCCGGCGGGCGGCCTGGCGTTGCATGACGACGAAGACGGTGGTGGCGACGGCGGCCACCGCGGGCGGCGCCAGCAGGACGTTGGGGTCGGGCCAGCCGGCCAGGCTGAGCTGGGCGGCCACCGCCAGCGCGGTCAGCAGCGCCACCAGCGGGATCGCGGCGCGTGCGGGGAGGGTGCGCAGGCCGGTGTAGAAGAGGGGGACCGCACACCAGGCGAAGCTCGGGGCCGGGACGACGAGGAGCGCCCAGGCGGCCACGACCAGGCCGAGCCAGGTCAGCCGGCGCGGGCCGGGGCGGGTACCGAGGGCGGGACCGAGGACGTAGAGCGCGGCCAGCAGTGCGGACAGGGCGATGATCCACGGCGTGTGCGGTCCGCCGGCGTGCCGGGCGAGATAGCGGGCGAGGGACGCGGCCAGCAGCACGAAGAACGCCGTGTGCATGACGACAGTGAGGGCGCGGGTGTCGTCGGCTGTGGCTCGCGGCACTGCTCTCACCTCCGGCCGACCGCGCTGAACTGGGCAAACACCTTCCATTGTTCCCTGGCTCGGCGCGGCTGGGGTCATCCGATCGGATGACCCCCGGGGCGACCGGTCCGGTGACGGCGAGCGGCCGGATCCGGCCGAGGATCGATGGCGGGAGCGATCGCGCCCCCGGTTCCGCTGCACCTCTCCACCACAGGAAGGCCCCGCCATGTCCAGCCGCAAGAAGCCGTCCCGCCGTACCCGTGTCCTCGTCGGCGGTGCCGCCCTGGCCGTCGTCGGTGCGGGGGTCGTCGGTACGGTCGCCGCCAACGCCGCCGACTCCACCGGTGCCGCCCCCGCCACCGCTCCGGCGACGGCCCGGCCGGGCGACCTGACGCAGAGCACGCATCTGACCCTGGACGCCGCCACCGAGGCCGCGCGGGCCGCGGTGGACGCCGCCGAGAAGGACGGCCGGCATGTCTCCGTGGCCGTCGTCGACCGCGACGGCAACACTCTGGTCACCCTGCGCGGAGACGGTGCGGGCCCGCAGTCGTACGAGTCCGCCGTGCGCAAGGCATTCACCGCGGTGTCCTGGAACGCGCCCACCTCGGAGCTGGCCCAGCGGCTGGAGCAGGCGCCCACCCTGAAGGACATCCCGGGCACGCTGTTCCTGGCGGGCGGCGCCCCGGTGACCGCGAAGGGCGCCCCGGTCGCGGGCATCGGTGTCGCCGGCGCCCCGTCCGGCGCCCTGGACGAGACGTACGCGCAGGCGGGTGCGGCGGTCCTCGGCCGCTGACCCGCCGAGGCCCTCGCCCGGCCGTACCGCGGCTCCCCGGTCCCTCACGGCCGGGGAGCCGCTCGCTTTCCGCCTCAGGGCGTCCGGGCCGGCCGGCCACCGGCCGACGGCGACGTCAGGAAGGCTTCGCCGCCGTGACCGCGGTCGCGGTGACGGTGTTGTCGCACTCGGCGAACTGACCTTCGGAGAGGGCGACCTGGTGCGCGCCCGAGCCGGGCAGGCCGACCACGAGCGTCGGGTAGACGGCCGGCTTCGCACCGGAGGCGCAGTAGCCGTCGCCCTCGCCCTGGACCTGCACGAAGGTCAGCTTCACCCATGCCTTGCCGCCCGGGGCGAGGCGCACGGCCGGGGCCGTGCCCGTGGGGGTCACCTTCAGGGGGATGTTGTGCTCCGGGGAGCCGTTGCCCGCACCGGCCACCGTCGGGTGGCCCTGCAGGGTGCAGGCGTGCGCGGAGGCGTTGGTGAACTCGACGACCGCCGCGCCCGTGCCGGTGCCGGCCGGGCGGACGGCCGCCTGGTGGGCCGTCACCTTCACGGCCGACGGCGTGCACGGCGGCACCTTGCCGGCCGAGGTGTCGGAGGCGGGGGCGGCCGAGGCACCCGAACCGGCCGACGTGCCGCCGGACGATCCCGAGGAACCCGAGGTCGTGGAACCCGAGGTCGTGGAACCCGAGGTCGAGGATCCCGAGGTCGTGGAACCCGAGGCCGACCCTCCCGAGGCCGACGAGGCCGTGGAGCCGGGGTTCGCGGTGCCGGCGGGGGCGCTGGAGGCCGGGGCCGGGGAGGACGTCCCGGCCGACGTGTCACCGCCCGACTGGCACGCGGTCAGCGACAGCGCGGCGGCGATCACGGCCGTCGCCGACGTGGCGAGGCGGATGGTGGTGCGGTACTGCATGGGGTCCCCCGATTCCGGTGTGCGTGGTGCGGCCGGCTCCGCGCCGGTGCTCACCGGCGGAGACAGAGCGGGGAGACCCTGGGTTTCCGCTGTGATTCAGCTGTGACGGTTGTGGATCGGCCGTGACGGTTCCGTGACGGAGGCTCGGCCTTTCGCCCGCACGGACGAGGGCCGGCATCGGGCGGTCCACCGGTTCCTCGGCGGTCACGGTCAGTGGTTCGCCGTGGTGCAGCACCTCCAGCGGTGCGCCGTCGAGCAGTCGGT
>NZ_JBFBBK010000026.1:0-31635 GCF_040682635.1 Streptomyces sp. NPDC051133
CCTGGTGCAGGAGACGTACGCCAAGGCCTACGCGTCCTTCCACCAGTTCCGTGAGGGCACCAACCTCAAGGCGTGGCTGTACCGGATCCTCACCAACACCTTCATCAACTCCTACCGCAAGAAGCAGCGGGAGCCGCAGCGCTCCGCGGCGGAGGAGATCGAGGACTGGCAGCTCGCCCGCGCCGAGTCGCACATGTCGACGGGTCTGCGCTCCGCCGAGTCGCAGGCGCTCGACCACCTGCCCGACTCGGACGTGAAGGAAGCGCTGCAGGCGATCCCCGAGGAGTTCCGCATCGCCGTCTATCTGGCGGATGTCGAGGGCTTTGCCTACAAGGAGATCGCGGACATCATGGGGACACCCATCGGTACGGTGATGTCCCGGCTGCACCGGGGCCGCCGTCAACTGCGCGGCATGCTGGAGGACTACGCGCGTGAGCGCGGACTGGTCCCGGCGGGCGCCGGAGAGTCGAACGAAGCGAAAGGTTCGGGCTCATGAGCTGCGGAGACCCGCACGAGACGGACTGCAGTGAGGTCCTCGACCATCTGTACGAGTTCCTCGACAGCGAGATGCCGGACGTCGATCGCGACAAGTTCCAGCACCACTTCGAGGAATGCTCGCCGTGCCTGGAGAAGTACGGCCTGGAGCAGGCCGTGAAGAAGCTGGTCAAGCGGTGCTGCGGCCATGACGACGTGCCCGCCGACCTGCGCGCCAAGGTCATGGGGCGGATCGACCTGATCCGCTCCGGCCAGACCGTGCCGGAGCACGACGTGACGGCGACCGCCCAGGAGGGCTGAGCACCGCCGGCCCCGGCCATCACCCGAACGTGCTAATCCTCAGGTCATCAGTCCCGCAACCCCCTGACCCGTCCTAGGCTCCGAGCCTGCACAGGCACGGTCGGGGAGGGGCGCGCGATGGAGGCGGTACCGGCGAGGGCACGCGGCTGGGTGGCCTGCGCCGCCCTGCTGGCCGTGAGCTGTCTGCTGCGGGTGCCGGCGGTCCGCACCCCCTGGTGGGTGGTTCTCCTGCTCGCCGCGGTCTACGCCGGCTGCGAGCACGTCGTGCGCCGCCGCTTCGGCGGCACCTTCTACCCCGTCCTGCTCGCCGGTGCGTTCCTGCTGCCCCCGCCGGCCGCCGCTCTCGTCCCGCTGCCCGCGGCCCTGCTCACCCCGGTCGGGCAGCGGCCCGCGGCGCTGCGGCGCGTGTGGCGGGCCGCGCGGCCCGCGCTCGCCGTGTGGAGCGCCGCCGAGGTGCACTGGTCGCTCGGCGGCCGGGACGCCGTCGTCGGCTGCGACTTCCCCTACGCCCTGCTGCCCGCCGGCGCGGCCGTGCTCGCCTTCTGCGTGGTGCTCACCGTCCTCGACGGCGGCATCCTCGCCCTCACCGTGGGGGCACCCTCCACGCCCCTGAGGCAGTGGGGGAGCGCGCCCGTGCGCCGGGCCTGGCGCGGGCTGCTGTCCCGCTCGCTCGCGCCGGTCGCGGTGCACGGACTCGCCGGGCTGATGATGGCCGTGCTGTGGCGCAGCCGGTACGGTCCCGTCGCCGCGCTGCTCGTCCTGCTGCCGATGTGCGTCTCGTGCTGGATCTTCGCCCAGTACCACCGGGAGCGCGCCGCCCACCAGGCCACCATCCGCGCCCTCGTACAGGCCGTCGACATCAAGGACGGCTACACCCGCGGCCACAGCGAACGCGTCGGCCAGGCCTCCGTGCTGATCGCCCGCGAACTCGGCATGGACGACGAACGCGTCGAGGTGCTCCGCTTCGCCGGCATCCTGCACGACGTCGGCAAGCTGGGCGTCCCCACCCGGCTGCTGCGCAAGGACGGCCCGCTCACCCCCGAGGAACGGCGGATCATCGAGCTGCACCCCGAGTACGGCCACGAGATGGTCCGCGGGATCTCCTTCCTCGGCGAGGCCCGCGCCGCGATCCTGCACCATCACGAACGGCTCGACGGCAGCGGCTACCCGTACGGCCTGGTCGGCACCCAGATCCCCGAGTCCGCCCGGGTCGTCGCCGTCGCCGACGCGTTCGACGCCATGACCTCCACCCGCTCCTACAGCCGGGCCCGGCCGGTCGAGGCGGCCGTCGCCGAGCTGGAGCGCTGCGCCGGGGCCCAGTTCGACCCCCGTATGGTCACCGCGCTCGCCCGCGCCCTCGCCCGGTACGGCTGGCACCCCACGGTCACCGCCGACGAGCCGCCGCACGGCACCGCGCCCCGGGCACCGGTCCCCAGCCGCCCCGGAGCCCCCCGATGACCGCGCTGCGCCTCATCCACGGCGCCGCCGCTCTCACCGCCGCCGTCTGCCTCGGCGACATCCTGTGGACGGGCATGGCGGACCGGGGCGTCGCGCTCGCCTTCGGGGTGCTCATAGCCGTCGGCGAGCTGACCCGGTGGACCGGCGCCCGGGCACGGCAGGCCGCACCGCTCGGCACCGCCGGATCCCTCTCCTACGCCCTGCTCGGAGCCGTCGCGGGGCAGCCCAGCGGACACGGCGCCACACAGGTCGTCACGATCGTCCTCGCCGCATCCCTGCTCGGCGGCGTCCCGCACATCTGGTGCGGCAAGAGCCCCACCCTCGACCATCTGGCGCGCCGCGTCCTCACCGTCGGCTTCGCCGCCGTCTGCTTCCAACCCCTCTACAACCGGGGCGTGTTCACCTCCTGGAGCGGCCCGGCCTACGCCCTCCTGCTCGTCACCCTGCTCGGCCTCACCGCCCTCTGCGACGCCGTCCTCGCCGCGGCCCTCGCCCACTTCCGCACCCGCTGGCCGTTCGGCCCGCGTCTGCGGGAGGAGCTGCGCGGACTGCTCGGCATCGGCTCCGCCGTGTGCGCGACCGGCGTGGTGATGGCGCTCGGGGTCGCCGTCGCCGGACTGTGGGCACTGCCCGTGTTCTGCCTGCCCCTGCTGCTCACCCAGCTCTCCCTGCGCCGGTACGCGGCCGTCCGGGCCACCTACCGGCAGACCATCGCCTCCCTCGCCCGCGCCACCGAGGTCGCCGGCTACACCCCCGCCGGGCACGCCCGCCGGGTCGCCGCGCTGAGCGTGGCCGTGGGCCGCGACCTCGGCCTGTCCGGGCCGGAGCTGAGCGTGCTGGAGTACGCGGCCCTCATGCACGACATCGGCCAGCTCAGCCTGGTCGACCCGGTGCCCGCCGGCGCCACCGCCGGGCTGCCGGTGGCGGAACAGCGGCGCATCGCCCTGCTCGGCGGGGCCGTGGTCCGGCAGACCGGGGTGGACGCGGCGGTCGCCGTCGTCGTGGAGCGGCAGGCCGACCCCTACCCGGAGCAGCCCCTCGCCGCCCGCGTCGTCCGGGCCGTGAACGCCTACGTGGAGAGGACCCGGGACGGCGGCCCCGACGGGCCCCTGCGGGCGCTGGAGGAGCTGCGCCTGGGCACCGCCGGCGACTACGCTCCCGAGGTGGTGGAGTCGCTCGCCCGGGTGCTCGCCCAGCCCCGCGCGTGGCGGGAGACCGCGCCGGTGGAGGGCGACGGGAGACGGACGGCACTGTCTGACCCCGCACCCGGCTGGGTAACCCATGGGTAATGAGCGCCTTTCCCACCGTACGTGGTTGGATGCGAGGGAGAGGGTGTCCGGGGGCAGAAGCCAGCCCACTGAGCGGAACTGGAACTGGCAGGCGGGAATCGTGAGGATCTTCGGCAAGGGACGGCACCGGCCCTCCGCCTCCTGGCGGCAGGCCACGGACCGCGCGTTCACGCTCATCGGCGACGGCCGGTACGAGGACGCGGGCGAACTGTTGACACGCGCCGCCGACCTCGAGCCCTGGATGTCGGAATCCTGGTTCAACCTCGCCCTGCTGCACAAGTTCCGGCACGACTGGGAGCAGGCCCGCGCGGCCGGGCTCCGGGCGGTCGCCCTGCTGGACCGCGAGACCGGCGCGCCCGACTGGTGGAACGTCGGCATCGCCGCCACCGCCCTGCAGGACTGGCCGCTGGCCCGCCGCGCCTGGCAGGCCTACGGGCTGAAGGTGCCCGGCGGTGCCGCCGTCTCCGGGGAGCCGCTCGGCATGGAGCTGGGCAGCGCGGCCGTACGGCTCTCCCCGGAGGGCGAGGCCGAGGTCGTGTGGGGCCGCCGGCTGGACCCGGCGCGGATCGAGGTGCTGTCCATCCCGCTGCCGTCGTCCGGGCGGCGCTGGGGCGAGGTCGTGCTGCACGACGGCGTCCCGCACGGCGAGCGCACCACCTCCGCCGGGCACGCCTATCCGGTCTTCGACGAGATCGAGCTGTGGGCGCCGTCCCCCGTCCCCACCTGGGTGGTCCTGCTGGAGGCGGCCACGGAGGCGGACCGGGACGCGCTGGAGCAGCTGGCCGCCGACGCGGGGTTCGCGGCGGAGGACTGGTCGTCCTCGGTGCGGCTGCTGTGCCGGATGTGCTCCGAGTCGCGCATGCCGTCCGACGAGGGCGAGGGCGTGCATCTGGACCCGCACGACCACAGCGAACCGGGGCACCCCGGCCCGCTCGGTCACCGCACCGACGGACAGCTGTGGGTACCGGAGCGGGAGTGCGGCCTGGCCGCGCCGGCCTCGCTGGTCCGGGGGCTGCTGGACGGGTGGGTCGCGGACAGTCCGGACTCCCGGGACTGGCGGGATCTGGAAGAGGTTTGCTGAGCAGGCGGTGACCTGCCGCCTTTAGGCTGTACTCGCAGAATTTTCCAGGCTTGCAGGAAGGCGTACGTCGGTCATGGCCCAGCAGGACACCGATCAGCAGCACGCGGGCGTGCTCCCCGTCGACGACGAGGGGTACGTCGTGGACACGGAGGACTGCGAGGAGCGGGAGACCGCCTGGCGTGAGCGTGGCACCTCGCGGCCGATCACGGTCGTCGGCAATCCGGTGCTGCACAAGGAGTGCAAGGACGTCACCGAGTTCGGCGAGGAGTTCCAGCAGCTGGTCGCCGACATGTTCGCCAGCCAGCGCACCGCCGAGGGCGTGGGTCTGGCCGCCAACCAGATCGGCGTCGACCTGAAGGTCTTCGTCTACGACTGCCCGGACGACGAGGGCGTGCGGCACACCGGCGTGGTGTGCAACCCGAAGCTGGTGGAGCTGCCCGCCGACCGGCGCCGGCTCGACGACAGCAACGAGGGCTGCCTGTCGGTGCCGACGGCGTACGCCCCGCTCGCGCGCCCCGACTACGCCGAGGTGACCGGCCAGGACGAGAAGGGCAACCCGATCAAGGTGCGCGGCACCGGCTACTTCGCACGGTGTTTGCAGCACGAGACCGACCACCTCTACGGCTACCTGTACATCGACCGGCTGTCGAAGCGGGACCGCAAGGACGCGCTGCGGCAGATGGCCGAGAACGAGCCACGCTACCCCGTGGTCGCCAACGACTAGAGGCCTCCGGGCCGCCCAGGCGCCCGACCGGGACAGTCCCCGGCCGGGCGCCTTCGTCGTGTTCGGGATCGTTCGTCCGTGCGTCGTACAACCGATCCCTTCTGCGGTGGTTGTGATCCCTAATCAGTCACGCGAGGGGGGATTCTCGGCACCTTGGGGTAGTGAGTGAAGCAAATCCGTTCCCAGAGCGGTCAGTTGTGGTGCTGAATGGATGCCGGGGATACGCAACGGCGCACGCCCGGCACAACCCGAGGGGTGTGCGCTCCTGGCGGCTGAGAGGGGTTTGTTCTGTGCAAGCTTTCCCACACAGCACCACGGCGACGCCGGCGGCGGTCGTAGTACCACCCTCACTGGCTCTGCCGGTGATCGAGTCCGCCTTTCCCCGGCAGCTGCATCCGTATTGGCCGCGGCTCCAGGAGAAGACACGGCGCTGGCTGCTCGAAAAGCGGCTGATGCCGGCGGACAAGGTGCAGGAATATGCCGATGGACTGTGCTACACGGACCTCATGGCGGGCTACTACCTGGGAGCGCCCGACGAGGTCCTGCAGGCCATAGCCGACTACAGTGCGTGGTTCTTCGTCTGGGACGACCGCCACGACCGCGACATCGTCCACGGCCGGCCGGGCGACTGGCGCCGCCTCAGGTACCGCCTGCACGCGGCGCTCGACGCACCGAGGCACCATCTGGACCACCCGGACCCGCTGGTAGCGGGCTTCGCCGACAGCGTGCTGCGGCTGTACGGCTTCCTGCCGCGCACCTGGAACCAGCGGTTCGCCCGGCACTTCCACGCGGTGATCGAGGCCTACGACCGCGAGTTCCGCAACCGCACCGAAGGATATGTGCCCGGCGTCGAGGAATACCTCGCCCTGCGCCGTCGGACCTTCGCGCACCGGATATGGACGGACCTGCTCGAACCGAGCGCCGGCTGTGAACTGCCGGACGCCGTACGGAAAAAACCCGTCTATCGCCGGGCTGCGCTGCTGAGCCAGGAATTCGCCGCCTGGTACAACGACCTGTGCTCGCTTCCCAAGGAAATAGCGGGCGACGAGGTGCACAATCTCGGAATCAGTCTCGTCACCCATGAGGGACTGACACTCGAGGAAGCGGTCGACGAAATGAGGCGGCGGGTCGAGGAATGCATCACCGAATTCCTCGACGCCGAGCGTGACGCCCTCCGGTTCGCCGACGACATCGACGACGGAACGGTCCGCGGCAAGGAATTGAGCGCCGCCGTCCGGTCCTGCGTCGGCAATATGCGCAACTGGTTCAGCTCCGTCTACTGGTTCCACCACGAGTCCGGCCGGTACATGGTCGACAGCTGGGACGACCGGTCCACGCCCCCGTACGTCAACAACGAAGCGGCTGGTGAGAAATGACCGTCGAGTCCGTGAAACCCCTGACCTCCGAGGCGACGGAGCTGCGGGAGCCGCCCCTGGCCGGCGGCGCCGTACCGGGCCTCGGGCACGGCCTGAAACTGGTCCGTGACCCGCTCGCCTTCATGGCGCGGCTGCGCGACCACGGCGACGTCGTACGCCTCAGGCTCGGCCCCAAGACGGTGTACGCCGTCACCACGCCGGCGCTCACCGGAGCGCTCGCCCTCAGCCCCGACTTCAAGATCGACGGCCCGCTCTGGGAGTCCCTGGAGGGGCTGCTCGGCAAGGAGGGCGTGGCCACCGCCAACGGCCCCCGGCACCGCCGCCAGCGGCGCACCATCCAGCCCGCGTTCCGGCTGGACGCGATACCCGACTACGGGCCGGTCATGGAGGAGGAGGCGCACGCGCTGACCGAGCGCTGGCAGCCCGGGCAGACCATCGACTGCACCTCCGAGTCCTTCCGGGTCGCCGTTCGCATCGCCGCCCGCTGCCTGCTGCGCGGCGAGTACATGGACGAGCGCGCCGAGCGGCTCAGCACCGACCTCGCCACCGTCTTCCGCGGCATGTACCGGCGGATGGTGATCCCGCTCGGGCCGCTGTACCGGCTGCCGTTTCCGGCCAACCGCGAATTTAACCGGGCGCTGGCCGATTTGCATCTCCTGGTCGACGAGATCATCGCCGAGCGGAGGGCATCTGGTCAAAAGCCGGACGATTTGCTGACGGCATTGCTGGAGGCGAAGGACGACAATGGCGAGCCCATCGGGGAACAGGAGATCCACGACCAGGTCGTCGCGATACTCACCCCCGGCAGCGAAACTGTCGCGTCCACGATCATGTGGCTCCTCCAGGTCCTGGCGGAACATCCGGAACACGCCGAGAAGGTACGGACCGAGGTCGAATCCGTGACGGGCGGCGCGCCGGTCGCATTCGCCCACGTTCGCTCACTCAGGCACACCAACAATGTCGTCGTCGAGGCCATGCGGCTCAGGCCCGCCGTATGGATTCTGACGCGGCGGGCGGTGACCGACACCGCACTCGGTGGCTATCGCATTCCGGCCGGGGCGGACATCGTCTACAGCCCCTACGCGATCCAGCGCGACGCCCGCTCCTACGACCACCACCTCGACTTCGATCCCGACCGCTGGCTGCCGGAGCGGGCCAAGGAGGTGCCGAAGCACGCGATGAGTCCGTTCAGCACGGGTAACCGGAAGTGCCCCAGCGACCACTTCTCGATGACCCAGCTGTCCCTGATCACGGCGGCGATCTCGGCGAAGTACCGCTTCGAGCAGGTCCCCGGCTCGAACGACACCACTCGCGTGGGCATCACCCTGCGCCCGCACGACCTGCGGCTGAAGCCGATGCCCTGGTAGGGCCCCTGATACCGGCGCGCGCTCAGGCGGCCTTCGGGCCCCGGAACGCGCGCCGGTAGGCGTTCGGGGTCGTCCCGAGCGCCCGGACGAACTGGTGCCGCAGCGCCGCCGCCGTCCCGAATCCGGTGCGCCAGGCGATCGCGTCCATGGTCTCGTCCGTCCCTTCCAGCAACTCCTGGGCACGCAGAACCCGTTGGCGCAGGATCCACCGGTAGGGAGTGGTGCCGGTCTCCTGCTGGAAGCGGCGGGCGAAGGTGCGCGGCGCCATGCGGGCGCGGGCGGCGAGCTGTTCGACGGTCACCTCCTGGTCGAGGTGCGCCTCCATCCACGCCAGCACCTCGCCGACGGTGTCGCACGGGGCCTTCGGCAGCGGCCGCTCGATGTACTGGGCCTGTCCGCCGTCCCGGTGCGGCGGCACCACCATCCGCCGGGCGATCTTGTTGGCGACCTCCGGCCCCTGTTCCTTGCGGACGAGGTGCAGACAGGCGTCGATGCCGGCGGCGGTGCCGGCGGAGGTGATCACCGGGTCCTCGTCCACGTACAGCACGTCCGGCTCGACGGTCAGCCGCGGATGCCGGCGGGCCAGCTCCTCCGCGTGGTGCCAGTGCACGGCGCAGCGCCGGCCGTCCAGCAGCCCGGCCGCGGCGAGCACGAAGACGCCCGAGCAGACGCTGAGCACCCGCGCGCCGCGGTCCACACCGCGGCGCAGAGCGTCCAGCAACTCGGGCGGGAACGGGCGCGCGTCGTAGCGGGACCCGGCCGGCACGGCGATCAGGTCGGCCGACTCCAGACGCTCCAGGCCGTGCTCGACCTGCAGGGTGAACCCCGCGTTGGCGCGCAGCACCGGCCCCTCGGCCGAGGCGACGGCGAAGTCGTACACCGGCAGACCCTCGTCACTGCGGTCGGTGCCGAAGACCTCGCAGACGACGGCCAGCTCGAAGGGGTTCACGCCGTCCAGGAGCACGGCGACCACGTTCTGCAGCATGCTCCCAGTGTGCCTCGGCAGTGGCAGTAATTTGAAGATGTACGGCAGTCCTGCCACTCACGGTAAGCAGCATTCGGCGCGACAGTGGTGTCTATGACTACCGCACAGACAGAAGGACTGCTCGGAATGATCGCCGTGATCGGGATCCTGGGTCTCCTGGTGCTCCCGGCGGTGATCGGCCTGATGCACGAAAGGATCATCGACCACCAGATCAGCAAGGCACAGCGGGAACGGGCGTCGCAGGGGACGAACCAGCCCCGCAGCCGTCAGGGCGCCACCCACTACGCCCGGTGACCGGGCGCAGGGGCGACGCCGGCGAACTCAGAAGTCCTCGTCCAGGTCGACGGTGCCCTCCACCGCGACCTGGTACGCCGACGGGCGGCGCTCGAAGAAGTTCGTCAGCTCCTGGACGCCCTGCAGCTCCATGAAGGAGAAGGGGTTCCCGGAGCCGTAGACCGGGGCGAAGCCAAGGCGGGTGAGGCGCTGGTCGGCGACGCACTCCAGGTACTGCCGCATCGACTCGGTGTTCATGCCCGGCAGGCCGTCACCGCACAGGTCGCGCGCGAACTGCAGCTCGGCCTCGACGGCCTCCGCCAGCATGTCGGTGACCTGCTGCCGGAGTTCGTCGTCGAACAGCTCCGGCTCCTCCTTGCGGACGGTGTCGACCACGTCGAAGGCGAAGGACATGTGCATCGTCTCGTCGCGGAACACCCAGTTGGTGCCGGTCGCCAGGCCGTGCAGCAGACCCCGGCTGCGGAACCAGTAGACGTACGCGAAGGCGCCGTAGAAGAAGAGCCCCTCGATGCACGCGGCGAAGCAGATGAGGTTGAGCAGGAAGCGGCGGCGGTCGGCCTGCGACTCCAGACGGTCCAGCTTCTCGACCGAGTCCATCCACGTGAAGCAGAACGCGGCCTTCTCGCGGATGGACGGGATGTTCTCGACGGCCGCGAAGGCCGCCGCGCGGTCGTCCGGGTCGGGGAGGTAGGTGTCCAGCAGGGTCAGATAGAACTGGACGTGCACGGCCTCCTCGAAGAGCTGGCGCGACAGGTACAGGCGCGCCTCCGGGGAGTTGATGTGCTTGTACAGCGTCAGCACCAGGTTGTTCGCGACGATCGAATCGCCCGTGGCGAAGAACGCCACCAGGCGGCCGATCAGGTGCTGCTCGGCCGGTGTCAGCTTCGCGAGATCGGCGACGTCCGAGTGGAGGTCGACCTCCTCCACGGTCCAGGTGTTCTTGATCGCGTCCCGGTAGCGCTCGTAGAAGTCCGGGTAGCGCATCGGGCGGAGGGTGAGTTCGAAGCCCGGGTCGAGCAGGTTCTGGTTGCGGTGGGTGGTCATTACTGGCAGGCCTCGCAGGACTCGGGGTTTTCCAGGGAGCAGGCGACCGCCTCGGGGTCCGGGGTGGCCTGTACGGGGACGGTGGCCCGGGCGGCGCGGGCGATGCGCGTCGCCGGACGCGAACGCAGGTAGTACGTCGTCTTGAGCCCGGACTTCCAGGCGTACGCGTACATCGAGGAGAGCTTGCCGATCGTCGGCGTCTCCAGGAACAGGTTCAGGGACTGCGCCTGGTCCAGGAACGGGGTGCGGGCCGCCGCCATGTCGATCAGGCCGCGCTGCGGGATCTCCCACGCCGTGCGGTACAGCTTCCGCACCTCCTCGGGGATCCAGGCGAAGTCCTGCACCGAGCCGTTGGCGTCGCGCAGCGCCTCACGGGTGCGCGCGTCCCAGACGCCCAGCTCCTTGAGGTCCCGCACCAGGTAGGAGTTGACCTGGAGGAACTCGCCGGACAGCGTCTCGCGCTTGAACAGGTTCGACACCTGCGGCTCGATGCACTCGTACACGCCCGCGATGGAGGCGATGGTGGCCGTCGGGGCGATGGCGAGGAGCAGCGAGTTGCGCAGGCCGACGGACGCGATCCGGCTCCGCAGCGCCGCCCAGCGCTCCGGCCAGGTCAGCTCGGCGTCGTAGTGGTCGGGGTGCAGCACACCCCGGGCCGTACGGGTCTTCTCCCAGGCCGGCAGCGGGCCGTTGCGCTCGGCCAGGTCGGCCGACGCCTCGTACGCGGCGAGCATGATCCGCTCGGCGATCCGCGTGGACAGGGCCCTGGCCTCCGGCGAGTCGAAGGGCAGGCGCAGCTTGAAGAAGACGTCCTGCAGACCCATCGCGCCGAGGCCGACGGGCCGCCACTTGGCGTTCGACCGTCCCGCCTGCTCGGTCGGGTAGAAGTTGATGTCCACGACCCGGTCGAGGAAGGTGACGGCGGTGCGGACCGTCTCGTCCAGCCGCTTCCAGTCGATGTCACCGGTCGCCGTGTCGACGAAGGCGCCCAGGTTGACGGAGCCCAGGTTGCAGACCGCCGTCTCGCCGTCGTCGGTGACCTCCAGGATCTCCGTGCAGAGGTTGGAGGAGTGGACGACGTGGCCGGGGACCGCCGTCTGGTTCGCCGTCCGGTTGGCGGCGTCCTTGAAGGTCATCCAGCCGTTGCCGGTCTGCGCGAGGGTGCGCATCATCCGGCCGTACAGCTCACGGGCCGGAAGGGTCTTCTTCGCGAGCCCCTTGCGCTCCGCCTCCCGGTAGGCGGCGTCGAACTCCTCGCCCCACAGGTCCACCAGCTCCGGCACGTCCGCCGGGGAGAACAGCGACCACGGCCCGTCGGCGTCGACCCGGCGCATGAACTCGTCCGGGATCCAGTGCGCGAGGTTCAGGTTGTGCGTACGGCGGGCGTCCTCACCGGTGTTGTCGCGCAGCTCCAGGAACTCCTCGATGTCGGAGTGCCAGGTCTCCAGGTACACCGCGGCCGCGCCCTTGCGCCGGCCGCCCTGGTTCACGGCGGCCACCGAGGCGTCCAGGGTCTTCAGGAACGGCACGATGCCGTTGGAGTGCCCGTTGGTGCCGCGGATCAGCGAACCGCGGCTGCGGATCCGGGAGTACGACAGCCCGATGCCGCCGGCGTGCTTCGAGAGCCGGGCCACCTGGTGGTAGCGGTCGTAGATGGAGTCCAGCTCGTCCAGCGGGGAGTCGAGCAGGTAGCAGGACGACATCTGCGGGTGCCGCGTGCCGGAGTTGAACAGCGTGGGGGAGGAGGGCAGGTAGTCGAGCCGGCTCATGAGCGCGTAGAGCGCGGCGACTTCGCCGACCGCCCTGACCGTGTCGTCCTCGGCGAGACCGCTCGCCACCCGCAGCATGAAGTGCTGGGGCGTCTCGATGACCCTGCGGGTGATCGGGTGCCGCAGCAGGTAACGGCTGTGCAGCGTGCGCAGGCCGAAGTAGCCGAACCGGTCGTCGGCGGCCCGGTCGACGAGGCCGTCGAGCCGCTCGGCGTGCAGCCGCACGAACGCGGCGGTCCGGTCGGCGATGAGCCCCTCCCGGTGCCCCACGGCGACCGACCCGGTGAAGGACGTGACGCCCTGTGAGGCGGCCTCGTCCCGGATGGCGAGGGTCAGCAGCCGGGCGGCCAGCCGCGAGTAGGCGGGGTCCTCGGAGATGAGGCCGGCGGCGGCCTCCGTGGCCAGCTCGCGCAACTCCGCCTCGTCGGCCCGGGCGGACCGGCCGCGCAGCGCGGCGGCGGCGACCCGGCCGGGGTCGGCGTCGGGCAGGTCGGCGGTCAGCTCGGTCAGGGTCCGCAACAGCGCGGCACCGGGACCGTCGGACTCCGGGCCGGTGGCTGACGCCGGGTCTGCTGGCGCGATGGTCACGTGGGGCTCTCCCTCGCTCGGCACGGGGCCTTGCGGAGGGGAGGGCAGGGGGCAGCCACGAGCGCACACGGCGTCGCGTCCACCGGCCCACTCCACGAGGCCCGGACGTATCGGAGCACCCGGACCGGACGGCCGGGTGCGCTGTGGGCAGGTCCTCGGACTGAACAGGCGTGCGGAAACACGCGAGTACACCGTTGCGGGACAGTTCCGGATTCGCACCGGATTCCCCTGCGGCGACAGCGAGCATGAGCATACATCTAGTGCCGGGCTGTCGTGTCACCCCCAGATGTTGTGTCGCGCCGGTCTCAGAGCGTCAACTGATAGGTGAGCAGAGTGATGTCGTCCAGGTGCGGCAGCGGATTCCAGTCCCGCTCGGGAGTGCGCACGAAACCGAGGCGTTCGTAGATGCGGTGGGCGCTGCGCATGGTCCGCTGGGTCGACAGGACGACGGCCCGGCAGCCCTCGGTGGCCCGTGCGCGGTCCACGCAGGCCCGTACGAGGGCCTCTCCGGCACCCTGGCCGCGGGCGGCACGGCCGACGGCGAGCATGCGGATCTCGGCCTCCCCGGGGCCGGCTATGTCGGCCATGGGGCCGCCGGACGGCACGAAGGTGACCCCGCCGAGGAGGCCGCCGTCGTGGACGGCCACGAGGACCTCCGCGGCCTCCGCCCGCTCGGCCACGGCCCTCAGTTCGCCGAGGTACGCGTCGCTCTCGCCGAAGTCGAGCAGGCCGTCCTGGAGATAGGCCTGCGCGGTGATCTCGCCGAGGGGGGCGTAGTCGTCGGCGGTGGCCCGGCGGATGACGATGTCCATGGCACCGAGTCTGCCGCAGGGGCACGCCCACGGGCCGCCGGATTTCGCTCCGACGGCCCGTGACGTGACGGTGTGACGTGACGGCTCTCTAGTGACCGGCGCCCGCGGTCGCGGGCGGGAGCTCCACCTCGACCCCCGGGTCTCCGGCGTCCGCCGTGTAGTCGCCCGGCTTGGTCTCGTCGACGCCCTCGGGGGCCTTCACGGCCTTCAGGACGAAGGTGAGGACCACGGTCACCACGACGTTCAGCACGAACGCCGTGAGGCCGATGTAACCGATCTCGCCGATGCCCGGGATGTCCTTCGCCGAGCCGCCGAAGTGCGCCTGCGTCGGCGAGGCGACGCCGTACGCGGCGACCGTGCCGTACACCATGCCGACCGCCCAGCCGGCGAGCAGCGCCCAGCGGTGGAACCAGCGGGTGAACAGACCGCCGACCAGGGCCGGGAAGGTCTGCAGGATCCAGATGCCGCCCAGCAGCTGGAAGTTGATGGCGACCGTCTTGTCCATGGTGAGGACGAAGACCAGGGCGCCGACCTTCACCAGCAGCGACACGACCTTGGAGACCTGCGCCTCCTGCTTCGGCGTGGCGTCCGGCTTGATGAAGTCCTTGTAGATGTTGCGGGTGAACAGGTTCGCCGCCGCGATGGACATGATCGCCGCCGGGACCAGCGCGCCGATGCCGATGGCGGCGAAGGCCACGCCCGCGAACCAGTCCGGGAACATGTCCTCGAACAGCTGCGGGATCGCCAGCTGCCCGTTGGTGACCTTCACGCCCGCCGCGATCGCCATGAAGCCCAGCAGGGCCAGCAGACCGAGCATCAGGGAGTACAGCGGCAGGATCGTGGTGTTGCGGCGGATCACCTCACGGCTCTTGGAGGACAGGGTCGCCGTGATCGAGTGCGGGTACATGAACAGGGCCAGCGCGGAGCCCAGAGCCAGTGTGGCGTACGTCCACTGGCCCGCCTCCGGTGGCACGAGCGCGCCGCGCGGCTTGCCGGTGGCCGGGTTGACCTGGCTGAACGCCTGCCCCGCCTTGGCGAAGATGTCGTCGAAGCCGCCCAGCTTGATCGGGATGTAGATGATCGCCACCGCGATGACGATGTAGATCAGCGCGTCCTTGACGAACGCGATCAGGGCGGGGGCGCGCAGGCCCGAGGAGTAGGTGTAGGCCGCCAGGACGCCGAAGGCGATCAGCAGCGGGAGGTCCTTCACGAACCAGTTGGTGTTCTCGCCGCCGCCGACGCCCATCACGTCCAGCACCGCCTGGATGCCGACGAGTTGGAGGGCGATGTACGGCATCGTCGCGAGGATGCCGGTGAGGGCCACCGCCAGCGACAGGCCCTTCGAGCCGAACCGTCCGCGCACGAAGTCGGAGGTCGTCACGTATCCGTGGCGGTGCGAGACCGACCACAGCCGGGGCAGGAACGTGAAGATCAGCGGGTACACCAGGATCGTGTACGGCACCGCGAAGAAGCCGGACGCGCCCGCCGCGTAGATCGCCGCCGGAACGGCGACGAAGGTGTACGCGGTGTACAGGTCGCCGCCGAGCAGGAACCAGGTGATCCAGGTCCCGAACGACCTTCCGCCCAGGCCCCATTCGTCCAGGGAGTGCTCGTTCTCGGCCCTGCGCCAGCGTGCGGCGAGGAAGCCCATGACCGTGACGGCCAGGAAGAAGAAGATGAAGACGCCGAGCGCGACGCCGTTGACGCCGTTCTTCACTTCACCTCACCGCCTTTCCGGGAGGCGCGGCCGCGCTGGTCGTGCTGCCACAGCTTGTACGCGGTCATGGTGAGCGCGGTGGAGATCAGTACCCAGAGCATCTGGTACCAGTAGAAGAACGGGATCCCGATGAACGCGGGGTCCGTCTTCGCGTACGAGCCCACCCACAGCATCGCCACGAAGGGCGCGACGAGACACAGACCGATGATCACGCGCACCGGTGTCACGACCGGTGGTCTCACTTCTGGTGCTTCGGACATGCCACGGCTCCGTCCCCTCGCTGATCACCTGTGTAATGCGCAGGCAATCTAGGTGACGGTGTCGCGACAGCGGAAGACCTCGTCCGCATATCGGTATATCGATTCAGCGAACGGCCAAGCCGCCTACTCCATCGGGCGCTTGAGCCTCGCCACGAACTTGTACCGATCGCCCCGGTACACGGACCGCACCCACTCCACCGGCTTGCCCTCGTGGTCGAGCGAGTGCCGGGAGAGCATCAGCATCGGCAGGCCGACGTCGGTGCCGAGCAGGCCCGCCTCGCGCGGGGTGGCGAGGGAGGTCTCGATGGTCTCCTCGGCCTCCGCGAGGTGGACGTCGTAGACCTCGGCGAGCGCGGTGTAGAGGGACGTGTACTTCACCAGCGATCTGCGCAGGGCCGGGAAGCGCTTGGCGGAGAGATGGGTCGTCTCGATCGCCATCGGCTCACCGTTGGCCATGCGCAGCCGCTCGATGCGCAGCACCCGGCCGCCCGCGGTGATGTCGAGCAGCCCGGCGAGCCGGTCGTCGGCGGTGATGTAGCCGATGTCCAGCAGCTGCGAGGTCGGCTCCAGGCCCTGGGCGCGCATGTCCTCGGTGTAGGAGGTGAGCTGCAGCGCCTGGGAGACCTTGGGCTTGGCGACGAACGTGCCCTTGCCCTGGATCCGCTCCAGCCGGCCCTCCACCACCAGCTCCTGGAGGGCCTGGCGGACGGTCGTGCGGGAGGTGTCGAACTCGGCCGCCAGGGTGCGCTCGGGCGGGACCGCCGTGCCGGGTGCCTGGGTCTCCGTCATGTCGAGCAGGTGCTTCTTCAGGCGGTAGTACTTCGGCACGCGCGCGGTACGGACGGTCGCGCCGGCCTCGTTCTCCGCACTGCTGACGTCGGTGCTCATGCTCTGCCTTCCCGGCTCCGGATGCCGACAGCGACCGACTGGTATCGGCCACGGTTCACATCGTGGCACGGCTTCGTGTGTCGGAGTCCACCCGCACGCTCCGTGATCTCCCCTATATACCGTTGTCCCCGATGTTGGTCTAGTCCACAACCCTCCCCGGGGCGGCTAGATGCCCTGCCAGGCGGGCTTGTGGGCATAGGTGTGCCGGAAGTAGTCGGCGAGCTTCAGCTTGGCCGCCGCCGCCTCGTCGACGACCACCGTGGCGTGCGGGTGGAGCTGGAGCGCGGAGGCCGGGCAGACCGCGGCGACCGGCCCCTCGACGGTCGCGGCGACCGCGTCCGCCTTGCCCTCGCCGGTCGCCAGCAGCACCAGGTGCCGGGCCTCCAGGATGGTGCCGATGCCCTGGGTGATGACGTGGTGCGGGACCTGCTCGATGTCGCCGTCGAAGAAGCGGGCGTTGTCGACGCGGGTCTGCTCGGTCAGGGTCTTGATCCGGGTGCGCGAGGCGAGCGAGGAGCACGGCTCGTTGAACCCGATGTGCCCGTCGGTGCCGATCCCGAGCAGCTGGAGGTCCACTCCGCCGGCCTCGGCGAGCGCGCGGTCGTACGCCTCGCACGCAGCCTGGATGTCCTCGGCCGTGCCGTCGGGGCCGAGGAACGCGTCCATGCCGATGCCGAGCGGCTCCAGCACCTCCCGGCGCAGTACGGACCGGTAGGACTCCGGGTGGTCGGCGGGGAGTCCCACGTACTCGTCGAGCTGCGCTATCCGGGCCCGCGAGGCGTCCACGGCACCGGAGCCCACCTTGGCGGTCAGTGCCTGGTAGACGGGCAGCGGGGTGGAACCGGTGGCCACACCGAGCAGGGCGTCGGGCTTGCGTCGCAGCAGCTGGGCCATGGCCTCGGCGATCAGCTCGCCGCCCGCCGCGGCATCCGGAACGATGACAACTTCCACGCTGGGCCTGCCGTTCTGAAGTGGGCTCTGTGCGTCTCTATGTGGTTTAGACCAATCTAACAGAATCGGCGTTCACGGGCGCAGGAAAGGGCGCCGTCCTTCCTGTGAACGCACCCATGACTGTCACCTCTCCCCCCATTGCCTAGCGGTCGCTACAGAAAAACCGTATCCCGGTCCGGCGACATTTTCCTAGGGGGCGCTATAAAATTCACTCCATGGTGCAAGGGCAGGACACGACAGCGCAGGCCGGGGCCGCCAGGACACGCGGCAGGCCGCGCTCCTTCGACCGGGCCACCGCCCTGGAGAAGGCGCTCATGGCCTTCTGGGAGCGCGGCTACGAGGCCACATCCGTCTCCGATCTCACCCGGATCATGGGCATCGGGGCGCCCAGTCTGTACGCGGCCTTCGGCGACAAACGGACCCTGTTCGAGGAGGTCGTCCGGGTCTACGGCGCCACGCACGGCGCCTTCGCCGACCGGGCCCTCGCCGAGGAGCCCACCGCCCGCGCGGCCGTCGAGCGCACGCTCCGCGAGGCCGCCGCCGAGTACACCGACCCCGCCCACCCCTACGGCTGCCTGGTGGTGCACGCCGCCACCAACTGCACCAGCCCCGAGGTGGAGGAGTCACTGCGCGACCGGCGCAACGCCAACATCACCGCCCTCGCCGCGCGCATCCGGGCGGACGTCGCGGCCGGCCTGCTCCCCGCCGGCACCGACGCCGCCGTCCTCGCCCGGCACACCGGCGCGATGATCCAGGGCATGTCCCAGCAGGCCCGCGACGGAGCGAGCCGGGGGGAACTGGAGGCGCTCGCGGAAATTGCCATGTCCATCTGGCCCCACGACTGACCCGGGCGGGCTAGGCTTCGTGGCATCGGGTGCCACCGTTCCGCCGACGCACGTCCGCGCCGGGGACGGAACCCCTGACACGGCCGGGCCCGCCGCCCGCGGTACGCACCATGGACATGCCCACGTGGTCTAGTCCACAATCGAAGAGAACGACTGCAGACACAAGCCTCCGCCTTCCCCGCACAGGAGGGCGGATCGAGGAACCGGTGCTCTCTGCCCTGACTGCCCCGGCTCCTCGACCTTCGGCCGACCGGGACCGCACACCCCACGGCCGATGATGCTCCGGGCTGCGGTGCCGGGAGGGTTGAGGGTCCCTTCCAGGCGCCGCGGCCCGCGGGTGTTTTCCGGCCATCCGCAGGCCGCGGGTACCCTCGCACACGTGCCCTCCATGAACGAACTGGTCCGCCAGCACACCGCCCTCGACGACTCCGACCTCGAGTGGCTCCACCTGCTGGTCTCGGAGTGGCAGCTGCTCTCCGACCTCTCCTTCGCCGACCTGGTTCTGTGGGTCCCCACCCGGGACGGCACCCGGTACGTCTCGGTCGCCCAGATGCGGCCCAACACCGGCCCCACCTCCTACCAGGACGACATGGTCGGCCACCTGGTCCCGCGCGGCCGGCGGCCCATGCTGGACGCGGCGCTCGACGAGGGCCGGATCGTGCGCGAGGGTGACCCGGAGTGGCGCGAAGAGGTCCCCGTACGGGTCGAGTCCATCCCCGTGCGGCGCGAGGGCCGCGTCCTCGGTGTGATCGCCCGCAACACCAACCTGCTCACCGTGCGCACCCCGAGCCGCCTGGAGCTGACCTATCTCCAGAGCGCCTCCGACCTCGCGCAGATGATCGCAGCAGGATCGTTCCCCTTCCCCGACCAGCAGGTCGACATGGACGCCTCGCCGCGCGCCGGCGACGGTCTGATCCGGGTGGACGCGGACGGCGTCGTGCAGTACGCCTCCCCGAACGCCCTGTCCGCCTATCACCGCCTCGGCCTCGCCGCCGACCTGGTCGGCCAGCACCTCGGGCAGACCACCGCCGAACTCGCCCCCACCCGGGGCCCGGTGGACGAGGCGCTCGCCAAGGTGGCCAGCGGCTGGGCGCCGCGCGAGTTCGAGATCGAGGCCAACGACGGGGTCATCCAGTTCCGGACCATCCCGCTCAAGCCCAAGGGCACCCGCATCGGTTCCCTGGTGCTGTGCCGGGACGTGACCGAACTGCGGCGCCGCGAGCGTGAGTTGATCACCAAGGACGCCACCATCCGGGAGATCCACCACCGGGTGAAGAACAACCTCCAGACGGTCGCCGCCCTGCTCCGCCTCCAGGCCCGCCGCATCGACTCCGAGCGCGGCCGCGAGGCCCTGGAGGAGGCCGTCCGCCGGGTCGGCTCGATCGCCATCGTGCATGAGACGCTCTCCCAGAACCTGGACGAGCGGGTCGAGTTCGACGACATCGCCGACCGGGTGCTGGCGATGGTCGCGGAGATCTCGCCGGGCAAGGTGACCGGCCGGCGCACCGGACGGTTCGGGATACTCGACGCCGAGGTCGCCACCCCGCTGTCGATGGTCCTCACCGAAGTGCTGCAGAACGCCCTGGAGCACGGCTTCCGGCAGGGCGACACCGGCACGGTCGAGGTCTCCGCGGTCCGTGGCGGTACGGCGAAGGAGGCCCGCCTCCTGGTCACCGTCCAGGACGACGGCGTGGGCCTGCCCGAGGGCTTCGACCCGCACCGCTCGGGCAACCTGGGCCTGCAGATCGTACGGACGCTGGTCGAGGGCGAGTTGGGCGGCTCGTTCGACATGGTCCCGGCCCCGGAGCGGGGGACGCGGGTGATCCTGGACATTCCGGTGCTCGCGCAGAAGTGAGCGCGACTCGCGCGGCTCCCGCCGCCGCGCACGGCACCGGCACAGCAAAAAGCCCCGGACCGCCATGGGTCCGAGGCTCGTGCTCGTTGCTGCTCTGCTCAATCGCTAAGCGCATCGGGGGATACTGCGCGCTGCGGCTCGGGGGCGGGAGATGCGTGCGCGGTGCACGCGCCGCCAAGCTCAGGCTGTCAGCAGGGGTGGGTATGTCAGGCGGAGGCCTGACGGGCCCGGTTGCGGGCGGCACGGCGCTTCATCGCGCGACGCTCGTCCTCGCTGAGACCACCCCAGACGCCGGAGTCCTGACCGGACTCGAGCGCCCACTGCAGACACTGCTCGATCACCGGGCAGCGACGGCAGACGGCCTTGGCTTCCTCGATCTGCAGCAGCGCAGGACCGGTGTTGCCGATGGGGAAGAAGAGCTCGGGGTCTTCCTCGCGGCAAACGGCGTTGTGACGCCAGTCCATGGCTGCTACCTCTCCTTGGTATTACGTGCAAGTTGCTTGTGAATGTGAACGCTTTCACGAATCCCTCAACAAGTGAAGGGCCGATCGCCGAGTCTTCCTCGGCGTGGTCCTTGGTTTGAAGAGGGGTTCCGGTGATCAGTGGAGGCCGGTGTTGCGGGCCGTCCCGATCGCCACGTAGAGACTCGCAAACCTCAGCGGCGGATACAACCCCTTCCGGAAAGTTTTTTTTGATTCCTCGGTGTCGACTGGGTCACAGCCGTACTTCCATGGGGTGGATCCTGGCCTAAACGTTCGAGTGAAAGGACTTTCGCCCGTTCCGCTCACACAATCACACGCAGTGCGCGGCGTACGCCTGTGAACGTCACGCTTGTACGCAGCCCCAGGTGGTCACCGTCCATCTGAAGGGGCAGAGGGACCTTCGAATGCAAGGTGAACTGGTCCAGATCGTGCAGTGAGAGAGCGTGCTTGCCATGGGGTCCGCGCTCGGGGGACGAAGTGAGCAACTGGGTGCCATACCGGGCAACCGAGGCCGTGGACAGACGGCTGAGACCGAGTACGTCGATCCCTGTATCGAACGAGGCCTTAGGCGACGTGTACATAGGGCGATTGCCGAGATACGTCCAAGGGGACGTGTTCGAGACTATGGCCACCACGAGATCGCCGATCGGGTCCTCGCCCGGCTGCTCCAGTGTGATCGCGCCGTGCCGGCGGTTCGGCTCGCCGAGGAACTGCCGGATCACCTGACGCACATACAGCGCGTGCGTCGACTTCTTGCCGCGCTCGCGCTGCTGCTCGACCCGGCCCACCACGCCCGCGTCGAAGCCGAGCCCCGCGTTGAAGGTGAACCAGCGGTCCGGGACCGCCTCGTCCTCGGTGCCGGGCGTGCCCGAGGTCAGCCCGAGGCCGACGATGCGCTCGCTGCCCTCGCGCAGCGCGTCCAGCAGGGCGCCGGTGGCCTCGACGGGATCGTTCGGCAGACCCAGGGCGCGGGCGAAGACATTGGTGGAGCCACCGGGGACGACGGCGAGACCGGGCAGCCGCTCCGGCGCGGGCCCGGCGTGCAGCAGGCCGTTGACGACCTCGTTGACCGTGCCGTCACCGCCGAGGGCCACCACCAGGTCGATGTCGTCGCTGTCCGCCGCCTGCCGGCCGAGGTCGCGCGCGTGGCCGCGGTACTCGGTGGTGACCGCCTCCAGCTTCATCTCGCTCGCCAGCGCGTGGATCAGCACGTCACGCCTGCGTGCGCTTGTGGTGGTAGCCGCCGGATTGACCACGAGAAGTGCACGCATGGATGGCAGCGTACCTACTGGGGGGTACCGGGCCCATAGCGAGGTAGGGATCAGGTAAGAGGAAGGGACGTGAAGATGAACACGTGGTGCGGGCCGGGTGCGGCGCGGGCGGTGTGCGACGCCTTTCCCGCGCCCCCTGGGGACGGCCGCACCCACCCCGCTACCCTTCTGGGGTGAGCAGTGAGCAGACCCCCACCCAGGAACCCCGCCCCCGTCGGCTGACGTACGCCGCCGTGCTGGCCGCGCTGGAAGGGGTCGCGCTGCTGGCCGGCGGCCTGTGGGTGCTCGTCCGCGGGATCACCGGCTCCCCGGACGACCGGCAGCAGGCCGTGACCTTGGGGATCACCCTGGCCGTGCTCGCGCTGCTGCCGCTGCTCGCCGCGCGCGGACTGCTGCTGCGGCGCAGCTGGAGCCGCGGCCCCGCGGTGATCACGCAGATCATGGCGCTTCCGGTCGCCTACAACCTGCTCAAGGCCGACAGCGTCGCCATCCCGGTCGGGATCGCGCTCGCGGTGGTCGCCGTGGCCGCGCTGGTGCTCCTCGTCAACGGGGAGACGACCCGGGCCCTGGGCATCAAGGGACCGGGCCGGACCGAATAGGGCTCACTCCTCCACGAGGAGCTTCTCCCGCAGCTGGGCCAGCGTGCGGGCCAGCAGCCGGGAGACGTGCATCTGCGAGATGCCGACCTCCTGCGCGATCTGCGACTGGGTCATGTTCCCGAAGAAGCGCAGCAGCAGGATCCGCTTCTCCCGCGGCGGCAGGTCCTCCAGCAGCGGCTTGAGTGACTCGCGGTACTCCACGCCCTCCAGCGCCTCGTCCTCCGCGCCGAGGGTGTCGGCGACCGCCGGGGACTCGTCGTCGGTGTCGGGGACGTCCAGGGACAGCGTGGAGTAGGCGTTCGCCGACTCCAGGCCCTCCAGGACCTCCTCCTCGGAGATGGCGAGCTTCTCCGCCAGCTCGTGCACGGTGGGGGAGCGGCCGTGCAGCTGGGACAGCTCGGCCGTCGCCGTGGTCAGTGCCAGCCGCAGCTCCTGCAGCCGGCGCGGCACGCGGACCGCCCAGCCCTTGTCGCGGAAGTGCCGCTTGATCTCGCCGACCACGGTCGGCGTGGCGTACGTGGAGAACTCCACACCGCGCTCGGGGTCGAACCGGTCGACGGACTTGATCAGCCCGATCGTGGCGACCTGGGTGAGGTCGTCGAGCGGCTCGCCGCGGTTGCGGAACCGGCGGGCCAGGTGCTCCACGAGCGGCAGATGCATGCGGACCAGCTGGTTGCGCAGCTCGGCGTACTCCGCGCTGCCCGCGTTCAGCTTGCGCAGCTCGACGAACTTCGCCCGCGCGCCGCTGCGGTCATGAGGGTCGTGCGGTACGGCCTGCACGGCCTCTGCGCCCGACGCCTCGCCCTCCGCATGTCGCTCGTGCTCGCTCATCGTCCCGCCCGTAGCCCTTCCCCGAGCCCTCGCCCCCGCGCGGACGGCGGGGGAGGCCCCGCCCCGTCCCTCCGGCGGCGCGCCCTGTGCGGCACCGTCACCGCCGTCGGCCTGCGCGGAGTCGTCCTCCGGGTGTGGCCTGGCCTGTTCGGGGATGCCGTCGATGCCGTCCGCCATGCGCCGGGGACCGCCCAGAGGGTCCTCCCCGGGGGTCTCGGCCGTGCTCGCCCAGGGGGCACCCCCGTCCCCGGCGGGCAGCTCCCGTGTGCCGCGCTCTTCGTCCCGCACCGGACCGTCCCCGTTCCTCACGCCGGGCCAGGGCCCGCGCCGCGCTGTTTGTAGAGGCTGATCGACACCGTCTTGTCCTCGTCGACGGCGGACGAGACCTTGCCCGCGAGGGCCGACAGCACGGTCCAGGCGAAGGTGTCCCGCGAGGGGGCGTGACCGTCCGTGGTCGGCGCCGAGACCGTGACCTCCAGCGAGTCGTCGACGAGCCGGAAGACACAGCTGAGAACGGAGCCGGGAACGGCCTGCTGAAGCAGGATCGCGCAGGCCTCGTCCACGGCGATGCGCAGGTCCTCGATCTCGTCCAGGGTGAAGTCCAAGCGGGCCGCGAGACCGGCCGTGGCCGTCCGCAGCACCGACAGGTAGGCACCCGCAGCCGGCAGCCGGACTTCCACGAAGTCCTGATTCGCCGTGGGCTCGCCTGCGATCTGGGACACCCTCACCTCCATGGTGGTACAAGCTTTACGGGGCCGAGGGTCGCCCCTCGGGCTAACGCGTACGTGGTTCCGCGGTGACGCTATCGCGCTCCGAACGTTTCTGTCCCCGGGACCCCAACCCCCTGGCGTCACTCACAGTAAAGCTGTGGATACGCTCCGTGTCTAGGGGGTTTGCGCGCCCAAATGCGAAGAGCGCGCGCCGGGTTGACGTACCCAGACGTCAGACGCTCGAACCGTCGTGCGACCGCTCCGCATGCAGTGTCACACGAGAACCCGCCCAAGCGGGAACACGATCAGACGAGCACGTGATCCACGAAGCACCACCGCCAGTCCTCGCCGGGCTCGAAGGTCCGCATCACCGGGTGCCCGGACTGCGCGTGGTGCTCCGTGGCGTGCCTGCCCGGCGAGGAGTCGCAGCAGCCCACGTGCCCGCAGCTGAGGCACAGCCGCAGCTGCACCGGGTGGGTGCCGTCGCGCCGACACTCGGGGCAGGTCTTGTCGAGCGGCTCCGGTTCCGGCTGCGGCAGCGCGTCGGCGTGCGTGCACTGTTTCATGATTGCCAGATTACGACGGGTGTGCGGGTGACCGCGCGGAAAACAAGGGTGGGCGAGAACCATGGACGTGATGCCGCTGTTGTTGCTGGTGGCGGGCAGCGCCGCGGTCGCCGCGGCGGCCCGGCGCACCCCCGCGCCGGCGCCCCTGCTGCTGGTCGCCGCCGGCCTGGCGGTGTCCTACCTCCCCGGCGTCCCGTCGTACACCCTCGATCCCGAGGTCGTGCTGCCGCTGCTGCTGCCCCCGCTGCTGTACACCTCGGCGAGCGACAGCTCCTATCTCGATCTCCGGGCGCAGCTGCGGCCGGTGGCGCTGCTGTCGGTGGGGTACGTGCTCTTCGCGACCGTCGTCGTCGGCTGGGCCGCCTATCTGCTGATCCCCGGGCTGCCGCTGACCGCCGCGCTGGTGCTGGGCGCGGTGGTGGCGCCACCGGACGCGGTGGCGGCGACCGCGGTCGCGCGCCGGGTCGGCCTGCCCTCCCGGATCACCACGATCCTGCAGGGCGAGTCCCTGCTGAACGACGCCACCGCGATCACCGCCTACAAGGTGGCGCTCGGCGCGGCCGTCGGGGCGGGGGCCACCTGGGCGGGCGGGATCGGCGAGTTCCTGCTCGCCTCGGTCGGCGGTGTGGGCATCGGTCTCGTCCTCATGGCGCCCCTGCACTGGCTGCGCACGCACCTGACCGAGCCGCTGCTGCAGAACACCCTCTCCCTGCTGATCCCGTTCGTCGCCTACGGGGTCGCCGAGCAGGCGCACGCCTCCGGGGTGCTCGCGGTCGTGGTCGTCGCCCTCTATCTCGGGCACCGCGCGTGGGAGGTCGACTTCGCCACGCGCCTGCAGGAGGAGGCGGTGTGGAAGATGGTCGCCTTCATCCTGGAGTCCGCCGTGTTCGCCCTGATCGGCCTGCAGCTGCCGGTCGTCCTCAAGCGGCTCGGCGAGTACGAGGGCTCCACCGCGGCCTGGTACGCGGTGGCCGTCTTCCTCGTCGTCGTCGCGACCCGGTTCGTGTGGGTCTACCCGGCGGCCTTCGTGCCCCGGCTGCTGTCCCGGCGCATCAGGGAGCGCGAGGAGAACCCGACCTGGCGGGGCGCCATGGTCACCGCGTGGGCGGGCATGCGCGGAGTGGTCTCCCTGGCCATCGCCTTCGCCATCCCGGCGACCATGAGCGACGGCCCGCGCAACCTGGTCCTCTTCCTGACCTTCACCACGGTCATCGGCACCCTGGTGGTGCAGGGCGTGACGCTGCCCCCGCTGATCCGCCTGCTGAAGTTCCCCAGCCGCGACCGGCAGGCCGAGACGCTCGCCGAGGCCAACGCCCAGGCCCAGGCCTCCCGGGCCGCCGAGAGCCGCCTGGACGACCTCCTCTCCGACGAGCGCAACGCCCTGCCGCCCCCGCTCGCCGACCGGCTGCGCCAGGTCCTGGAGCGCCGCCGCAACGCCGTCTGGGAACGCCTCGGCCAGACCAACCCGGTCACCGGCGAGTCCGTGGACGACACCTACCGCCGGCTGTCCCGGGAGATGATCAGCGCCGAACGCGAGGTCTTCGTCAGGCTCCGCGACCTGCGCTACATCGACGACGAGATGCTGCGCGCCCTGTTGCGACGGCTGGACCTGGAGGAGGCGGCGGCCTACCGGGAGACGGCCTAGAGCAGCCGGGCCGGCCCACCGGGCCGTCCCGGCCGGTTCCGGCGGGCGCCGGCGCGCGGACGCCGTCACCCGGTGAAAGGCGCGCCTGTGATCACGGCGGCCACGGCCGTCCCCCGGGCGAACGCGTCCTCCGCCGCCAGGGTGACGAGGGCGTGCAGCATCTTGGCGACATAGACACGTTCGACGGGCAGACCGTGACGGTCCTCGAAGTCTCGTGCGAACGCGTCCAGTTCCGGTGTCGTACGGGCGTAACCGCCGCAGTGGAAGCGGTCGTCGAGGGACCAGGTGCCGGTGCGGGCGCCGAAGGCACGTTCCTGCAGGGCCTGTATGCCGGCCCCGAGGAACCCGCCCCTGAGCACCGGTACGCCGAGCGCGCGCTGCCCGGGTCCCAGTCCGGCCGCCAGTCCCGCGAGCGTGCCGCCGGTGCCGCAGGCGACCGCCGTCACGTCCGCGAGGCCGCGCAGCTCCTCGCCGAGGGCCCGGCAGCCGTGCACGGCCTCGGTGTTGCTGCCGCCCTCGGGGACGACGTACGCCTCCTCTGCGCCGGCCGCGCGCAGGATCGCGGCCAGGGTCTCCGGCTCGGTCTTGCGGCGGTACGCCTGCCTGTCGACGAAGTGCAGGCGCATGCCGTCGGCCGCACACCGGGCCAGGGACGGGTTGAGCGGGCGGTCGGCCAGCTCGTCGCCGCGCACCACGCCGGTGGTCGGCAGCCCCAGCAGGCGGCCCGCGGCCGCGGTGGCCCGCAGATGGTTGGAGTAGGCCCCGCCGAACGTGACCAGCGGGCGGCCCGCCGCCGCCTCGATGTTCGGCACCAGCTTGCGCCACTTGTTGCCGATCAGCTCCGGGTGGATCAGGTCGTCCCGCTTGAGCAGCAGCCGGAGCCCGCGCCGGGCGAAACGGCCGTCCCGCACCTCCTGGAGAGGGGAGGGGAGGCGCGGGAGGAGCTGCTCGGGGCTGGTCACGCCGCCATTGTCCCGCCGTACCGGGCCGAGCGGAGGAGGGGGCGGGCGGGTCCCCGGCCGCCTACGCCTTCAGCCGTTCCTCGACCCGCTCCCGCAGCCAGGCCATGCCGAACCCCTTCGGGTCCACCTTCCCCGGCTGCCACTCCAAGTGGCCGATGACCGACCTCCCGGACCAGCCGTGCGCCCGGCACACCCCGGCGGCGGCCCGTACGATCGCGTTCAGCTGGGCCTCCGGCCAGGGATCCTCGCCGTCGCCCAGGTTCTCGCACTCGAAGCCGTAGAAGTGCCGGTTGCCGTCGGTGTTCGCCTCGTTGTCGGACGGCAGTCCCTGCTCCGCGATCACCGCGCGCAGCACGTCGTCGTCGCCGAGCCCCGCGTGGTTGGCGCGGCCGTGACCGACCAGGTGGACCGTGCCGTCCTTGGTGATCACGCCGTGGCACAGCGGGCCGGGCAGCGCCGTGTGCCCGTCCCGGCAGAGCTGCACCGTGTGCGCGCTGCCGGAGGTCACCGTGTGGTGGATCATCACGCCGTGGACCGGGCCCCACGGGCCCTTGTGATTGCGGTTGTGGTTCCGCCAGTCGCCGACCTCGACGACCGCGAGGCCCTCCGCCCGCAGTGCGTCCAGAAATCCGCTCGCGGACATGGGTGGGGCCATGCCGCCTCCTTCGTGTCGTGGCCACCGGCCGCCCGTAGCGGCCGTTTCGTCCTGCTCGCTTCTACCGAAAACGGACGTCCCGGGCCACCTCGTTCGCACACCGTGCGAGCCGATCCGGACACAAACGCGCAGGCTGCAGGGGCGCGCCGGCATGTGGCGAGGTCCCTCTTCGTGCCCAGTAGTCCGATGATCCATTCCCGCTCTTTCGGGTAATGGCGCGACCACGTTCCGTGATGGAAGGCTCGGGTGTGAGACCGGTGCCGGTGCGATACGGCATCGGGCATACATGGGAGGACGTTTCTCTATGTCGGTAGGCGACGAGGTCCGCACGGATCAGGACAAGCCGCAGCAGTCCCTCGGCACGGCGGCAGCGCGGAACCTGGCCACGACCACCAAGTCCGTTCCACAGATGCAGGAGATCAGCTCCCGCTGGCTGCTGCGCACGCTTCCCTGGGTGGACGTCCAGGGCGGCACGTACCGCGTCAACAGGCGACTGAGCTACACCGTCGGCGACGGCCGCATCACCTTCGTGAAGACCGGTGACCAGGTGGAGGTCATCCCGGCCGAGCTCGGCGAGCTGCCGGCCCTGCGCGCGTACGAGGACGACGAGGTGCTGACGGAGCTGGCCCGCCGTTGCCGGCAGCGCGACTTCGCGCCCGGCGAGGTCATCGCCGACTTCGGCAACCGGACCGACGAGGTGTACCTGCTCGCCCACGGCCGGGTCGAGAAGGTCGGCACCGGCCCCTACGGCGACGACGCCGTCCTCGGAGTCCTCGCCGACGGCGCCTACTTCGGCGACCAGGCACTGCTGGACCCGGACGCCATCTGGGAGTACACCGTCCGCGCGGGCACCGCGGCCACGGTGCTCATCCTCAGCCGCAACGACTTCGAGCAGGTCGCGGAGCGCTCCGACTCGCTGCGCGCCCACCTCGAGCAGGTGCGCTCGATCCCCGAGCAGCGGACCAACAAGTACGGCGAGAAGGAGGTCGCGCTGGCGGCCGGTCACTCCGGCGAGCCCGACATCCCGCACACCTTCGTGGACTACGAGTCCCGGCCGCGCGAGTACGAACTGAGCATCGCCCAGACCGTGCTGCGCATCCACACGCGCGTGGCCGACCTGTACAACCAGCCGATGAACCAGACCGAGCAGCAGTTGCGGCTCACCGTCGAGGCGTTGAAGGAGCGCCAGGAGCACGAGCTCGTCAACAACCGCGAGTTCGGCCTGCTCCACAACTGCGAGTACGACCAGCGGCTCCAGCCGCACGACGGTGTGCCCGGCCCGGACGACATGGACGAGCTGCTCAGCCGCCGCCGCGGCACCAAGCTGTTCCTCGCCCACCCGCGCGCGATCGCCGCGTTCGGACGCGAGCTGAACAAGCGCGGACTGGTCCCGGAGACCGTCGAGATCGCGGGCAACCGGATCCCCACCTGGCGCGGGGTGCCGATCTACCCGTGCAACAAGATCCCGGTCAGCGACGCCCGTACGACCTCGATCATCGCGATGCGTACCGGCGAGTCCGAGCAGGGCGTCATCGGCCTGAGGCAGTCCGGCGTACCGGACGAGATCGAGCCGAGCCTGTCCGTCCGGTTCATGGGCATCAACGAACAGGCCATCATCAAGTACCTCGTGACGGCCTACTACTCGGCCGCCGTCCTGGTGCCCGACGCGCTGGGCGTGCTGGAGAACGTCGAGATCGGCCGGTGGAGGTGACGTTTCCGCACGTCGCCGCCGTGTCCCCGCCCCTCGGCAGGGGTAGACCCTCGGAACACGCGTCCGGCCGGGCCGGCGCCGCCGGCGTCCGCGGACGCGGCGAGGGGGGAGACATGGCCGAGTTCATGGCGGAGACCGGACAGCGTTCCCCCGGCGTGCCGCGTTCCGGCACGGCGGGGGAGCGGCGGGACCGGGGCGGTGACACCGCCGGGGGCCCGCTCGACGGGCAGGAGGCGGCGGCGCTGCTGGAGTGCACCCGCGCCCTGGTCGACCCGGAGCTGCGCGCGGCCGTCGAGTCGCTGCCCGGCTCCATGCGCCGGATCGCGCTCTACCACTTCGGCTGGCAGCACGCCGACGGCAGCCCGGCCGGCGGCGCCGCCGGCAAGGCGATAAGGCCCGCGCTCGTGCTCGCCGCGGCCGGCGCGCTCGGCGGCCCGGCGGCCCGGGTGGCGGCCGTCCGTGCCGCGGCGGCGGTCGAACTGGTCCACAACTTCACGCTGTTGCACGACGACGTGATGGACCGGGACACCTCCCGCCGGCACCGTCCCACGGCCTGGACCGTGTTCGGCGACGCCCACGCGATCCTCGGCGGCGACGCCCTCCAGGCGCTCGCCCTGCGGCTGCTCGCCGTGGACCCGCACCCGGCCTCCGTCCCGGCCGCGGCCCGGCTCGCGGACTGTGTCGTGGAGCTGTGCGCCGGCCAGCACACGGACACCGACCTGGCGGACCGCGCCCCGGACGAGGTCACCCTCGATGAGGTGCTCGCCATGGCGGAGGCGAAGACCGGCGCCCTGCTGGGGTGCGCCTGCGCGGTCGGCGCGCTGTACGCGGGCGCCGGTGCGGAGGAGGTGGCCGCGCTGGACGGCTTCGGCCGTCAGGCCGGGCTCGCCTTCCAGCTGATCGACGACGTCATCGGGATATGGGGCGACCCGCGGCACACCGGCAAGCCGGCCGGCGCGGATCTCGCGGCCCGCAAGAAGTCCCTGCCGGTGGTGGCGGCGCTCGGCTCCGACACCCCGGCGGCGGCCGAACTCGCCGCGCTGTACGGGAAGCCGTACGTCACCGGGGACTCCGCCGGCCTCGCGCGCACGGCGCTGGCCGTGGAGCGGGCCGGCGGCCGGGACTGGGCGCAGGCCGAGGCGGCCGACCGGATGGCCCGCGCCGTGCAGGAGCTGAGCCGCGCGGTGCCCGACCCGGAGGCGGCGGGGAACCTGCTGGCCCTCGCCGAGTTCGTGACCCGGCGCAGCAGCTGAGTGAGCGCTGCCGGCAGCCGGACAGACCCCGGAGCCCCGGCCCCGTGCGGTTCCTGACCCCGCACGGCCACCGGGGCTCCGGCCGGGCGGGCCCCCACATCCCCACAATGTGCGGGGCCCGCCCTCTCGTAGGGTTCGGAGCGGCACCGGCGGACACCGGTGCCGCTCCGCGCCCCTGACGCATGCCGGTGTCCGGCGGCGGGGCCGATAGCGTGGACGCATGCCGAAACTGCCCCGCATCTTCCACGTCACCGAGCGCTCCCTGTGGGAGGCGGCCCGCGCACATGGCGCCTACGAGGTGTCCACCCGGGGCCGGACCCTCCAGGAGGAGGGCTTCATCCACTTCTCCACCCAGGAGCAGCTCCCGCGCATCGCCGCGTTCCTGTACGGCGACTACGACGGTCCGGACGACCTGGTGGTGCTGGTCGTCGACCCGGCCCGGGTGGGCGTGCCGGTGAGGTACGAGTCGATGGAGCCGGGTGGCGAGGAGTTCCCGCACGTGTACGGCCCCGTGCCGGTCGAGGCCGTGGTCGACGTGGAGCCCTGGGGGTGACGCGGACGGGGGGTGCGCGCCGCCGGTGGTGGCGGTGGGCGGTGCCGGCGTGGGCGGTGGCCGTCGCGGTAGGGGGAGGAGCCACGTTCTGGCTGCAGCAGGAGGCCCGGCCCGGGGGACCGTACGTCTGGCAGGACGGCGGCGGCTCCGCGCCCCCTGCGGACGGGAAGCCGCTGAGTGACGACGGCGCGGACGAGGAACGGCACGGCTGCCCGCCGGAGTTCGCGGCCGCTTCGGCCCCTGGGTCTGCCACCGGTTCGGCCGCGGAGCCGTACGGCACCCCGCTCGTGTGCGTTACG
>NZ_JBFBBK010000026.1:31729-140715 GCF_040682635.1 Streptomyces sp. NPDC051133
CCACCCGTCTCCGGGTCCCGCCCGGTGAGGCAGTACGTGCCGCCGGCCGGATCGCGCATCACCGCCCAGTGGGCGCCCTCCCGGAGGAGGACGGCCCGCGGCACGGCTGCCCGCCGGAGTTCGCGGCCGCTTCGGCCCCTGGGTCTGCCACCGGTTCGGCCGCGGAGCCGTACGGCACCCCGCTCGTGTGCGTCTACGCCGGCACGGACCGCTGACCGCCGGCCGGCAGGCCACCCGTCTCCGGGTCCCGCCCGGTGAGGCAGTACGTGCCGCCGGCCGGATCGCGCATCACCGCCCAGTGGGCGCCCTCCCGGAGGAGGACGGCCCCCTGCCGCTCGTGCCGGGCACGGACCGCGGCGATGTCCGCGCAGGCCAGGTCCAGGTGGGCGGAGGCGGGGCGCTCGTCGTCGAGCCGCTGGAGCAGGATCCGGACGGGCAGCCCCGCGGGGGGCACGAGCGTGACGAACTCGGGCCGGGAGCCCGCGCGTCGCTCCCAGCCGGTGAGCCGGGCCCAGAAGGCGGACTCGGTGCCGTACGCGGACGGCGGGATGTCGAGGCACACCTGGTCCAGCCGGCTGCCCGCCACGACGGGCGGCCGTACCGACTCCCCGTGCCAGGGCACGGCGCAGAACAACTGCCCGGCGGGTGACCGCAGCACGGCCCACGCGCCGTGGTCGGCCACGACCTCCGCGCCGAGGTCACGGGCCGTGCCGACCAGCTCCCGGACGTCCTCGGCACACAGGTCGAGGTGGGCGCCGCCGTCCGCGTCGGCGACGCCCTGGAGCTTGCCGCAGGCGTCCGCGCCCTCGGGCAGCAGGGTCATGAACTCGCCCTGCGCGCCGCGCGGTTCGGACAGCCGGGTACCGGTGACGGCCGTCCAGAAGGCGCCGGCCTCGGGCAGGCGGGCGGCGGGGCGGTCGGCGAAGACGTAGGTCCAGCGGATGATCATGGAGGGGAGTGTAGGGGCCGGCTCCCCGGCCCGCCGGGGTGATTCAGCCCGCCGGGCGCTGCAGGAAGCGGAGCTGGTTGCCGGCCGGGTCCCTGAAGGCGCAGTCGCGCACCCCGTACGGCTGGTCCGTCGGCTCCTGCAGCACATCGGCGCCGGACTCCCGCACCCGCTCGTACAGCGCGTCGCAGTCCTCGGTGGTGAAGATCACCCCGCGCAGCATGCCCTTGGCGAGCAGCTCGGCGAGTGCCTGCCGGTCGGCGGGGGAGGCGTCCGGGTTGGCGCCCGGCGGCTCCAGCACGATCTCGACGTCCGGCTGGAGCGGCGAACCCAGGGTGACCCAGCGCATGTTCTCGAAGCCGACGTCGTTACGGATCTCCAGGCCGAGCACGTCACAGTAGAAGGCGAGGGCCTTGTCGTGGTCGTCCACGGCGATGAAGCACTGCTTGAGTTTCACGTCCATGACGTCACGCTAGGCCTCTTCGGGCCGCGATGCGCGGGTGTCGGGACGCGAGGACTCGGTGCGGCCTCAGTAGGGCCGCCGGCGCGGGCGGGTGAAGGTACGGGCCACGCAGGACGGGATCACCGCGCTCTCCTGATGGTCGCGGGCCCGGTAGGCGCTCGGCGTCTCGCCGACCAGCTCGGTGAACCGGGAGCTGAAGGAGCCCAGCGAGGTGCAGCCGACGGCGAGGCACACGTCGGTCACGCTGAGGTCGCCCCGGCGCAGCAGCGCCTTGGCCCGCTCGATCCGCCGGGTCATCAGGTAGCTGTACGGCGTCTCCCCGAAGGCCTTGCGGAAGCTGCGCTGGAAGTGACCGGGGGACATCAGGGCGTCGCGGGCCAGCGCGGCCATGTCGAGGGGCTCGGCGTACTCGCGGTCCATGCGGTCGCGCACCCGGCGCAGCCGTCTGAGGTCCTCCAGGGTCATGCCCTTCAGCTTGGCACAGACGGCTCTCCGCGAGGACCGGCCGAGGTTGAACGCCGCCCACACAGGCAAGCACACAGGCAAGGGGCCCGACCGGAGAACCGGTCGGGCCCCTTTCAGGGGAGGAGAGGGCCTCAGGCCTTCTTGGTCTCCCAGAAGATCTTGTCGATCTGGGCGATGTAGTCCAGCGCCTTCTGGCCCGTCGCCGGGTCGGTCGACGCCTTGGCGGCCGAGAGGGCCTTCAGGGCGTCGTTGACCAGCTGGTGCAGCTCCGGGTACTTCTCGAAGTGCGGGGGCTTGAAGTAGTCGCTCCAGAGGACGGAGACGTGGTGCTTCGCGAGCTCCGCGCGCTGCTCCTTGATGACAGTGGCGCGCGCCTGGAAGTGGGGGTCGTCGTTGCCGGCCATCTTCTCCTGGACGGCCTTCACCGACTCCGCCTCGATGCGGGCCTGGGCCGGGTCGTACACGCCGCAGGGCAGGTCGCAGTGGGCGCTGACCTTGACCTTGGGGGCAAACAGGCGGGAAAGCATGGAGCATTCCTTCCTCGTGATCGTCTTCTCAGGTGCGACATTACTCCCTGAGGGACCGGTTTTCGTGAGTGCCCCCTAGGGCTTAGGACAAAAGTCCAGGGTGAGACTGAGACTGGTGGAGGAACGGACCGGGGAGGTGCCGGGGATGCCGGAGCTGTCGCAGGAGACCGAGCGGGGGAGGGCCGCTGCGCCGTTCGGGCTGGCCGAGGTCACGGGGCCGTCCATGGTGCCCACGCTCCGGCACGGGGACCAGCTGGTGGTGCGGTACGGGGGCGTGGTCCGGGCCGGCGACATCGTGGTCCTTCGGCACCCGTTCCAGCAGGACCTGCTGGTCGTCAAGCGGGCCGTGGAGCGGCGCGACGGCGGCTGGTGGGTGCTCGGGGACAACCCCTACGCGGGCGGGGACAGCACCGACTACGGCGTCGTACCGGAGGAGCTGATCCTGGGCCGGGCCTGGTTCCGGTACCGGCCGCTGCGGGCCGGTCAGCGCTCGCCGCTGGCGCTGGCGCGCTGGGCGCTCTCGGCCGCCAGGCCGCTGCTGCCCGACCGGTCGGCCTCCAGGCGCTTGCGGGCGCGGTAGGCGGCCACGTTGGCGCGGGTGGCGCAGCGGTCGGAGCAGTAGCGCCGGGAGCGGTTGGTGGAGGTGTCCAGGTAGGCGTTGCGGCAGGGGGTCGCCTCGCAGACGCCGAGGCGGTCCACGCCGTACTCGGTCAGATGGAAGGCGAGACCCATCGCCGCGATCGCCGCGTACCCGGCGGTGGCGTTGGACGGGTGGTCGGCCAGGTGCATGTGCCACAGAGGGCGGCCGTCCTCGTCCCGGAAGTCGTGCCCGGAGATCTGGGGGCTCACCGGGAACTCCAGCAGCAGCGAGTTCAGCAGGTCCACGGCGAGCGTCTCGTCGCCCTGGTCGGCCGCCTCGAAGACCGAGCGCAGCCGGGACCGCACCGACCGGAAGCGTGTGACGTCGGCGTCGGTGGCACGGCGGGCCGCCGACGCGTTGCCGCCGAAGAGGTCGCGGACGGCCTCGACCGAGGTCAGGGAGTCCTTGCCCCGGGCCGGCTCCTCGCTGTTGACGAGACGGACGGCGTAATCCGAGTAATAGGCCAGTTCCACTTGTTGTCCTTACGAGGGCGCTTTATGGTCGAGTCTGCGGTCGGGTAACAGCCGGTCGTGTATCCAGGGTATTACGCGCTCCGGAGGAGAGAGGGTTCCATGGCCACGAGTACCGGAACCGACTGGCAGGCCTGGCAGCGGAGCTGGGACCGCCAACAGGAGTGGTACATGCCGGACCGTGAGGATCGCTTCAGAATCATGCTCGACCTGGTCGAGGCGCTCGTCGGTACCGCTCCACGCGTGCTCGACCTCGCGTGCGGCACCGGCAGCATCACGGCCCGGCTGCTCACCCGCTTCCCCCAGGCCACCAGCACCGGCGTCGACCTCGACCCGGCCCTGCTCGCCATCGCGCGCGGCACCTTCGAGGGCGACGACCGGGTCTCCTTCGTCACCGCCGACCTCAAGGAGCCCGAGTGGCCCGCGAGGCTGCCGTACGACTCCTACGACGCCGTCCTGACCGCCACGGCCCTGCACTGGCTGCACAGCGAACCCCTCGCGGCCCTCTACGGTCAGGTCGCGGGGCTGGTCCGCGACGGCGGTGTCTTCATGAACGCGGATCACATGATCGACGAGAGCACGCCCCGGATCAACGCGGCGGAGCGGAGCCGGCGGCACACGCGCATGGATCAGGCCAAGAAGGAGGGTGTCCTGGACTGGGCCGAGTGGTGGCAGCTGGCGGCGCAGGACCCGGTCCTCGCCGAGCCGACCGCGCGCCGCTTCGAGATCTACGGCGAGCACGCCGACGGGGACACGCCGTCGCCGGCCTGGCACGCCCGCGCCCTGCTGGCGCGGGGCTTCGGCGAGGCCCGGCCGGTGTGGTGCTCGCCGTCGGACACGCTGCTCCTCGCCCTGAAGTAGACCGCCGTACGACCGCCGTACGACGAAAAGGGGCGGTACGCGTACGCGTACCGCCCCTTTTCAGCAACCGCTCTTCCAGCACCGCACGCCGTCCCGGCGCGGCGTCACAGCACCTTGGACAGGAACGACTGCGTCCGCTCGTGCTGCGGGTTCGTCAGGACCTCCCGCGGATGGCCCGACTCGACCACCACGCCCTCGTCCATGAACACCAGGCTGTCGCCCACCTCGCGGGCGAAGCCCATCTCGTGGGTGACGACGACCATGGTCATGCCCGACTCGGCGAGGTCCCGCATGACGTCCAGGACGTCACCGACCAGCTCCGGGTCCAGGGCCGACGTCGGCTCGTCGAACAGCATCAGCTTCGGGTCCATCGCGAGCGCCCGGGCGATCGCCACGCGCTGCTGCTGGCCGCCGGAGAGCTGCGAGGGGTAGTGCCCGGCCCGGTCGGCCAGGCCCACCCGCTCCAGCAGCTGCATCGCCCGGTCCCGGGCCTGCGTCCTGGTCACGCCCTTGACCTGGACCGGCGCCTCCATGACGTTCTCCACGGCCGTCATGTGCGGGAACAGGTTGAAGCGCTGGAAGACCATGCCGATGTCCCGGCGCTTCAGGGCGACCTCGCGGTCGCGCAGCTCGTAGAGCTTGTCGCCCTGCTGGCGGTAGCCGACCAGCTCGCCGTCGACGTACAGCCGGCCCGCGTTGATCTTCTCCAGGTGGTTGATGCACCGCAGGAAGGTCGACTTGCCGGAGCCGGAGGGGCCGATGAGGCAGAAGACCTCGCCCGGCTTCACCTCCAGGTCGATGCCCTTGAGCACCTCGACCTGGCCGAAGGACTTGTGCACGCCCTCGGCCCTGACCATCGGGACGCCGGCCTTCGGCGGGGTGTCCTGGGTCTTGCTCAGCTTGTCGGTCATGCCGTGACCTTCCTGCTGGAGAAGGTCGTCAGATGCGCCCGGACCTTCTGCCACGGGGTGGGCGGGAGGCTGCGGCTGGAGCCGCGGGCGTAGTAGCGCTCGATGTAGTACTGGCCGACGCTCAGGATCGAGGTCATGATCAGATACCAGGCGGCGGCGAGGAAGTACATCTCCACCGGGGCGCCCGAGTTCTGGCCGATGTCCTGGGCGTAGCGGAACAGTTCGGGGTACTGGACGGCCGCCACGAGCGAGGTCGTCTTCAGCATGTTGATGACCTCGTTGCCCGTGGGCGGCACGATCACGCGCATCGCCTGCGGGATGATCACCCGGCGCAGCGTCTTGCTGTGGCTCATGCCGAGCGCGTGGGCCGCCTCGGTCTGGCCCTCGTCCACCGCGAGCAGACCCGCCCGGCAGATCTCGGCCATGTACGCCGCCTCGTTCAGACCCAGGCCGAGCAGCGCCGTCAGCAACGGCGTCATGAAGTTCGACCACTCGTCCTTGTAGAGCGGCATCAGGTTGATGTACTTGAAGACCAGGCCCAGGTTGAACCACAGGAACAGCTGGACCAGGACCGGTGTGCCGCGGAAGAACCAGATGTAGAACCAGGCGATCGCCGAGGTCACCGGGTTCTTCGACAGCCGCATCACCGCGAGGAGGATGCCGCCGGCGATGCCGATCAGCATCGACAGGACCGTCAGCAGGAGGGTCTTGTAGACACCGGTCATGATCCGGTGGTCGAAGAAGTAGTCCGGCACCGCGTGCCAGTTGATGTCGCCCTGGCCGAACGCGTAGACGATCGCGACGAGGAGTGCGATGGCGACAACGGCGGAAACGTATCGCCCGTAGTGCCGGACCGGGATGGCTCTGATGGCCTCCGGGCCGGCCGGGGGAGTGCCCTGCGCCCCGGCCGTCTTCTCGATGTCAGTCACGGATGTTGCCTCTCAGTGGCCGCTCGTCGTGCCGCGGGTCACTTGCCGCCGTTGATCGCGGACTGCTTGACGGCGCCGTCCTGGGCGCCCCACTTCTGGAGGATCTTCGCGTACTCGCCGTTCTTGATGATCGCGTCCATCGCGGCCTTGAGGGCGTCGCGCAGCTGGGTGTCCTTCTTGGCCACGGCGATGCCGTACGGAGCCGCCTCGACCTGGTCGCCGACGACCTGGAAGTCCTTGCCGCCGCCGGAGGTCTTCACCGCGTACGCCGCCACCGGGAAGTCGGAGGAGGCCGCGTCCACGCCGCCCGAGCGCAGGCGGGTCTGGGACTGCTGGTCGTCGTCGAAGGGCTCGATGGTGAGCTTCTTGCCGCCCTTACACTTCTTGGCCTCCTGCTTGGCCAGGTCCTCCGAGACGGTGCCGCGCTCGACGGCGATCTTCTTGCCGCACAGGTCCGACCAGCTCGTGATGCCGTTGGTGTCGCCCTTGCGGGTGTAGATCGAGACACCGGCAGTCAGGTAGTCGACGAAGTCGACGCCCTCGCCGACCTTCTTGCCGGTGTCCGGGTCGACACCCTCCTGGCGGTTCTTGTTGTCCGTCATCGCCGACATCGCGATGTCGTAGCGGCCGGAGCGCAGACCGGTGAGCAGGCCGTCGAAGGTGCCGTTCTGGAACTCCAGCGTCACGCCGAGCTGCTTGCCCAGGGCCGCGGCGAGGTCCGGGTCCAGGCCGGAGACGTTGCCGGAGGAGTCCTTGAACTCCACCGGGGCGTAGGCGATGTCCGAGCCGACCTCGATCTTGCCCTTGTCCCGGATCTCCTTGGGGAGCTTGTCGGCCAGCGGGGCGGTGTTCGCGGCCGCGCTGCCGGAGTGCTTGTTCTTGTCCTTGGTCTGGTCACCGCAGCCGGTGAGCAGCAGGGCGCCTGCGACCGCTATCGCACCGGCCGCGGCCAGATGAGAGCGCGCGGCGGTCGTACGACGGGTGGAGCTTGCGGTCATCGTGGTTCCTCCGGCGGATGGGAAGAGGGCCGATGGGTCGAATCAGACACACACCTTCGGGTGTCGCGACCTCGTGGGTTTACCGCATCTTGCCATTCGGACTACGCCGTTCAGGTGCGTCGCTATGTCAAAATCGGATAACGGGTCACCCCCGAACCCCGTCAGCGCGGTGCACCCCCGGCAGTTGACCCCGCACCATCTGCGGGAATCCCGTCCCGTGGCCGGAAAATCTTCGCCCCGTCTCAGGATGTGGTCGAACGCAGCCGTGGCCTTTCCCACCACGCAAGACCCTTGCCGACGCGCGTTGTCGTCCTGTCAGACGCATGTCATGCGCTCGTGGCATTCCGGTCCAGTGATGTGACCTTGCACCTATTGGACTCGTCGCGGGCACCGTCCGTCCGGTAAGAAGGTTCTTTACACCCCTCATCCGGGGCTCAGGGCGCGTGTGCGGCGCGCCCGTCGCGTATGACCCGTACGTATCCGCAATCGGGCCGTGCGCGGTGCCCGCCCACCCCTCACCAGGAGTGGTCGACCCTCAAACCATGCATAGCTAAGGGGTAATACAAAGTGGCAGCGGAGATCGTCAATCCTCGCAGCGACAGCAATACGGATCAGGACGGCGGGGCCGAGCCCCTCGATTCCTTCGATCCGGCGTTCGCGCTGCACCGCGGTGGCAAGATGGCCGTGCAGGCCACCGTGCCGGTCCGCGACAAGGACGACCTTTCCCTCGCGTACACGCCCGGCGTCGCGCGCGTGTGCACCGCGATCGCGGAGCAGCCGGAGCTGGTCAACGACTACACGTGGAAGTCCTCGGTGGTCGCCGTCGTGACCGACGGTACGGCCGTGCTCGGACTCGGGGACATCGGTCCCCAGGCCTCCCTCCCCGTGATGGAGGGCAAAGCGATCCTGTTCAAGCAGTTCGGCGGGGTCGACGCGGTCCCGATCGCGCTCGACTGCACCGGCGTGGACGAGATCGTCGAGACCGTCGTCCGGCTCGCCCCGTCCTTCGGCGGAGTGAACCTGGAGGACATCTCGGCGCCCCGGTGCTTCGAGATCGAGCGCCGGCTCCAGGAAGCCCTCGACATTCCGGTCTTCCACGACGACCAGCACGGCACGGCCGTCGTGACGCTGGCGGCGCTCCGTAACGCGGCCCGGCTCAGCAGGCGCGAGATCGGGCAGCTGCGGGCCGTCATCTCGGGCGCCGGCGCGGCCGGTGTCGCCATCGCCAAGATGCTGATCGAGGCCGGCATCGGGGACGTCGCGGTGACGGACCGCAAGGGCGTCGTCTCGGCCGAGCGGGAGGACCTGACGCCGGTCAAGCGCGAGCTGGCGGGGTTCACCAACAAGGCCGGCATCACCGGCTCGCTGGAGGACGCCCTCGCGGGCGCCGACGTCTTCATCGGCGTCTCCGGCGGTACGGTCCCGGAGGAGGCCGTGGCCTCCATGGCGAAGGGCGCCTTCGTGTTCGCGATGGCCAACCCGAACCCCGAGGTGCACCCGGACGTCGCCCACAAGTACGCGGCGGTCGTCGCGACCGGGCGGTCGGACTTCCCGAACCAGATCAACAACGTGCTGGCCTTCCCGGGCATCTTCGCGGGCGCGCTGCAGGTCCGGGCGACCCGGATCACCGAGGGCATGAAGATCGCCGCCGCCGAGGCACTGGCCGCGGTGGTCGGTGACGACCTCGCCGCCGACTACGTGATTCCTTCGCCGTTCGACGAGCGGGTCGCTCCCGCCGTCACGGCCGCGGTGGCCGCGGCCGCCCGCGCCGAGGGCGTCGCGCGTCGCTGACGTCGCGCCTCGCCGGCGTCGGGTGTCACCGGCGTCGCGCGGAAAGGGCCCCGTCCGGTCGGACGGGGCCCTTTTCCTGTCCCGTTCCTCCCGCCTGCCGGGCTGCGCTGGACGGGTGCCCCTGCGCAAGAGGGCATGTGTCACAGCCCCGCGCCGTTCCGTCGGTTGATCAGTACCCCTATCGTCGGCTGCATGTTCGCTGCCTACGCCGCCCGCATCGACCGCGACCAGCCGCTCAGCGGCCTCGAGTTGGGGGAGCGTCCGGCTCCCGAGGCCCGCCCCGGCTGGAGCACCGTCACGGTGCGCGCCGCCTCCCTCAACCACCACGACCTCTGGTCCCTGCGGGGCGTCGGCCTCCCGGAGGGCCGGCTGCCGATGATCCTCGGCTGCGACGCCGCGGGGATCGACGAGGACGGCAACGAGGTCGTCCTGCACTCCGTCATCGGCCAGACCGGCCACGGCGTCGGCCCGGACGAGCCGCGCTCCATCCTCACCGAGCGCTACCAGGGCACCTTCGCCGAGCAGGTCGCCGTGCCGACCTGGAACATCCTGCCCAAGCCCAAGGAGCTGTCCTTCGCCGAGGCCGCCTGTCTGCCGACGGCCTGGCTGACGGCGTACCGGATGCTCTTCACCAACGCCGGCGTACGCCCCGGGGACTCGGTCCTCGTGCAGGGCGCGGGCGGCGGTGTCGCCACGGCCGCGATCGTGCTCGGCAAGGCGGCGGGGCTCCGTGTCTTCGCCACCAGCCGGGACGAGGCCAAGCGCAAGCGGGCGCTGGAGCTGGGGGCCGTCGAGGCGGTGGAGCCGGGGGCCCGGCTGCCGCAGCGGGTGGACGCCGTGATCGAGACCGTCGGCGCCGCCACCTGGTCCCACTCGGTGAAGTCGCTGCGGCCCGGCGGGACCGTCGTCATCTCCGGCGCCACCAGCGGGGACCGGCCCTCGCACGCCGAGCTGACCCGGATCTTCTTCCTGGAGCTGAAGGTCGTCGGCTCCACCATGGGCACCAAGGACGAGCTGGAGGACCTGCTCTCCTTCTGCGCCGCGACCGGTGTACGGCCCGTCATCGACGAGGAGCTGCCGCTGGACCGGGCCCGCGAGGGCTTCGAGCGGCTCGCGTCGGGGGAGCAGTTCGGGAAGATCGTGCTGACCAACTCCTGAGGTGGCGTCAGGGGTGGACCGCTGAGGCGGGTCCGGTCACCGGGCCCGCCTTTTCCGTACTCTCGATGTCAACACAGGTTGACGGGGTGCGGAGCGCCGGGAGGCGGTACGGCAGGCCCTGGGCGAGGCGCGCCGACGCGCGGGACTGCCCGCTGCCTCCCGCCCTGCCCTTCCGGCTCATCCCTTCAGGCTCGCCCCCCTTCCGTCTCACCCCTTCCGGCTCGCCCCTCCCGGCTCACCCCTTCCGTGTTCGCAGGAGTGCGCCGATGCGGGCCGCCGCTGTCGACAGGTGGTGGCGGGCCTCCTGGAGTTCGTCGGAGGTGACTCCGTGGTCGCGGGCCGCGTCGCGGATGTCGTCGCGGAAGCGGTCCAGGAGGCGGTCCAGGTCGCGGGCCGGGTCGCCGGTGGGCTCCTCGTGGGACCAGGAGGGTTCGTACGCGGCCGGGAAGTCCTCCGGGGTGGCGGAGTACTGCGGTGCCGCCGGCTCCGCCGCGGGAGTGCGGCCGAAGGCCCAGTCCTTGCCGAACTCGCCGAACTCCTTGGCCATCTCGGTCAGGCCCTCGCGGACACCGGTCGGCCAGTCGCCGCGGGCGAAGTGGTCCTGGACGCGGTCCTGGACCCGCCGGGCGATGCGCTGCATCTCCTCCTGCGCCTGGACCCGCGCCCGCGCCTGCGCCTCCTGGGCCTGCCGACGGGCCCGCTGGGCCTCCTCACGGGCCCGGCGGCTCTCGTCCTTGGCCCGCCGCGCCTGTTCCTTCCACTCCTGCTTGACCCGGCGCATCTCCTCCTTGGCAGCCTGCCAGGCCTCCTTGTCGCCCAGGTCGCCGTACTCCCCTTGGGTGCCCGGCGCGCCCCGGCCGTTCTTCGCGCCCCGGCGTGCCTCGGTGGCGGCCGCACGCATCTCACGGCGCAGATCACCGGCCGCGCCGCGCACGTCGGCCCGGATCTCGGCGGCAAGTTCCGCGACCGACTCCCGGATCTCCAGCTCCAGGTCCGCCAGCTCACCACTGCGGTCGGCCAGCTCGGCCCGGCCCGCCTCCGTGATGGCGTACACCTTGCGGCCGCCCTCGGTGGTGTGCGTGACCAGACCCTCGGCCTCCAGCTTGGCCAGGCGGGGGTAGACCGTGCCCGCCGAGGGGGCGTACAGCCCCTGGAAGCGCTCCTCGAGGAGCCTGATCACCTCGTAGCCGTGGCGCGGAGCCTCGTCGAGCAGCTTCAGCAGATACAGGCGGAGGCGGCCGTGGGCGAAGACGGGAGGCATGTCAGAGCACCTTCTTGTCGGTCGTGCCGTCGGCCGGGGCGCCGGTGGCGTCGGAGCCCTTGCCGGAGGCGGAATTGTCCCCCGAGGCGGTCTCCCGCCCGGTCGCCGGGTCCTCCTCGTCCTCCCGGGGCGGACGGCGCAGCAGGGCAATCGAGCCGGAGACAGTGGTGGCGCGGAGTCTGCCGGTGCCGGCGCCCAGGCGGCCGGTGATCTTGTGCGCGCCCCAGTGGCCGTGCACGCGCAGTCCGTCGAAGGCGTTGGAGATCGTGCCGCTCGCCGTGTTCGCCTCCACCTCGGCGTCCGCCGGGTGCGGCAGGCGGATGGCGATCTCGCCGGAGACGCTGGTGAGGCCGACCTCCGTGGGACCGTCCGGGTCCAGGTCGACGATCATGGAGCCGCTGACGGAGTCGGCGCGGACGGAGGGGCCGGAGCCGTCGACCACGGTCAGGTCGCCCGAGACCGAGTTGAACCGCAGGTCGCCGGTGACCGCCTGGGCTTCCACGTTCCCGGAGACGGTGTCCGCGCGGACCGGGCCCGAGATGCCGACGAGGGTGGTGTCGCCGGTCACTCCCTTGACCACGGCGGGGCCGCGGATGCCGGAGACGACCGCGGCGGCGCCGACCACACCCACCTCCACACGGGTGCCGGCGGGGACCGCCAGGGAGACGACCGCGCTGCGGCGCCAGCCCTTGCGGTCGAGCCACTTGAGGAAGCCCTTCCAGGGGAGGTCCTCGTAGGCGACGGTGAGGGTGCCGGACTCGTGAGTGACCACGAGGGGTGGGCCCTCGATGTCGGAGACCTCCAGGCGGGGGGTGGGGTCGTCCGTGCCCACCACGTTGACCGCGCCGTTGACCACGCGGACGTGGAGCTCGTGCACGGGGGTGTCGAAGCTGAGCTTGCGGGGCTCGGTGACGGACCACTCGGACATCGGGGCCTCCTCGGCACGGGCACAGGGACACGCCATATCGCGTCCCCGGGAAACACGATATATCGTGGCGAGGGGAAGTCAAGGTCCCGTGAGGGTGAATGACCGCGGGGGCGGCGCGTTGCATAGGCTGGTGGGGAAGCCATCACCGGCCTGGATGTATACGCAGGAGACGCAACCCCATGTACTTCACCGACCGTGGTATCGAGGAGTTGGAGAAGCGGCGTGGCGCGGAAGAGGTCACCTTCGAGTGGCTTGCCGAGCAGCTGCGCACGTTCGTGGATCTGAATCCGGACTTCGAGGTGCCCGTCGAGCGGCTGGCCACCTGGCTCGCCCGCCTCGACGACGAGGACGACGAATAAGCAGGCAGGCGAAGGGCCCGGCACCGAGTGAGAACTCGGTGCCGGGCCCTTGGTGTCGGCGGAACCGCCGGAGGCCTACGCCTCGAACACCTCACGCACCAGCTGCTCCTGCTCGGCCTGGTGGCGCTTGGCGGAGCCCACCGCCGGGGACGAGCCGTGCGGGCGCGAGATGCGCCGCAGCCGCTCGCCGGCCGGGATGTCCGCGCCGACCGCCAGGTCCAGGTGGTCGATCAGGTTGAGCGCGATGAACGGCCAGGCACCCTGGTTCGCCGGCTCCTCCTGCGCCCACAGGTACTTCTCGGCGTTCGGGTACTTGTTGACCTCCGCCTGGAGCTCGGCACCCGGCAGCGGGTACAGGCGCTCGATGCGGATGATCGCCGTGTCCGTGACGCCCCGCTTCTGCCGCTCGGCCTCGAGGTCGTAGTACAGCTTGCCGGCCACGAAGACGACCTTGCGGACCGCAGCCGGGTCCACGGTGGCGTCGCCGATGACGGGGCGGAACTGACCCGACGTGAACTCCTCCGTCTTCGACGCGGCGGCCTTCAGGCGCAGCATCGACTTCGGGGTGAAGACCACCAGCGGCTTGTGGTGCGGGTTGTGCACCTGCCACCGCAGGAGGTGGAAGTAGTTCGACGGGAGGGTCGGCATGGCGACCGTCATGTTGTTCTGGGCGCAGAGCTGGAGGAACCGCTCGACGCGGGCCGAGGAGTGGTCCGGGCCCTGGCCCTCGTAGCCGTGCGGGAGGAGGAGGGTGACGCCGGACGTCTGGCCCCACTTCTGCTCCGCCGCCGAGATGTACTCGTCGACCACGGTCTGCGCGCCGTTGACGAAGTCGCCGAACTGCGCCTCCCACATGACGAGCGCGTCCGGGCGGGCCAGCGAGTAGCCGTACTCGAAGCCCATGACGGCGTACTCGGACAGCAGCGAGTTGTAGACGTTGTAGCGCGCCTGCTCCTCGGCGAGGTACATCAGCGGCGTGAACTCCTCGCCCGACTCGCGGTCGATGAGGACCGCGTGACGCTGGCCGAAGGTGCCGCGCTGGGAGTCCTGGCCGGACAGACGGACCGGGGTGCCCTCCAGCAGGAGGGAGCCGACCGCGAGGGTCTCGCCCATGCCCCAGTCGATCGTGCCGTCCTCGACCATCGTCGCCCGGCGCTGCAGCTGCGGCAGCAGACGCGGGTGGACGTGGAAGGAGTCGGGGATGTTGACCTGGGACTCGGCGATCCGCTTGACGATCTCCGTGGAGATCGCGGTGTTCACGGCGACCGGGAAGTCCGCCTGCGGGTCCGGCACCGGGCCGTCGGCCGGCTGGGAGGTGGCCTCGCGGACCTCCGTGAAGACCTTCTCCAGCTGGCCCTGGTAGTCCTGCAGGGCCTGCTCGGCCTCTTCCAGGGTGATGTCGCCGCGACCGATCAGGGACTCGGTGTAGAGCTTGCGCACCGAGCGCTTCTTGTCGATCAGGTCGTACATCAGCGGCTGGGTGAAGGCCGGGTTGTCCGACTCGTTGTGACCGCGGCGGCGGTAGCAGATGAGGTCGATCACCACGTCCTTGTTGAACGCCTGGCGGAACTCGAAGGCCAGCCGCGCGACGCGGACCACGGCCTCCGGGTCGTCGCCGTTCACGTGGAAGATCGGGGCCTCGATCATGCGGGCCACGTCCGTCGCGTACATGGAGGAACGCGAGGACTCGGGGGCCGCGGTGAAGCCGACCTGGTTGTTGATGACGATGTGGACCGTGCCGCCGGTGCGGTAGCCGCGCAGCTGCGACATGTTCAGGGTCTCGGCCACCACGCCCTGGCCCGCGAAGGCCGCGTCACCGTGCAGCGCGACGGGCAGGACCGTGAAGTCCGTGCCGCCCTTGTTGATGATGTCCTGCTTGGCGCGGGCGATGCCCTCGATGACCGGGTCGACCGTCTCCAGGTGGGACGGGTTGGCGGCCAGCGAGACCGTGATCTGCTCGCCGTCCAGGCCGGTGAAGGTGCCCTGGGCGCCCAGGTGGTACTTCACGTCGCCGGAGCCGTGCATCGACTTCGGGTCGAGGTTGCCCTCGAACTCGCGGAAGATCTGCGCGTACGACTTGCCGACGATGTTGGCGAGGACGTTCAGGCGGCCGCGGTGGGCCATGCCGATGACGACCTCGTCCAGGCGGGACTCGGCGGCCGAGTCGATCACCGCGTCGAGCAGCGGGATGACGGACTCGCCGCCTTCCAGCGAGAAGCGCTTCTGGCCGACGTACTTCGTCTGCAGGAAGGTCTCGAAGGCCTCCGCCGCGTTCAGCCGGCGCAGGATCCGCAGCTGCTCCTCGCGCTCCATCTTGGAGTGCGGGCGCTCCACGCGGTCCTGGATCCACTTGCGCTGCTTGGGGTCCTGGATGTGCATGAACTCGATGCCGGTGGTGCGGCAGTACGAGTCGCGCAGCACGCCGAGGATGTCGCGCAGCTTCATCATCGACTTGCCGGCGAAGCCGCCGACCGCGAAGTCGCGCTCCAGGTCCCACAGGGTGAGCCCGTGCTCGGTGATGTCCAGGTCGGGGTGCTTGCGCTGCTTGTACTCCAGCGGGTCGGTGTCGGCCATGACGTGGCCGCGGACCCGGTAGGAGTGGATCAGCTCGAAGACGCGGGCGGCCTTGGTGACGTCGTCGTCGTGGCTGGCGTCGATGTCCTTGAGCCAGCGGACCGGCTCGTAGGGGATGCGCAGCGCCTCGAAGACGTCGTCGTAGAAGCCGTTCTCGCCCAGCAGCAGGTTGGCGACCTGGCGCAGGAACTCGCCGGAGGCGGCGCCCTGGATGACGCGGTGGTCGTAGGTCGACGTGAGCGTCATGACCTTGGAGACACCGAGCTTGTTCAGGGTGTCCTGGCTGGTGCCCTGGAACTCGGCCGGGTAGTCCATGGAGCCGACGCCCATGATCACGGACTGGCCGGGCATCAGGCGCGGTACCGAGTGGACGGTGCCGAGGCCGCCGGGGTTGGTCAGGGACACCGTGACACCGGTGAAGTCGTCCATCGTCAGCTTGCCCTCGCGGGCGCGGCGGACGATGTCCTCGTAGGCCTGCCAGAACTCGAAGAAGTTCAGCGTCTCGGCCTTCTTGATGGCGGCCACGACGAGCTGGCGGTCACCGTTCGGCTTGACCAGGTCGATGGCCAGGCCGAGGTTGACGTGCGCCGGCTTGATCAGGGTCGGCTTGCCGTCCTTCTCGCCGAACGACCAGTTCATCGACGGCATGGCCTTGATGGCCTGCACCATCGCGTACCCGATGATGTGCGTGAAGGAGATCTTCCCGCCGCGGGCGCGCTTGAGGTGGTTGTTGATGACGATGCGGTTGTCGAACAGCAGCTTCACCGGGACCGCGCGGACCGAGGTGGCGGTCGGCAGCTCCAGCGAGGCGTTCATGTTCTTCGCGACGGCGGCGGCCGGTCCGCGCAGCGTGATCAGCTCGGGGCCCCCGGGGGCTTCCTGCGCGGGGGCGGCGGCCTTGGACTTCGGCTGAGCGGGCGCCTGTGCGGGTTGCGCCGGCTTGGCCGGGGTCGGGGCCGCGGCCTTCGCCGCGGGAGCGGGTGCCGGAGCGGCAGCCGGAGCAGGGGCCGCGGCGGGCTTCGGGGCCGCGGGAGCAGGCGCGGGTGCGGCCTGGGCCTGAGGGGCCGGGGAGGTGGTCTCTGCGGCCCCCGCGGCCGCAGTACCCGCCGGAGCCGGCGTGGCAGGAGCCCCCGGCTTGTAATCGGCGAAGAAGTCCCACCAGGCACGGTCTACCGAATTGGGGTCCTGGAGGTACTGCTGATAGATCTCGTCGACGAGCCACTCGTTCGGACCGAACGCGGCCGCGGGGTTCTTCCCGGCCTGGTCGTCGGTGGAGACGCTCGTTGAGTTACTGGGGGACTGTGGCGACACGGCGGCAACCGCCCTCTTCCGCTTCACAAGGTGATGGACAGCGGAAATAAAGGCTACGCCCCCAAGACCGTGAAGGTCAGGTCGGGCCCGTTCATCGTCGCGTAAGTCACATCAGAAATCTTGTTTCAGGGCTTGATATGGCGGGAAACAAGCGTGGTTCCGGATGCGGAAGGGTGTGCCGACCGGAGCCCGTCGCACCCACGTGCGACGTGCTGCTCGGGCCTGCCGCTGATCACACGTGTCCAGCTGCGCGGAACGGCGCGGACGCTCGTGGATCTTGGGCTTCCGGTTCGAACCTTACGTCAACTTGACGAGGAAGACAGTCCCGGAAGAGTGACGATGATCCGGCAGCCCCGCTCGGATTCGGCCACACCGATCCGGCCGCCGTGCAGATCCACCGCCCACCGGGCGATCGCCAGCCCGAGCCCCGTACCGCCGTCGCTGCCGGGGCCGTGCGGCCGGGTGGCCGCGCCCCGGTTGAACCGCTCGAAGACCCGGTGCCACTCCGAGCGCGGGATGCCGGGGCCCTCGTCCAGGACCTCCAGCTCCAGCGACTCCGGCTGCGCGCCGCGCCGCGCCTTCACGGTCACCCGGCCGTGCGGCGGGCTGTGCTTGACCGCGTTGTCGATCAGGTTCGCGACGACCTGGTGGATGCGCTCGGGATCCGCGTGCGCGGTCAGCTCCGGCGGGGAGACGTCCAGGTGCAGATGGACGTCCGTACGCGTGTGGCTCCCGGACCCGGAGGCGATGCCCGCGCGCGCGGAGGCGACCATGTTGGCCTCCTTCAGCACGCCCGACAGGTAGGGCCACACCTCGAACCGGCGCATCTTCAGCGGTACGACGCCGTTGTCGAGCCGGGAGAGGTCCAGCAGGGTCTCCACCAGCCGGCCGAGCCGCTCGGTCTGTTTCAGGGCCGTCCGCATGGTCTCCGGGTCGGCCTCGGTGACCCCGTCGACGATGTTCTCCAGCACCGCGCGCAGCCCGGCGATGGGGGTGCGCAGCTCGTGCGAGACGTTCGCCACCAGCTCCTTGCGCTGGCTGTCCTGCGCCTCCAGCTCGTCCGCCATGACGTTGATCGTCTGGGCCAGATCGCCCAGCTCGTCCCGGCGGCCATCCCGGACCCGGCGCGTGTAGTCGCCCTGCGAGATGGACCGGGCCACCGTGTTCATCTCGTCCAGCGGCATGGTGAGCGAGTGCGCCACGAACTGCGTGATGAGCAGGGTGGCGATCATCGAGAAGACCGTGATGAAGCGCAGCTCCGTCTTGGTGTGCACCGCGACGATCGACAGGCCGGTGGTGATCAGCACCGCGATGACGACCAGCGCACCCAGCTTGGTCTTGATCGAGAACGGGCGTACGCCGCCCCAGGGGTCCCCTCCGGCGGCCTTGAAGGCTCCGGAGTGTCCGGGGAGCCCGGGGCTCCTCCGTGCGGCCTGGCGCCCGTCACTGCTCATGGCGTCGGCGTCTCCAACGCGTATCCGACGCCGTGCACCGTGCGGATCCGCTCGGCGCCGATCTTCCGGCGCAGCGCCTTGATGTGGCTGTCGACCGTACGGGTGCCGGAGGCGTCCGCCCAGTCCCACACCTCGGCCAGCAGCTGCTCCCGGGAGAGCACCGCGCGCGGGGTGTTCGCCAGGCACACCAGCAGGTCGAACTCGGTGGGCGTCAGGTGGACGTCCTCGGACTTCACCCGGACCCGGCGCTGGGCGTGGTCGATCTCAAGCTCGCCGAGCCGCAGGATGCCGGAGCGGGGCGTGGTCGCGGCGACGGCCGCCCGCTCCACCCGGCGCAGCAGCACGTGCACGCGTGCCGCCAGCTCCCGCATCGAGAACGGCTTGGTCATGTAGTCGTCCGCGCCGACCCCGAGCCCGACCAGCATGTCCGTCTCGTCGTCCCGCGCGGTCAGCATCAGGACCGGCACCGGCCGCTGGGCCTGCACGCGCCGGCAGACCTCCAGACCGTCGAAGCCCGGCAGCATGATGTCGAGGATCAGCAGGTCGGGCTGCCAGGCCTCGGCCGTGTCGACGGCCGCCGGGCCGTCCGACGCGGTTTGCACGAGAAATCCCTCGGCACGCAGCCGGGCCGCGATGGCGTCGACGATCGTGGGGTCGTCCTCGACGACCAGCACCCGGCGCTGTGCGCCCTGGGTGGTCGCCGCCGCGCCGCTCTGGGAGGTGTGTGTCTGCTCCATCGCCCGCCCCTGCTTGTTGCTTTCCGGAACCCGTGGGGTGATCCCATGTCTGCGATTGACGCTTGAATGATCCGCGTCAGGGCAGCACCCTACGGGGATCGACCGCGCTGTCGCTATCCAGGGCGGACGCCGAGGTGCACGGCGTCCGGAACGCCCCGGGCAACGGGCACCTCTTCGGTACGCACCTGCTGGAACCCGGCATTCCGCAAGCTTCCTTCAAATTCCGGAGAGGGCGTCGCCGACCACACCGCCAGCACGCCGCCCGGTCTCAACACCCTTGCGCAGGCGGCGAGTCCGGTGGGTGAGTAGAGGCTGTCGTTGTCCCCGGTCACGGTCCAGCCCGGGCCGTTGTCGATGTCGAGGCACAGGGCGTCGAACGTGTCCGATGTCTCATTGACGTACCCCACCAGATCGGTCTGAACGATCGCGGTCCGGGCGTCGGCGAGGGCACCGGCGGTCAGCTCCGCCAGCGGTCCGCCGCGGTGCCAGTCGACCACGGCGGGCTCCCGCTCCACGACGGTGATCCGGCCCCACCGCGCGTCGCTCACCGCGTGCGCCAGCGAGAACCCCACTCCCAGCCCGCCGATCAGCACCTCCGGCTCCGGCCGCCCGTCCAGCGCGTCGTACGCGGCGTCGACCAGAAGCCGCTCGGAGCGGCCGTCGGAGGTGTCCATCAGGAAACAGCCGTTGGCGATGATCTGCAGCAGCGAACCGTGTCTGCGCAGCACCACTTCGCCGTACGGGCCGTCGCGCCGGTCCAGGACCACGGGAGAGTCGTACGCGGCAGTCATGAGCCCATCCTGCTTGAACGCGGCTTGGCGTACACGGCAATTACCGATGACGGGCCGCCGACGCGCGGACGGCCGGGGTGCGATGCACTCGTTCGTGGGACACCCGTGCGCCGGGCGGCGCCCCGCCCCGACGCAGCCGCGATGTAGGAGGTTGCTGTGAAACCGCTCTCGCGTGGCGTCGGTCATAGACACGGGGCCGCCGAGGACGAAGGGTGGGGCGCGACGGAAGGAGCGCCTCACCGTGGAACGGACCGCGACGGGCCCCGCGGGGGCCGCGTCCGTGCCCCTCGCGGGCACGCCCCTTCCCGACGGCACGCCCGCCGACGTCCCGGGGATCGCCGAACTGCTGGACGGCATGCCACGCCAGCGCGGCACCGCGGCTGCCGAGGCCGTCCCCCTCCAGGCCTCTCCCGCCGCATCCCGCCCGTGGCCCCGGCGCCTCCTGCCGACGCCCACCGGCACTCCTTTCACCTTCGCCTACGCGGCCGTCCTGGCCGTCACCTCCGTGTTCGCGGCCCTGGCCGACCCGGGCCTGGTGCACAGCCTCTACCAGGGCTCCAGCACCGACGTGGCCCACCTGCTGCGCACGCCGGCGCTGGTGCTCCTGGCGAGCGCGCTGTGGATCGCGGGCGGGATCGTCTCGCCGTACGCCGCGGCGTTCGTGCTGGTGCTCACCGGGCTGGAGCGGCGGATAGGCGGGGCGCGGGCGGCCTGTGTGTTCCTGACCGGGCATGTCCTGGCCACGCTCGCCACCGAGGTCCCGGTGGGTCTCGCCGTCCTGTTCGGCCACCTCCCGGCCAGCTCGCTGCACCGCCTCGACTACGGCATCAGCTTCGGCGTGGCCGCCAGCACCGGCGCTCTGGCCGGTCTCCTCGCCCCCTGGCTGCGCTGGCCGCTGCTCACCCTGGTCGCCGGCATGCTCCTGGAGGACCTGGCCGCCTTCCAGGACCCGATGACCAACTGGGGCCACCTGATCGCCCTGACGACCGGCGTCGCCTGCTGGCCCCTGGTCCGGCGCTGGCAGCGGACGGCTTCGGCGGCTTCCCGGGCGCACCCGGTGGTCAGCACGGGCTGAGCCGTTCCCCCGGCGCCCGGGGCAGGAGCGTTTGCCGCATCCGCTCCACGCCCGCACGCCAGGAGGCGCCGACGGACCCCTCCCACAGCTCCAGGAGTTCGGAGGGCTCCTGCGTGAGCCGGTCCAGCGCCCAACGACACGGCGGCGGACTGGTGCGACGACCTGGACGAGGCCGCCGACGGCCGAGCGGGAGGGCATCGTGCGCCGCACGCTCGCGCGGGTGGCCGGCAGCGCGGGTCGAAAAGGCCCGTCCCCCAGGTGCCCCATGCGTCCTCCCCGTGCGGTCGGTCCACCCGTGTGCCGATCCACCGGTCATGCTGACAGCCCCCACTGACAACGCCTCCCACCTGCAAGGACGTTCGCGCCGCCCGGTGATCGCTCACAGCGAACAGGGCGCCGGGAACATTCGCCGACCGCCGTGCATTGAGTCGGCATAGCTCAAGTTGACTGCCTAAGGGGAGATCATGGCTGCTGAGTCCACGGCGTTCACGCTCGTCCTGCCCGTGCTGCCGCTCGACGACGAGGTCGTGCTGCCCGGCATGGTGGTCCCGCTGGACCTGAGCGACGCCGAGGTTCGGGCCGCGGTGGAGGCCGCCCAGGCCGCCGCCCGGTCGGCGCCCGGCAAGCCCAAGGTGCTGCTGGTGCCACGCGTCGACGGCACGTACGCCAGGACCGGCGTCCTGGGCACGGTCGAGCAGGTCGGCCGGCTGGCCGACGGCGATCCCGGGGCCCTGATCCGCGGCCGGAGCCGGGTCCGCATCGGCGCCGGCACCACCGGACCGGGCGCCGCGCTCTGGGTCGAGGGCGCCCGGATCGACGAGAGCGTGCCCGACCCGCTGCCGGGCCACGTCGCGGACCTCGTCAAGGAGTACAAGGCGCTCGCCACCACCTGGCTGAAGAAGCGCGGCGCCTGGCAGGTCGTGGACCGCGTCCAGGCCATCGACGGCGTCTCCGCGCTCGCCGACAACTCCGGCTACTCGCCCTTCCTCACCATCGAGCAGAAGGTCGAACTGCTGGAGACCGCCGACCCGGTGGCCCGTCTGAAGCTCGCCACGCAAGCGCTCCGCGACCACCTCGCCGAGCAGGACGTGGCCGAGACCATCGCCAAGGACGTCCAGGAGGGCGTCGACAAGCAGCAGCGGGAGTTCCTGCTGCGGCGTCAGCTCGAAGCGGTCCGCAAGGAGTTGCGCGAGCTGAACGGCGCGCAGGACGGCGAGGAGTCCGACGACTACCGCACGCGCGTGGAGGCCGCCGACCTGCCCGAGAAGGTCCGCGAGGCCGCCCTCAAGGAGGTCGACAAGCTGGAGCGGGCCTCCGACCAGTCGCCCGAGGGCTCCTGGATCCGCACCTGGCTGGACACCGTCCTGGAGATGCCGTGGAACGCGCGCACCGAGGACGCGTACGACATCCAGGGCGCCAAGGCGATCCTGGACGCCGAGCACGCCGGCCTGGAGGACGTGAAGGCGCGCATCACCGAGTACCTGGCCGTGCGCAAGCGGCGCACCGACCGCGGCCTGGGCGTCATCGGCGGCCGGCGCGGCGGTGCCGTGCTCGCCCTGGTGGGCCCGCCCGGTGTCGGCAAGACCAGCCTGGGGGAGTCCGTCGCGCACGCCATGGGCCGCAAGTTCGTCCGCGTCGCCCTCGGCGGCGTCCGCGACGAGGCCGAGGTCCGCGGTCACCGCCGTACGTACGTCGGCGCGCTGCCCGGCCGGATCGTGCGCGCGATCAAGGAGGCCGGGTCCATGAACCCGGTCGTGCTGCTCGACGAGATCGACAAGGTGGGCTCCGACTTCCGCGGCGACCCGGCCGCGGCCCTGCTGGAGGTCCTCGACCCCGCCCAGAACCACACCTTCCGTGACCACTACCTGGAGGTCGAACTCGACCTGTCGGACGTGGTCTTCCTCGCCACCGCCAACGTCCTGGAGGCCATCCCGGAGGCCCTCGCCGACCGTATGGAGATCGTCCGCCTGGACGGCTACACCGAGGACGAGAAGGTCGTCATCGCCCGGGACCACCTGCTCCCGCGCCAGCTGGAGCGGGCCGGCCTCGGCGAGGACGAGGTCGCGATCGACGAGAGCGCGCTGCGCAGGCTCGCCGGCGAGTACACGCGCGAGGCCGGCGTGCGCACCCTGGAGCGGTCCATCGCGCGGCTGCTGCGCAAGGTCGCTGCCCAGCACGAACTGGGCGAGCGGAAGCTGCCGTTCACCGTCACCGACGGCGACCTGCGCGGACTGATCGGACGCCCGCACCACGTGCCCGAGTCCGCCCAGGACCCGGCCGAGCGCCGTACGGCCGTCCCGGGTGTGGCGACCGGCCTCGCGGTGACCGGTGCCGGCGGCGACGTCCTCTTCGTGGAGGCGTCCCTCGCCGACCCGGAGACCGGCGCGGCGGGCCTGAACCTGACCGGCCAGCTCGGCGACGTGATGAAGGAGTCGGCGCAGATCGCGCTGAGCTTCCTGCGCAGCCACGGCGCCGAACTGGAGCTGCCGGTCGCCGACCTGAAGGACCGGGGCGTGCACATCCACTTCCCGGCGGGCGCGGTCCCCAAGGACGGCCCGAGCGCGGGCATCACCATGACCACCGCGCTGGCCTCGCTGCTCTCGGGGCGGCTGGTCCGCACGGACGTGGCGATGACCGGAGAGGTCTCGCTGACCGGCCGGGTGCTGCCCATCGGCGGGGTGAAGCAGAAGCTGCTCGCCGCCCACCGCGCCGGGGTGACCACCGTGATCATCCCCAAGCGCAACGAGCCCGACCTGGACGACGTCCCGGCCGAGGTGCTGGACAAGCTCGACGTCCACACCGTGACCGACGTCCGCCAGGTCCTGGAGCTGGCGCTCGCGCCCGCCGCGAACGGCGCGACGCCGGAGGTTCCGGTAGCGGCGTGACGGACGCTGCCGGATGAGCGAAGGCCCGGGTTCCGTGAGGGAGACCCGGGCCCTCGCCATGGGTGGGCACCGGGATCACCCGATGGAAGCCGGGCGTGCGTTGCCCCCCCGGCGAGCCCCTCGGTGCTGATCGCAGCCGAGAGCGCGACGGCGCATTCCGGCGCGGTCCGAGGCGACACGATCCGCGCGGGCGCCTGCAACGGCGCCCTGAACGGCACCGCCGAATCCGCCGGCGGCAGCCGAGCCGGGCTGTGACGGCGCCGAGGGCGGCAGGGGTGGGCGTCTGCGTCGACTCTGCGGCGGCAGTGGTGGCGTCCGGGGTGGCTTTGCGGCGGCAGTGGTGGCGTCTGGGGTGGCTTTGCGGCGGCAGCGTGAAGGGCGGCGACGGTGGGAACGGCCGCGACGCGGTGAGCACCGCAGAAGGCGGGAGGCCGTGGTCGCGGCGGCGGCGGTGGGCTCACCCGCCGGTTCCGGCGACCGACTGCTCCGCCCACACCGTCTTGCCGATCCGGTCGTGCCGGGTGCCCCAGCGCTCGGCGAGCTGGGCGACCAGCAGCAGGCCCCGGCCGCCCTCGTCGAAGATCCGGGCGCGCCGCATGTGCGGGGTGGTGCCGCTGGCGTCGTAGACCTCGCAGATCAGGGTGCTGTCCTGGTGGATCAGCCGGAGCCGGATGGGCGGGCGGCCGTAGCGGATGGCGTTGGTGACCAGCTCGCTGACCATCAGCTCGGTGGTGAAGGCGGCCTCGTCCAGGCCCCAGGTGGTGAGCTGGTCGGCGGCGAGGTGGCGGGCGCGGGCGACCACGGTGGGCTCGTTCTCCAGCTCCCAGGCGGCCACCCGGTCCCGGTGCAGCACCCGGGTGCGGGCCACCAGCAGCGCGATGTCGTCGTCGGGGCGGTGGGTCAGCAGCTCGGTGAGCACCCGGTCGCACACGGAGTCCAGCGAGGTGGCGGGGCGCCCGAGCGCGGCGAACATCTTGTCCAGCGCCTCGTCGATGTCGTGCTCGCGGGCCTCGAACAGCCCGTCGGTGTACAGCGCGAGCAGGCTGCCCTCGGGCAGCTCGGTCTCCACGGCCTCGAAGGGCAGTCCGCCGAGCCCGAGCGGCGGGCCCGCGGGCACGTCGAGGAAGCGGACCGTGCCGTCCGGGGTGACCACGGCGGGCGGCGGATGCCCGGCCCGGGCCAGGGTGCAGTGGCGCGAGACCGGGTCGTAGACGGCATAGAGGCAGGTGGTGCCGATGCCTCCGGCGGTCTCGGCGGACGGGTCGGCGCTGCCCTCGTCCGCGGCGAGCCGCAGGACCAGGTCGTCGAGGTGGGTGAGGAGTTCGTCGGCCGGCAGGTCGACGTCGGCCAGGGTGCGCACCGCCGTCCGCAGCCGGCCCATGGTGGCCGAGGCGCGGATGCCGTGCCCGACCACGTCACCGACGACGAGCGCCACCCGGGTCCCGGACAGCGGGATCACGTCGAACCAGTCGCCGCCCACGCCGGCCCGGGTCTCGGCGGGCAGATAGCGGGTGGCTATCTCCAGGGCCGCCTGCTCGGGCAGCGTGTGCGGGAGCAGGCTCTGCTGCAGGGCCATCGTGGTGGTGCGGGTCCGGGAGGAGGCACGGGCCCGGTCGATGCCGTCGGCCGCCTTGGCCGCGAACTCCTCGGCGAGCCGCAGGTCCTCCGGGCCGAACGGCTCCCGGTCGCGGTGCCGGCCGAAGAGGGCCACTCCGAGCGTGTCGTCCTGGGCGTGCAGCGGCACCGCGAGCAGCGCGCGTGCCTCGAAGGCGCGCAGCCAGGCGGCGCACGGGTCCAGCCCCGTCCACGCGGCGATGCCCGGGTCCGCGGTGTCGTACAGCAGCGGACGGCCCGCCGTCAGGCACCGGGCGGGCGGTGAGTCCGGCGGGCAGACGACCGCCTCGCCCACCGCGCTTCCGGGCGCCGGCCCGCTGTCCGGGACCGGGCGCAGGGCGGCCCGGCGCAGGACGAGCGGGCCCCGCTGCCGGTCGGACCCGGTGCCGGTCCAGGGCGTGTCGAGCAGGTCGACGGCCATGACGTCGGCGAGCCGGGGGACCGTGACCTCGGCGAGTTCCTGCGCGGCGCGGGCCTGGTCCGCGGCCATGCCGACGCGCGAGCCGGCCTCGCCCGGCTGCTGCTGCGGGGCGCTGGTGTCCGGGGCGGGGCGCTGCGTGGACAGACACACGGCCCGTACCCGGCCGTCGGCGTCCTTCAGCGGGGTGAGTACGGCGGTGTCGCCGAGGTCCGGGCCGAGGCGGGCCCGCACCTCCTGCGGCCGGCCGGCCTCCAGCGCCTGCCGCATCGACCGGTCGGTCTCCTCGCTCGCCGCTCCGGGCACGATGTGGACGACGCGCAGCCCGCGCATCACCGCCTCGGGCAGGGCGAGGGCGTGTTCCATCCGGCGGTTGGCGCGCACCAGGCGCAGGTCGGCGTCGAAGATGGCCAGCGGGAAGGGGGACTGGAGGAAGGTCCACTCCTCCAGCGGCTCGCCGCGGGGCGGCTGCGTGCGGGTCGTCACGGCGCTCACCACGAGCCAGTCCGCGGCCCCGGCCCGCGGGGCCCGGCGGTGGGCGAGCACGCCCAGCTCCAGGGACCGGCCGTCCTGGTGGCGCAGGGGGAGGGTGCCGTTCCAGCGCCGGCGGCCGGCCAGCACCCGGCGGATGGTCGCGTGGTCGGCGGCGAGCAGGGTGGCGGCGGGCCGTCCGACGACGGCGGAGGAGTCGTAGCCGAGCAGTCGCTGCGCGCCGTCGCTCCAGCTGGTGAGGATGCCCTGCTCATCGATGGTGGCCGTGTACGTGGACTGTCGCTCCATCGCCGCTCATCTCGCCCTTGCTCGGCAGGCTCTCCTGACCAGCATGATCCGGGGCGGCAATGAGCACCAACGCAGGGCGGGCCCGGCTCAGCCGTGCCCGTGCCGGTGCGTGGGGCTGTGACCCCTGCGCGGCGGGGCAGGGGTCACAGGTGTGCGGCGGTCAGCCGTTGGCCAGCGCCTGTACGCGGTCCAGGGCGCCGTTGAACTTGTCGTGGTCACCGACGGTCGGACCGGAGGAGGTGTACTGCCACATCGTGTAGTACGACCAGCCGGCCGGCAGGGTGCCCGGGTCGGAGGCGTACCGGGCGATCCACAGGGGGTTGTTCGCGGCGAAGCCGCCGTAGTTGCCGGTGCACTGGGTCCACCAGCTGGTGGCCGTGTAGATCACGGGGTAGCGGCTGGTGAGCGACTTGTAGGTGTTGATGAAGTCGGCGATCCAGCTGACCATCTGGCCGGTGGTCTTGCCGTAGCAGGCGGCGCCGTAGGGGTTCCACTCGATGTCGAGCGCGCCGGGCAGGGTCTTGCCGTCCCTGGACCAGCCGCCGCCGTGGCTGACGAAGTAGCTCGCCTGGGCGGCGCCGCTGGTGGTGTCCGGGGTCGCGAAGTGGTACGAGCCGCGGATCATGCCGACGTCGTACGAGCCGTTGTACTGCTGGGCGAAGTACGGGTTCGTGTAGTACGTGCCCTCCGTGGCCTTGGTGTAGGCCCAGCGCACTCCGCTGCCCCACAGTGTGGACCAGGCGACGTTGCCCTGGTAGCCGGCGACGTCCACGCCCTCGGTCTGGGTGGCGTCACCGGTGGTGGGCGTGCCGTGCTGTCCGTCGTGGGCGAGGACGCCCATGCCCATGTGGGCGGAGCCGCGGCTGGGGGTGGTCGCGGCCTGGGCGGAGGTGAGGGGGAGGGCGAGGGAGAGCGCCGCGAGCAGGGCCGTGACCAGGACGGCGAGGGCGCGCGGGCGGATGGAGCCGGGTCTGTGCACGGGCATGACGTGCCTCCGGAGGAGAGGTGGGGGGAACCGTTGCGGTGGCCGTGGGGCAGAGCTGTCCCGACTGGCGTGGGCATGCCATTGATTGCCTGATAAAGAAGCTACGCACGTAGACGACGGCGTGGGAAGGGGGTCCGGACTCCGCCGTTGGTCTACGCCTGCGAAATACTGGCAGAGCTGCGGCAATGACGGACTTTGACGGAAACTTTCACGAGTGCGAAACCGAGCAGGGGTGCTGACGTGCACGAGGACGGAAACGGCGACGCACAGCGCGTCGGCGGGCGAGTGACGCCCAGTGGTGCAGACCAGGAATTCCTGGCGCTGGAGCGCGAGTTGACCGTGTTGCTGCGGCGCGCCCGGGCCAACCAGGGCGAGATGGCCCGGGAGGTCCATCCCGACCTTGAGTCCTCCGCGTACGGCCTGCTCATCCGGCTGGACGAGCTGGGCGGCCAGCGGGCCACGGAACTCGCCGCCTACATCGGCGTCGGCAAGGCCACCATGTCCCGCCAGCTGCGGGCCCTGGAGGAGCTCGGCCTGATCACCCGTGAGCCGGACCCGGCCGACGGCCGCGCCTGGCTCGTGACCCTCACCGACGAGGGCCGCCGGCGCGTCGGCACGGTCCGCGAGGCCCGCCGCGCCCGCTACGTGCGGCAACTCGCCCACTGGGACCGCACCGAGGTGGCGGAACTGGCCCGACTGCTCCACCAGCTCAACGGCGTCATGGAGAAGTGAGCCACCGACGACACGGCGACCCGTCGGAGCGAGCGTCTTCCCTCGTCGTTGCCGTGGGGCAGTGACGCGTGGTCGTCGTGGGACAGTGAGGCGTCGGTGCCGTGGGGCGGTGACGCGTCGGCCGGACCGGCTGAGTTGCCGTGGCACCTGGGGCGCAGTGATCCGGCGGCGCGATCGGCACGGCTGCCGTTGGCTCGTGGGCCGGTGACTCGTCGGCCGGACCGACCGAGTGGTGTTGGGATCCGGGCCGGTCGGCGGGATGGGCACGGTTGCCGTGGGCCCGTGAGGTACCGGCGCGATCGCCACATCCGCCGTGAGCTCGCGGTCAGGGCTGCCATGGGACCCGTGGGGCGGGGCCGTGGCTCTCCGACGGGACCGCCACGGCCCCGACGGACCCCGGTGGGCAGTGGCCCGTCGGCACGACCGCCACGGCCCCGACGGACCCCGGTGGGCAGTGGCCCGTCGACACGACCGCCACGGCCCCGACGGACTCCGGTGGGCAGTGGCCCGTCGGCACGACCGCCACGGCCCCGACGGACCCCGGTGGGCAGTGGCCCGTCGGCACGACCGCCACACCCCCCTTCGGCCCGTGGGGCGGCGGCCGGCGGGCAGGACCGGCGCAGTCCACGCGGGCTGACCGCACCCCCGGACACCACCCGGCGCCGTAGAAGACCTGCCGTGGAACCAGTGGCGCGACGCCCCTCGCCCCGGCCCTCACAGCTCCACGTGGACCACCGTCGCGTCGTCGTGCGTCTTGCCCCGGCCCAGGAACGTCCGCTTCTCGCGGTCCGCCGTCTCCAGCTTCCGCACCCGGTCCACCAGGGACCGGGCGCCCTCCTCGACGACGAGGTCGCACAGGTCCGTCCAGTCGCCCTCGCGGAACGTCTCCGTCCAGCGGGCCGCCCCGTCCGTCAGCGCGGCCAGCGCGCGGACCTCCCGCCGGGGCAGGCTGCCGGTGACCGCGCGGGCCGCGACCGAGGGATCGGCGGCGGCCGTGAAGAAGCCGCCCTCCTTGTTGCGCAGGCGGGTGTCGACCAGGGCGTCGGTGGCCAGCGCGGAGCGGGGCAGCCGGGCGAGCCGGTCGTCCAGCACCGGAGTGACCGTGCCGGCCGCGCCTCGCAGCAACAGCACCGCGTCGGAGAGCACCAGGTACTCGACCAGGTCGGCTGACCAGCGGGTCAGGGCGACGGTTGCCTGAGGGGTTCTCGGGTGAGAAAGGTCACAGGTCTCCGCGTGTGCCTCGGCGGTGCGCCGGATGGCCCGCGAGAGAATCTCCGGGAGCGTCAGATCTCCACAGGAAACGGTCAGTTCGGTCAGCGCGCCGCCGAGCCGGGCGGTGAACCAGTGAACGGAATGCAGACAGCCCGCCCCGTCGCGGGGCGGCGTCACCCCGTCCAGGACGATCACGCAACCTCCCTGTCCGGAGGCGGGTAGTCCGACACCGGCGAAGTCCTCGTTGGGGCGGGTCGCGTCGCCGGGTTCCGAAACGAGATCAGTTCGCATCCAGCCAGTCTGCACGAGGCCTTCACAGGCTCCGCCAAAGGCTGGCAACGGTCGGCGAACACGCACGACCCCGCAGGTCAGGCGCCTGATTTGGGCAGGAATGAGGCGCTCCGGGAAGGCGTGGTGGCGAATACTGTCAAAGGCTGCCGCGCCACGTCCAACCGGCCCGCCGTGGACACGCCCCGCACGGGCCACAGGAACTTGCCCGCCAACTCTCCTCCGATGTTCACTCCTTCGGGTGGCGGGTCAGGTGATGCACGACCCCTGCCCACCGGCGCTGGGAGGGTCGGGAACCGTACGAACCGGGTGCAGGAACCACTTGGCACCGAGATGACGGGGCGCCACCCGGGCCCTTGGGTAGACGAGTTCAGGAATGCGAGCACCGGTGCAGATGAAGCGGCCTCGGCGCACAGGCAGGCAGACGGCCCCCGCGGGGACCGACCCGCAGAACCCCGTGGGCACCGGCCGACCCACCCATGTCCGTACGCGGCTGATCGTGGCCGTCGCCGTGGTGGCCGCGGCCGTCGCAGGGGCCGGGGCACCCGCGCTGCTCAGCGCCTCCCAGGACGTCAGTGACTCCCAGGATCTGGTGACGCTGGCCTCCCGTACCGAGGACGCGCTCGCCCTCGCCCACTCGCTCGCCGACGAGCGCGACGAGGTCACCTCCTACATCGCGGCCGGCCGGGCCAAGTCCAAGGCGCCCGCCGAGGACCGCAGCGCCCGTGTCGACCGCCAGGTCGAGGACCTGCGGGCGAACACCGACACCCCGGCGAGCCTGCGCGCCGACCTCGACGGCATCGCCGCCGTCCGGCGCGCCGCCCTCACCGGCAAGTCCACGGCGCTCCAGGCCCACCAGGCCTACTCGGCCACCATCGCCGAGCTGCACCGGGTGGCCGAGCAGCTGGCCGACCAGATGCCCCCCAGGGCCGGTTCCGGCGCCCACGCGCTCGCCGAACTGGACTCCGCCGTCCAGCAGTCCGCCGCCGCCCGCGGCCTGCTGCTGGCCGCGCTGAACGTGCCGTCCACCACCCGCACGGTGATCAACCCGGTCACCGGTCTGCCCACCACGACCTCCACCACCGGCGAGGCGGACCGCAAGCAGCGCGACGCGCTGACCGCCGCCGCCCAGCAGGCCCGGCTGCGCGCCGACACGGCCCTCGCCGATTTCCGTGAGACGGCCCCCAAGGCGTCCGTGGACTCCTACGACTCCACGGTCACCGGCCCCGAGGTCAACTCGGCCGAGAAGTACCTGGCCACGCTCACCGACCAGCCGACCCTGGCCGACGGCGACCTGACCACCAGCACCAAGAAGCTGGACGCGGCCCTGTCCGCCCGCGTCGACCTGATGCGCGGCGCGGAGTCGGCCCTCTACGACCACCGCACCAAGGATCTCGAAGGGCTCCGGGACGACGACGTCACGGCCCTGGAGATCCGCGTCGCCGTGCTCGGCGCGCTGATGCTGGTGGCCGTGGGCATCGCCACGGCCATGGCCCGCACCCTCACCCGCCCGCTGTCGGTGCTGCGCCGCGGCTCGGCCCGCCTGGCGGAGTCCGAGGACCCCGCGGCCCAGGAGCCGATCGCCTTCACCGGCCGCAACGACGAGTTCGCCCAGGTGGTCCGCTCGGTCAACGCCCTGCACGCGCACGCGGTGGGCCTGCACGAGCGGGTCGGCACCCTGGAGACCGACCGCAAGCACCTGGTCGGCCAGCGGCAGAAGATGGCCGACGCCCGCGAGGCGCTGCGGGCCGAGCTGGCCGAGGCCGAGGCCCAGTTGGGGCGCCTGCGCACGAGCATCGGCGGTACGTTCGTCAACCTCGCCCTGCGCACGCTCGGCCTGGTCGAGCGCCAGCTCGCGGTCATCGAGGGCCTGGAGGACCGCGAGCAGGACCCCGAGCGCCTCGCCACCCTCTTCAAGCTGGACCACTTCGCCACGGTCATGCGCCGGCACAGCGAGAACCTCCTGGTCCTCGCCGGCACCGAGCACGTCCAGCAGAGCCACGGTCCGGTCCCGCTGGTCGACGTGGTCCGCGCGGCGGTCAGCGAGATCGAGCGCTACGAGCGGGTCCGTATCGCCGCGCTCCCGCCGCACGCGCACGTCGCGGGCTTCGCCGCGGACGACCTCTCCCACCTGCTGGCCGAACTGATGGAGAACGCCACCGCCTTCTCCCCGCCGGACCTGCCGATCGAGGTCTCCGGCTGGCTCCTGGAGTCCGGCGAGGTCATGCTCTCGGTCCAGGACGAGGGCATCGGCATGGCGGGGGACCGCCTGGACCGGCTGAACTCCCGCCTGGCCGACTTCGACCCCGAGTCCCCCTACGAGAAGGAGGGCGAGGACGGCCTCGGGCTCGGCCTGTACGTCGTCGCGCGCCTCGCCCAGCGGCACGGCGTCCGGGTGCAGTTGCGCGAGCAGAAGCAGGGCGGCGTCGCGGCGGTCGTGGTGCTGCCCGCGACGCTCCTCGCCGAGGCCCCGCCGGCCGGACTGCCCCCGCAGACCGCGTCCATGACCGGCACCGGCACCTTCTCCCTCCCCGGCGCCGACGCCGAGGTCAACTCCAACGTCCTGTACGGCCGTGCCGCGGACGCGGACCCGCTGGTGGCACTGGCGGAGAAGGCGGCCCGGGACGCGCAGGAGCAGCCCCCCGGCGGTCCGGTGCAGCCGCAGCCGCAGTCGCAGCCGCAGTCGCAGTCGCAGTCGCGGCCGCTCGAGCCGCGGGCCGAGGACACGAAGGGCCACCGGCCGCACGGGCAGACCGACCCGGGCGCCGAACCTCCGGAGACGCACGCACGGGCGGAACTCCCCGGACAGCGGGCCGCCCAGCGGGAGCCGGCGCGCCCGAAGGCGCCGGCGGAGACCCTCGCCGAGACGACGATGGAGCTGCTGCTCCCCGAGCTGTCGGCGGAGGGGGGCCTGTCGCAGGAGGGGAATCCGGCGACGCGTCCCGCGGAGCCGCACGTACCCGCGGCCGCCGACGCCGGGGACGACCCACTGGGGTCGCCCGCACCCGGCGGCGAGCGCCGCACGCAGGGTGTGGACGGGGCCCGGACCGCCGCGGACGACGAGGCCGAGGCGGTCACCAGCAAGGGCCTTCCGAAGCGCACACCGAAGATCACCGCGCCCGCCGCGGCACCCCGCCGCCGCACCGCGAGCGTGGACGCCGACGCCCTGCGCCGCAGGCTCGGCGGCTTCCGCCAAGGGGCCCAGGCCGGCTACCGGGACGTGGAGGCGGAGATCGCCGCACACACCACTGAAGCCACGGGGGGCACAGCCGAGGAGGCAAGCAGTTGACCGCGCCCAGTACCTACGGACTGAGCAGTGAAGCCCGCAACCTGCACTGGCTGCTGACCAATCTGGTCGAGGAAGTGCCCGGCATCCAGTCCGTCGCCGTGGTCTCCTCCGACGGCCTGCTGCTGCTCTCGTCCGACCCGGGTCACACGGAGGAGGCCCGCCAGGCCCGGGGGGCCCAGCGCAGCGGCCCCCGAGGCTCCTCCGCCGACCTCGCCACCATCGTCTCCGGCATCGGCAGCCTCACCGTCGGCGCCGCCAAGCTGATGGACTCCGGCGGGGTCAAGCACACGATGGTCGCGATGGAGGAGGGCAGCCTGTTCGTGATGTCGATCAGCGACGGCTCGCTGCTCGGCGTGCATGGCTCCGCCGAGTGCGACATGAGCGTGGTGGCGTACCACATGGCCCTGTTCGTCGGCCGCGCCGGCCACGTCCTCACCCCTGAACTGCGCTCGGAGCTGAGGCAGTCACTGGAGGCCCAGTCGACCGGGAGCGCCCGATGAGCGGTACATCGAAACTTCCTGTGCGCGGCGGCGACCGCAAACCCGCCCGCGTCCGCCCCTACTCGCTCACCGGCGGCCGAACCCGCTTCGGACACGTGCTCCTCGTGGAGACGTTCGTCGCGGCTCTGGAGGCCCCCGAGGAGCGCAAGGAACTGACAAGTGCGCCGCTCTCCGCCCGGGTCATGCCGGAGATGCGGGCCATCGTCGAACTGTGCCGCCGTATGCGCACGGTGGCCGAGATCGCCGCGCTGCTGAAGATGCCGCTCGGCGTGGTCCGCGTCCTCCTGAGCGACCTCGCGGACCAGGGAAAGATCCGTGTGTACGGCACCGGAACCGGTCACGGCACCGGCCGCCCGGAGCGCGCGCTGCTGGAAAGGGTGCTGAGTGGACTCCGTCGTCTTTGAGGACACCGACGAGGACGTGAGGTCCTGGCAGACGGACCGCGCCCGGGCCCCCATCGCCACGAAGATCGTGGTGGCCGGGGGCTTCGGCGTCGGCAAGACCACGCTGGTCACCTCCGTCTCGGAGATCACGCCCCTGCAGACCGAGGCGCTGATGACCGAGGCGAGCGAGGAGACCGACGACCTCACCGCCACGCCCGGCAAGCTCACCACGACCGTGGCCATGGACTTCGGCCGCATCACGCTCGACGACGACCTGGTGCTCTACCTGTTCGGCACGCCGGGCCAGCAGCGGTTCTGGTTCATGTGGGACGACCTGGTGCGCGGCGCGATCGGTGCCGTCGTCCTGGCCGACACCCGCCGGCTGAAGGACTGTTTCCCGGCGCTGGACTACTTCGAGAGCTGCGGACTGCCGTACGTCGTCGCCGTCAACCACTTCGACGGCAGTGAGCGCTTCGAGCCCGAGGACGTGCGGGAGGCGTTGACGATACCCCCGCACGTGCCTGTCATGATCATGGACGCGCGGCGGCGGATCTCGGTGATCGAGACCCTCCTGGCCCTGGTGGGCCACGCGCTGGACGAAACCCCCGAGTAGTCCTGATTGAGGAGCACCACCCGCATGCGGAAGATACTCGTCGTTGGAGCCGGCCAGTCCGGACTCCAGCTCGCCCTCGGCCTGCTGTCACACGGCTACGAGGTCACCCTGATGTCGAACCGGACCGCGGACGAGATCCGTTCCGGCCGGGTCATGTCGACGCAGTGCATGTTCGACACGGCACTGCAGCACGAGCGCGATCTGCAGCTGAACTTCTGGGAGTCCCAGGCCCCGAAGATCGAGGGACTCGGCGTGTCCGTGGCGGCCCCCGGCTCGCACGACCCGGGCCCCACCCAGCGGGCCATCGACTGGGTGGGCAAGCTCGACGGGTACGCCCAGTCCGTGGACCAGCGGGTGAAGATGGCCGGCTGGATGGAGACCTTCGCCCAGCGCGGCGGGCAGCTGGTCATCCACGGCGCGGCCGTCGGCGACCTCGACTACTTCTCCCGCACCTACGACCTCGTCCTGGTCGCGGCCGGCAAGGGCGAACTGGTGTCCATGTTCGGCCGGGACGCCGAGCGCTCGCCGTACAGCGAGCCGCAGCGCGCCCTCGCGGTGGCGTACGTGCACGGGCTCGGGCCGCGCCCGGAGCACCCGGAGTTCGACGCCGTCCGCTGCAACCTGGTCCCGGGCGTCGGCGAGTTGTTCATCATGCCGACGTTCACCACGTCCGGCCGCGCCGACATCCTGTTCTGGGAGGGCATACCCGGCGGCCCGCTCGACGTCTTCAACGGCGTCAAGGACCCGGCGGAGCACCTCTCCCTGACCCTGGAACTCATGGAGAAGTTCACTCCGTGGGAGTACGCGCGGGCCACCAAGGTCGAACTGACCGACGCCGGCGGCACACTGGCCGGCCGTTACGCCCCGACCGTCCGCAACCCCATCGGCCGCCTCCCCTCCGGCGGCCTGGTCCTCGGAGTCGCCGACGTGGTCGTCGCCAACGACCCGATCACCGGCCAGGGCTCCAACTCCGCGTCCAAGTGCGCGGCCGCCTACCTCGCCTCGATCCTGGAGCGCGACGACAAGCCGTTCGACGAGGAGTGGATGCGGGCCACCTTCGACCGCTACTGGGCCACGGCCCAGCACGTCACCAAGTGGACGAACGCGATGCTGGCCCCGCCGCCGGAGCACATCCTGAACCTCATCGGCGCGGCGGGCCAGCTCCAGCCGGTGGCGAACCGTTTCGCCAACGCCTTCAACGACCCGGCGGACTTCGAGAACTTCTTCTACGACCCGGAGAAGACGGGCGCCTACCTGGCGTCGGTCGCGGGGGCCTGACGAGCCTCTGCCCTGCACTCCGACAGTCGTCGTCTGTCGTCGCCTGTCGTTGTCGGTCGACGTCGGCCGCCCTCGGACGGCCCACGGGCGGCCCACGGACGGCCCCGGTTCTGCTGCCGGGGCCGTTGGCGTTTCACCGGGAGCGGGCCTTCGAAGCGAACCACGGGCGGGTGATCCGGCGGCCGTCCGTCGTCGTTGCCGTCAGCGCCGCCGTCACCGCAGTCGGCCGCACCTTCTGTGAGCGCCGTTCAGATCCGGCCGCCGGTCAGACGGGTGATCGGACCGTGCGTGCGGCGTCCCGCCCGGCGACCTGCCAGGTATGACGTGGCACCCAGCGCTGACAAGCCCGCGCCCACACCGGCGGCCAGGAGCTTTCGATGGGCGACCAACGTCCATGCCGTCCTGGTGAGGGACACGGCCTGCCCGGACGCGGCGACGACGGCCCTGCGGCCGGCCTGGACACGCTCGGCCGCACGGTGTACGACCGCGGTACCCGTCCCGGCCGTACGCTCGGCCGCGGCCGACGCAGTTGACGAGGCGTCAGTTGACATGTCGGCCGCCTTGTCCGCTGCCTGCGACGCGGGAGCAGTCGCCTTCGACGTGGCCTGCCTTGCCTTGGCGGACGCATTCCGTTTGGTTGCGGAATTTTGATGAGTGCCGCTGTTCGATTGACTCATGGACTTCGCGTTGCCGCTCGTGTCTTCGGCAAACACAAGCCGCGAGAGCGGCGCGGGCCCTCGCGCTCGCAGCGGCGGTGGAGGCGTCGGCAGCCGGCCGTCCAGGACACGGTTCCCTCCACGGCCCAGCACGGTACCGGGCGGGTGCGCCGTGCGCCGTGCGCAGGCGCCCTGGAAAGCGGGGTTCGGAGGGCGACACCTTCAGGGGCGATACCCACATACCCGGGCGCCACGGTGACCAGCCACACCGACGGGACAGGTCGGTTCAGTGCCAACATCGTCGCCAAGCGGGACAAGGACGGGGTTACCGTCCAGGTCGGTCCGACCGGATCAGGCACCTCGATAACCATCTCGAAGTACCCGGTGGGCTGAGGAGCGCTGCTCGATCCGTGCGGGCCCGGGCAAGGCACAGCCTGGTGACCTGCCGGCCCGGAGAGGACGGCCGCCTACCCGGGCTCGGTGGCCGGGGCCTGAGGATCCGGTCGTACCGCGCCGAGGATCGGGAAGGACGCCAGGGGTGAGACCGTGACGCGGCCTCCGGGGCGCGGTGCCTGGACGACCCTGCCCGCGCCCACGTACATCGCCACGTGCGTGGCCTCGGGGAAGTAGATCACCAGGTCGCCCGGGCGGAGCCGGTTCAGCGGGACCTTCTTCAGCCGGGCCCACTGCTCCTGGCTCGTCCGGGGGATCGGGGTGCCCGCGTGGGACCACGCCTGTGAGGTCAGGCCCGAGCAGTCGTAGGCGTTCGGGCCCTGGGCGCCCCACCGGTACGGCTTGCCGAGCTGGTCCATGGCGTAGCGGACCGCCCGGGCGCCCGCGGGGGAGGCGGAGCGGTTGTCGGGCAGGGCGCCGGCGGTGGTGAGCCTGTCCTGGGCCTCGGTGACGCCCTGCTGCTCCAGCCGGGCGATCGCGGCCAGCTGGTCCGGGGTGAGGGAGGCCAGCAGGCGCTCCACGGCGCCGAGTCTGCCCTGGACGTCGTCGCGCTGCCTGCGCTGCCGGTCGGCGAGGGTGAGCTGGGTGTCGAGGGCCTCGCGGGCCGCCCGGGCCAGGGTGTCCTGGCGCTTCTCCGCGGCGGCCAGCCGGTTCACCGTCCGGGCTCGCTCGCGCGCGAGTTCGCCGATGACATGGCCCTCGTCCAGCGCGTGCTGCGGGTCGGGGGCGAGGAGCACACGGACGTAGGGGTCGAGTTCGGTGCTGCCCTGGTACTGCCGGCGGGCCAGCCGGCCGGCGTCGGTGCGGCTGTCCTGGAGGGCGAGGCGGGCGCGGGTCAGTTCGCCCTCCAGCCGGGACACCTCGGCGCGCTGCCGCTTCAGCTTGTCGGCCGTCGCGTTGTAGCTCTCGGTGGCCTGTTCGGTCTGCCGGTACAGCTGTTGAAGGTCCGTCAGCAGCTGGGAGACGGGCCGCTGCGGGTTCGGTGCGGCCACGCAGGGCACGGGTGCGAGGGCGGCCTGGGCCGCCACCGCCGCCGTACAGGCCAGGCGCAGGAACGTTCCTGACACGACATCACCTCGGGTGCGGGGAGGGCGGGCTGTTCGCCTCCTATCGCACCGCGATAATCAGATGTATCCGCGCGGGGCGCGCGCTCGGCGTGCGCGGTTCGGCGCAACCCTGTCACCCGGTCGTGTCACCCGGCTTGCCGGGCGGCGGGACGTCCGGTTTCGACCAGGGCCACCTGAGCCGTCCGCCGGACCGGTCGTCGGGGTCGTACCGGTACTTCCAGCCCGTGATCAGCCCGAGCCTCTTGCTGTGCCCGCGTGGCACGCGGCGGTAGACGAGCACCGCGGGCGGCCCGCCGTCCGGGTCGGGCACGGGGATGCGGTACGTCTTCGGAGGGTGCCCGGTGGGGCCGCACAGGACGGGCAGCACGCGGCCGTCCATGGGGCCGCCCTCGAAGGGGGTTTCCTGACTCTTCACGGCTTCAGTCTCAGACATCCTCGGCGAGCGCGCCGACGATCTCGGCCGTCTGCGGATCACGGCCGGCGGTGACCGTGAGGACGGCCACGAACTGCTCCACCAGCCAGGCGCGCAGCTCCTCGACCGGGGGCTCCTTGCCCTCGTCCAGCCAGATCAGGGAGGCCGCCTCGACGGCCGTGATCCACGTGCGGACGGTCATGCGCAGCCGGGGGCCGGGGTCGGCGACGCCGAGGTGGTGGTAGATGTGCTCCGCCGCCGCCCGGCGCACGCCGTCCACCGTCGCGGTCGTCCTGGAGGTCTCCACCACGCTGCCGCCCTGGAGCAGCGCGCTGAAGCCGGTGTCGTGCTCGTCCACGAAGGTCAGGTAGCGCTCCAGGGCGCGCGAGAGGCGGGGCATCAGCGGGCCCTCGCGGGGCTCGTCGAAGCACTGCCGCAGCTCGTCGGCGGCCGACCTCAGCGCGGCCTCGTACAGCTGCTGCTTGCCGCCGGGGAAGTACCGGTACACCAGCGGCCGCGAGACACCGGCGGCCTCCGCCACGTCGTCCAGTGACACGTCCTCCGGTGCGCGGTGGGCGAAGAGGGAGAGCGCGGCGTCGAGAAGCTGATTTCGTCGCTCCTCGACGCTCAGGCGACGGTAGGCGGGGGTGGCGGCCGGGGTCATGCCCGTCAGCCTAATCGCCACGCCCCTCCGGACAGGGCCACACGCCTCTCCGGGCAGGGCCACGCGACTCTGCGGACAGGGCCACGCGACTCTGCGGACAGGGCCACGCGGCCAACCTGGAGGGGCACGACCAGCCACGACCACCCGCTGCCCGGTCAGGCCGGCAGTCCCGACGACCTCCACAGGCGTCGTCCCACGCCCCGCAGGACGCCGATGTCGTCCAGGCTGTGTCGATGTGCGGCTTCGCCGCGGGGCGGTCAGTCGCTTCGTGGTCGGGGCGCGGCCGGTCGTGGCAGGCCCGCTGTCCTTCGTGGTCGGGGCGCGGCCGGTCGCGGTGGGCCCGCTGTCCTTCGCGGTCGGGGGGCGACCAGCCACGACGCACCCGCCGCCCGGTCAGGCCAGCAGTCCCGACGACCTCCACAGGCGTCGTCCCACGCCCCGCAGGACGCCGATGTCGTCCAGGAAGTCGGTCAGGCGCTTGGCGCCGGTCTGCATGACCTCCCGCCGGTGGCCGCTCGCCTTCACCTGCGCCATGGCCTCCCGCTTGTCGAGCCCGACGTTCGTGTAGACGTCGGGGTTCACGAAGGCGACCGAGAAGACGCGGGCGAACTCACCGGAGGTGACCCGGGTGAACTCCTGGGACCACTTCGGCGCGGTGACCATCTGGCGGCGCAGCTCCTCGCGGGCGTACCGCACGTGCCGGGCCTCCTCGACCACGTGGATGCGCGTGACGCCCCGGATGAGGGACTGCACCCGCTCGTCCGGGAAGGTCAGCCGCTGCATCCAGTCCAGCACCTCCTCGCCGAGGAGCGTGGCGGTGAAGGAGCCGGGGGTCGTGGAGATCGTCTTGAAGAGGCGGCCGAGGTTCTGGTGCGCCCGGCTCACCGGGTACCAGGGCGTCCCGCCGTGCGAGATCAGCCGCGCGAACATCTTCGAGTGCCGGCACTCGTCCTCGATCTCGGTGAGCGCGTAGCGGACGTGCGCGCTCGTCGCCGCCTTGTCGTAGATGTGCCGGACGAGCAGCTGCATCAGGATGATCTCGAACCAGATGCCGAGCGAGGCCAGCGCCGCCGCCTCGTGCTGGGAGAGCAGGATCCGCTGTTCCTCGCTCATCCGCTTCCACATCGGCGTGTCGTACAGCGACACCAGCTCCGGCGGCCAGAACCACTTGCCCTCCTCGAAGGGCGCGTCCCAGTCCAGCTCCTTGTCCGGGTCGAAGGAGTGCTTGGCGGAGGAGACCAGCAGCCGTTCGGCCACCTGCTCCCGGTCCTTGAGCAGGCCGAGCGCGTCGCGCAGACCGTCCAGCGCGTCCGCTTCCGTCAGGGTCGTCATGGCTCCCTCACCTCGTTACCCGGGGGTACGTCGTCCACTCTTATGAGACTGCTTGTCAGCAAGGCCGTCAATCCCCCGCGCATGACTTGTTGACTCCGCGTCTACGTGTGAGCCTGCGAGGTATGCCGACCCATGACCTGTACGCCAACCCGCCGTCGAACTCCCCCTGGGAGGTGCCCGCGACCGGATCCGCCCGGTTCAGCTGGGAGTACGACGACGGCCGCGACCGCCTCCTCGCCCTGTACCAGCGGGGCAAGGACAAGCAGTGGGACGGACAGACCCGTATCGACTGGGACCTGGAGGTCGACCCGTACGACGCGCTCGGCACGCCCGAGGAGGCGATGTCCCTCTACGGCACCAAGTACTGGGACAAGCTCTCCGACAAGGACAAGGGCGAGCTGCGCCGGCACTACGCCTCCTGGCAGTTCAGCCAGTTCCTGCACGGCGAGCAGGGCGCGATGATCTGCGCGGCGCGGATCGTGGAGTCGGTGCCCGACCTGGACGCCAAGTTCTACTCGGCGACCCAGACCATGGACGAGGCCCGGCACGCCGAGATCTACGGCCGCTTCCTGCACGAGAAGATCGGGCTCGTCTACCCGATCAACGACAATCTGCAGTCGCTCCTCGGCGACACGCTGCGCGACAGCCGCTGGGACATGCCGTACCTGGGCATGCAGGTGCTCATCGAAGGACTGGCGCTGGCCGCCTTCGGGATGATCCGGGACACCACGAACAAGCCGCTGCCCAAGCAGATCCTCACCTACGTCATGCAGGACGAGGCCCGGCACGTGGCCTTCGGCCGGATGGCGCTGCGCGACTACTACAAGCAGCTCACCGACGCCGAACTGCGCGAGCGCGAGGAGTTCGTCATCGAGGGCTGCTACCTGATGCGCGACCGGCTGCGCGGGGTCGAGGTGCTGGAGAACTTCGGCATCCCCAGGGCGGAGGCGGAGGCGCTGAGCGAGCGGTCGGAGTTCCTCCAGCTGTTCCGCAAGCTGCTGTTCAGCCGGATCGTGCCCTGCGTCAAGGACATCGGCCTGTGGGGCAAGCGGCTGCAGCAGGCCTACGTCGACATGGGCGTCCTGGAGATGGGCGACGCCAACCTGGACCTGCTGATGGCCCAGGACGAGGAACTCGCCGAGCAGTTGGACGCGGAGCGCTTCGCCGCCGAGGAGCGGGAGCGGGTGGCCGAGGTGGCGGCGGCGGTCCGGTCGGGCTCGGGGGAGCACGAAGGGGAAGGGGAAGGGGAAGGGGAAGGGGAAGGGGAAGGGTAGGGGGAGCGGGAAGGGGCGGGGGTGAGCTGACGCGCGGCGGGCGCCGCCGGGGACCGGCCGGTACGCGGGCCCCGCCGGGTACCGGCCGGTGCCAGGTGCGGTGCCGTACCGGTCACCCGCGTGCAGTAGCGTGCTGGCGTGTCCATGCCTCCGCCGCCGCAGCAGCCGCAGTCTCCCTACGGCCAGCAGCCCCCGCAGAACCCGTACGGCCAGCAGCCCCCGCAGCCGCAGGCCCCGTACGGCCGGCAGCCTCCGGGCCCCGGCCCCTACGGCTCCCCCTACCCCCAGCAGCAGCCGTCCCCTCAAGCGCCGTACCCGCCGCAGCCGTACCCCGCCTGGGGTGCGCCGCCCATGGCTCCGCCGCCGAAGAAGCGGCGGCTCGGGCTGATCCTGGGGATCGTCGGCGGTGTCGTCGTGCTCCTCGTGGGCGGTCTGGTCGCGCTCGGCGCGATCGGGGCCGGCCTGAAGAGCGGCTTCCCCGAGGCGAAGAACAAGCTCACCCTGCCCGAGACCCTGGTCGACGGGAAGTACCACCTCGCCAAGGACCTCTCCGACACCGAGGGCAAGAAGATCGAGAGCGAGGCCGACGGCGCCTGGGACGCCAAGGACACCCACGGCGTGGTCGGCAGCTACGACGTGGGCGGCGACGCGACCAAGGGCACCATGGTGGTGTCCGGCATGTACGGCCGGTTCAAGAACGCCGACGCGGCCCGCAAGAACATGATGAAGGGCGCCGCCGAGAGCGACGGCGCCAAGGTCGCCGTACCGGCCAAGGACTTCCACCTCGGTGTCACCATCACCTGTGAGGTGGTGACCCAGGAGCAGATGGGCACGAAGATCACCCTGCCCATGTGCGCCTGGGCCGACGGCAACACGGGCGCCACCGTCGCCGTCGTGAACACGCCGCTGCTGTCGCAGAACCCGTCGGAGGTCGACCTCGAGGCGCTCGCGCAGCAGACCGTCAAGGTCCGCACCGAGGCGGTCAAGCCGATCGGCTGACCGCTCTTCCACCTCAGGCTCCACCTCCGTGTACCGCCCCAGCCTCCCCCGCCGCCCTCAGGGCCGTGGGGGAGGCCCGTTTCTCACCGCTTGAGCACCGCCCGCATCACGTCCCGCGCGATCGGTGCCGCGTCCCCGCCGCCGCTGATCTCGCCCCGGTTCGCCGCCGCGTCCTCCACCACCACGGCGACCGCCACCCCCGGCTCCAGCGCGTCCTCGTTCTGCGCCCAGGAGACGAACCAGGCGTACGGCACGCCCGTGTTGCCGACCCCGTGCTGGGCGGTGCCCGTCTTGCCGCCGACGATCGCGCCGGGGATGGCCGCCCGGGTGCCGGTGCCCCTGCGGACCACGTCGGTCATCAGCTCCCGCAGCCGGTTCGCCGTCGCCGGGCTCATCACCTGGCGCACGGGATGCGTCCCGCTCCCGGCGACCGTCTCGCCGCCCCGCCGGGTGGTCTGCTCCACGAGGTACGGCGAGCGCAGCTGCCCGCCGTCGGCGACGGCCGCCGCGACCATCGCCATCTGCAGCGGGGTGGCCCGGGTGTTGTACTGGCCGATCGAGGACAGCGCCAGCTGCGCCCGGTCCACGTGCGTGTCGAAGGTGCTGGGCGCGGCGGCGAACGGCACGCGCAGCCCGCTGTCGTTGAACCCGAACGCCCGGGCCGTGGCCCCCATGGCGTCCACCCCGACGTCCACACCCAGCTTGGCGAACACCGTGTTGCAGGACCAGGTGAAGGCCGCCCGCAGCGACGCGTTGCCGCAGCCGTCGCTCTCGTTGGTCAGCCGGGTGGTGGTGCCCGGCAGCCGGTAGGGGTCGGGGGAGTGCGTCCGCGCGTCCAGGTCCGTGATCACCCCCGCGTCCAGCGCCGCCGCCGCGGTGACCACCTTGAACGTCGACCCCGGCGGATACGTCTGCCGCACCGCCCGGTTGAGCATCGGCTTCTCCGGGTCGTGGTTGAGCCGCGACCACGCCGAGGCCACCGCCTCCCCGTTGCCGGACAGCACGGCCGGGTCGTACGACGGGCTCGACACCAGGGCCAGGATCCGGCCCGTGTCCGGCTCGATCGCCGCCACCGCGCCCTTGCGCCCGTCCAGCCCCCGGTACGCCGCCTCCTGCGCCTTCCGGTTCAGGGTGGTGACGACGTCCCCGCCCGGACTCCGCCGGCGCGTCACGTCGCTCCACAGCGCGAGCGGCGCCAGCAGCGGGTCGGTGCCCGAGAGCACCCCGTCCTCGGAGTGCTCCAGGAACGTGGTGCCGTACGTCTGCGAGGCGAAACCGGTGATCGGGGCGTACAACGGGCCGTCGCGGTAGGCGCGTTCGTAGCGCAACTGCTCCCCGGTGTCCACGGACCCGGTGACCGGCCGGCCGCCGACCAGGATGTTCCCGCGCGGCTGTGCGTAACGGGCGATCGTGGCACGCCGGTTGGCCGGGTTGTCGGAGTAGGCGCGGGACTGCACGATCTGCACCCGGGTGGCGTTGACCAGCAGCGCCACGAGCAGCAGCACGCAGAACGCGCAGGCGTGCCGGATGTACCGGGTCATCGGCTGCCCGCCCTCGGGGAATCCGCCGTACTCGGTCACGGGGCCTCCTGCCCGTCGTAGTGCCGGCGCGCGGAGTGGCTCACCCGGATCAGCAGCGCCACGATCGCCCAGTTGGTGACCACCGAGGAGCCGCCCTGGGCGAGGAACGGCATCGCCATGCCGGTCAGCGGGATCAGGCCGGTGACCCCGCCCGCGATCACGAACACCTGGAGCGCCACGATCGAGGCGAGCCCCACCGCGAGCAGCCGCCCGAACGGCTCGCGCAGGGCGAGGCCCGCCCGGTAGCCGCGCTCCACCAGCAGCGCGTACAGCAGGAAGATCGCGCCGAGACCCGCCAGGCCCAGCTCCTCGCCGGCCGTGGCCAGGATGAAGTCGGACTTGGTGGCGAAACCGATCAGCGTGGAGTGGCCGAGCCCGAGCCCGGTGCCGAGGAACCCGCCGGCCGCGAAGGCGAACAGCGACTGGGACAGCTGGTTGGGGCCGAGCCCGGCCTCGATCGTGCCGAACGGATCCAGCCAGTCCTCGATCCGGCCCCCCACGTGCGGCTCGAACCGGCTGACGGCGAACGACCCCGCCACGGCCAGCAGCAGGCCGACCGCGATCCAGCCGGTGCGGCCGGTCGCCACGTACAGCAGCACCACGAACAGCCCGAAGAACAGCAACGAGGTGCCGAGGTCGCGCTCCAGGACCAGCACGCCGACGCTCAGCAGCCAGATCGTCACGATCGGCCCGAGCACCCGCCCGGTCGGGAACCGCAGCCGCCACACGCGGCGGCCCGCGTACGCGAGCGCGTTGCGGTTGTCGGCGAGGTACGCGGCGAAGAACACCGCGAGCAGCACCTTGGCGAACTCGCCCGGCTGGATGGAGAACCCCGAGATCCGGATCCAGATGCGCGCCCCGTTGACCGCCGGGAAGAGGATCGGCAGCCCGAGCAGTCCCAGCGCGGCGACCACGCAGACGTAGGAGTAGCGCTGGAGCATCCGGTGGTCGCGCAGCAGCAGGACGACGACGATGAACAGGCCCACCCCGAGCGTCGACCACACCAGTTGGGCCGGGGCCGCCCGGTCGCCCGGGGTGTCCAGGTCCAGCCGGTAGATGAGCACCAGGCCGAGCCCGTTGAGCAGCACCGCGATCGGCAGCGGCAGCGGATCGGCGTACGGCGCCCGGATGCGGACCGCGAGATGCGCGCACAGGGCGAGCACCCCGAGCCCGGCGCCGTACACGGCGGCACCGGGCGGGACGCTGCCGGTCCGCGCCACCCCCACCGCGCAGTACCCGTACACGGACAGCCCGACGGCCACCACGATCAGGGAGAGTTCGATGCCACGGCGCCGGGGGAGTCGTACGGCGGGTGCGGGAGCCTTGGCCGCCGCCAGGGTGGTTCCGGGCTTCGTCATGCCCGGAACCTACCCAAATGGGATGTCTTGTGCGCGATACGTGCAAAGAGGCGTACGAAGAGACGTACAAAGAGACGTACAAAGAGACGTACAAAGAGACGTACAAAGAGACGTACAAAGAGACGTACAGAGTGACTGTTCGCGTCGGTGCTACTCGGCGGCGGGCAGCTGCAGCGTGGCCACCGCCCCGCCGTCCACCGCGTTCGCGAACGTCAGCCGCGCGCCCAGCACCTCCGCCTGACCGACCGCGATGGTCAGACCCAGCCCGTGCCCCTTGGCCCCGCCCTCGGTGCGGAACCGCTGCGGGCCGTGCGCGACCAGGTACTCCGGATATCCCGCCCCGTGGTCGCGCACGGTCACCACGGGCCCGTCCACGGTCAGCACCACCGGCGGGCCCCCGTGCTTGTGCGCGTTGGCCACCAGATTCCCCAGCACCCGCTCCAGCCGCCGCCGGTCCGTCTCCACCCACGCGTCGGCGACGACCCGCACCTCCGTGTCCGTGCCCGACGCCCGCACCACCCGCCGGGCCAGCGCCCCCAGCTCCTCGCTGTCCACCTCCAGCCGCTCCCGCCCGGTGTCCAGCCGGGAGATCTCCAGCAGGTCCTCGGTCAGCGTGCGCAGCGCCGCCACGCGGTCACGTACCAGCTCCGTCGGCCGGCCCGCCGGCAGCAGCTCCGCCGCCGCGTGCAGCCCGGTCAGCGGGGTGCGCAGCTCGTGCGCCACGTCCGCGGTGAAGCGCTGCTCGCTCAGCAGCTTGCTCTGCAGCGACGAGGCCATGATGTCCAGGGCGGCGGCCACCACGGCCACCTCGTCCTGCGGACGGGTCGGATCCTTCGTTCGGGGGTCGTCCACCCGCGCGTCCAGATCCCCCGCGCTGATCCGCCGGGCCACCCGCGCGGTGCCGTGCAGCCGCCGGGTCACCCGGGTCACGGCGAACACCGCGAGCAGCACCGTCACCCCGATCGCGACCCCCGAGGACCACAGGATCGAGGTGTCGAGTCCGGCGATGGTGCGGGACTGCTGCGAGTAGTCGACCTCCACGGCCAGCGCCCGGTGCCCGGCCGCCGGGCCCGCCGCCCACATGATCGGGCGCCCCCGGTGCGTGGCCACCATGGTGCCGCGCTCCCCGGCCGCCGCCAGCGTCCGCAGCGGCGAGGGCAGCCCCTCCGGGTCCACCCCGGCGCCCGGCAGCAGCGCGTCCCCGGCCTCGTACGCCTGCGTGGCGTCCGCCAGCCGGGACAGCGCCAGGTCGCGGGCCTGGCCGACGGTCTGGTTCGTCACCGAGACGTGCACCAGGACACCGAGCAGCGCGGCCAGGGCACAGCACATCACCGTGATGAACGCGGCCGCCTTCACCGCGAGCGTCCCCGCCCACTGCGGCATGCCCAGCCTCATCGCGCGCTCACGGACGGAGCGACGGACGGAGAGACGGACAGAGCGACCGACGGAGAGACGGACAGAGCGACCGACGGAGAGACGGACGGGGAGGCGGAAGGGGACGGGGCCGGGGCCGGGGCCGCGGCGATGGACGGGGACGGGGACGGGGACCGGGAGCCGGAGGGCTTCTTGCCGTGCCGGCGGCCCCCCGTGTGCAGGAACTCGTCCCGCGAGAACACCATCGCGCGCTGCTGCGGGTCCCACACCCAGGTCGTGCGGTACTCGTACCCCGAGATGTCGGCGGGCGAGCGCTCGATCAGCGCCCGGCCGGCCAGCTCCACGCCGATGATCGCGTCGTTGTCGGCCAGCACCTGCACCAGCTTGTGCTTCTCGACGGTGTACACCCGCACCGCCGTCTGGTTGGTCGGATACAGCCGGAAGCCGAGCGTCATGTCGTTCCGGCCGTCGCCGGTCAGGTCCCGGTAGTACGGCTTCAGCAGCGGACAGCGCGCACGGTTCCCGCCCGGCCGGCACTCCTTCAGCCGGTCCACCGTCGCGTGGTAGGCGCCCTTGGACCCGTAGTCGTCGGGATGCGCCTCGACCTCCGCCTCGACCACGTCCACCGGATCCACCCGCCGGATGTCGTCACCGGGGACCGTGATCCCCTTCACGGTCTCGCGCGCCGCCACGTCGTACGGGAAGGCCGGGCTGGACGCCGGCCTGAGGTCGGGCCAGAGCTTGGCGGGGCTGACGGCGGTCGCGGTCGGACCGGCGGCCTGCAGTTCGCCCCTGTCCCCGCAGCCGGTCGCCGTCGCCGACAGCAGGGCGACGACGGCCACGGCGAGGGCGGCGCGCACGGGACGACGGGTGCGCACGGGACGACGGGTGCGCACGGGACGACGGGTGCGCACGGGACGGCGGGCTGGCACGGTGCTCCTGGAGAGGTCCGGAGAGGTCCTTTTCGTGCACCTGGCGGCGGGTGCTGCAAGAGAGGCTACTCGGCGAGCTCCTCCAGCAGCCGCACCGTGGACAGGCCCGCCCGCAGATACTCCACGAACAGCTCGTTGTGCAGCGCCCACGCCGAGCGCCGGGCGCGAATCAGCCGGACCGCCTCCTCGGCGCCGCGCTCCCGCAGCACGAGGGCCTGCGCGACGACCAGCCCCGAACGGTTGTACCCGAGATCACCGCGCACCAGCACCCGGCGGCCGGCGTCCAGCGCCTCGTTCACCGCGCGCGCCAGCCGCATCACCCCGGCGAGCTGCGTGCCGTCCAGCGGACCGTCCGGGACCGGCCACACATGGTGCTCCACACCCGGATCGGGCCCGTACCCGGGCCGCCGCACCAGTGACTGCACCAGATCGAACTCGTCGTGCACGACGGCGAGCCGCACCCGCCCCGAAGCACGCTCCCGGAACTCGTGTCCGCCCAGCCACAGGCCGGGCACGATCTCGTTCCACGGGCTCTCCGCGGCCGGTGGGCCGGGCTGCTCTGAGCGGTTCCGCACGGCGCCTCCCCAACTCCCCCTCGCCGGGCCGTCATCCAAGGTAACCGGTCTTGCCCCGGGCGCACCCCGCCTGTTCCCATGGACGAGGGGTGATGGCGCATGAGCGGACTGCGCGTGGTGCCGGCCTACCGGCACGGCCGGGAGCGGCTGTACGTCTGCCGGCCGGACGGCAGCAATGTCGCCTGGTACGACCGCGAGACGGGCCGGGTCAACCTGCTCGGCGAGGACGTCAGGGACGAGATACTCCAGGCCCTGAAACCCTTCCTGACCGGCCCGGTGACCGTGGGCCCACCCCCGGTCCCGACCCCCGCCGAACTGGCCCGGCTGACCCTCCACCCGGACGACGACCTGGCCCCCAACCGCCCCGGCGAGGCCCTGCTCGTCGCCCTCGACCGCGACCCCGGCCCCGCCCACCGGCTCCGCCCCGACCCGCGCCGGCGCGCCCTGACCGCCGAGCAGACCGTCGGCGCGGCCCTGGACGGTCTTGAGGGCGCGGGCTGGCACACCCTGCACTCGATCCCGCTCCCGGGCGGCGACCGCATCCACCACCTGCTGATCGGCCCCGGCGGCCTGTTCGCCGTACACGCCCTGTACGCCCGCAAGGCCAAGGTCCTGGTCGCCGACCCCATGGTCACCGTGGGCCGCCGCGACCCCGAGCGCCTGCTGCGCCGCCTGCGCACCGACGCCGACCGCGCGTCCTACGCCCTGACCGCCGAGGTCCACCCGGTACTGGCCCTGGCCGGCGGCCCGGCCGAGGTGACCGTGAGCCTCCAGCCCCGGGGGGTACGAATCCTGCGGGACACGGAGCTGTCGGGCCTGGCACGGCTGGGCGGGGTACTGAAGCCGGCCGATGTGGAGGCACTGCACGGGATGGCACGGGACCGGGGGACGTGGGGGAGGCTGTAGCCGGGTCCTGCCCCTTTTACCAGGACCTGCCCCTTTTCTCTGAGCCTGCCCCTTTTTCCCCAGGCACTTCGCCTTCTCTCAGGCACTTCCCCTTCTCCCAGGCACTTCCCCTTCTCCCAGGCGCTTCGCCTTCTCCCAGGCACTTCGTCAGGGCAAGGGGGCGGCCGCCGCCGGGTCCAGCAGGGGCGCCAGCAGATCGCCGTGGTCCCGCAGCCGCGCCGCGACGTCCACCGCCTCGAACGCCAGCTGCCCGGGGTCCCGGCAGTCCGCGACCTCCTCCCACGTCACCGGCGCGGACACCAGCGGGACCCGGCGGGCGCGCAGCGTGTACGGCGTGGCGGTGGTCTTGCGGGCCGCGTTCTGGCTCCAGTCGACGAACACCTTCCCCGGCCGCAGGCTCTTCGTCATCCGGTGCACCACCAGCCGGGGCATGGCCCGCTCGGCCTCCACGGCGAGCGCCTTCGCGTACTCGCTCGTCCGCTCGGAGGAGCTTCCGCGCACGGCCGCCAGCAGGTGCAGCCCCTTCGACCCGGCCGTCTTCGGGTACGCCTCGATCCCGTCCGCCGCGAGCCGCTCGCGCAGCCACAGGGCGACCTGGCAGCAGTGGACGACGGTCGCGGGCGCGCCCGGGTCCAGGTCGAAGACCAGCCGGTCGGCCTCGTCCGGTGACTGCACCAGCCACTGATGGGTGTGGAACTCGGTGACCAGGTTCGCCGCCCAGACCAGACTCGGCAGGTCCTGCACCACCACCATCCGGGCCGGACTGTCCGCGGACGACCGCGGAACCCCGGCGGTCATGACCCACTCGGGCGTACCAGGCGGCACGTTCTTGGTGAAGAACAGCTGCCCGCCGGGGCCGTCCGGATAGCGCAGGAAGGACACGGCACGGTCGCGGAGATGCGGCAGCAGGGCGCCGGCGGTGGTCGCGTAGTAGTGCAGCAGCTCTCCCTTGGTGAAGCCGGTCTCCGGATAGAGCACCTTCTCCAGGTTGCTGAGCGGGAGCCGCCGCCCCTCCACCTCTGTGATAGGCGTCATAGGATGACAATCCCAGAAAACCCGTCCTATACCTCCACCTAACACAGCAAACCGTAAGGAAGGGTGCGGCACGTGCGATCGATCTGGAACGGCGCCATCTCCTTCGGCCTCGTCAGCATCCCGATCAAGCTGGTGAACGCCACGGAGAGCCATGCGATCTCCTTCCGCCAGATCCACACCGAGGACAACGGGCGCATCCGCTACCGCAAGGTGTGCGAACTGGAGGAACGCGAGGTCACCCAGGGAGAGATCGGCAAGGCCTACGAGGACGCGGACGGCTCGATCATCCCGATCACCGACGAGGACCTCTCCCACCTGCCGATCCCGACGGCCCGCACCATCGAGATCGTGGCCTTCGTGCCGGCCGACCGCATCGACCCGCTCCAGATGGGCGCGGCCTACTACCTGGCGGCGAGCGGAGCCCCCGCGGCCAAGCCGTACACCCTGCTCCGGGAGGCCCTCAAGCGCAGCAACAAGGTCGCGATCGCCAAGTACGCCCTGCGCGGCCGGGAACGTCTCGGCATGCTCCGGGTGGTCGGCGACGCCATCGCCATGCACGGCCTCCTCTGGCCGGACGAGGTCCGCGCCCCCGAGGGTGTCGCCCCGGACACCTCCGTCACCATCCGTGACAAGGAACTCGACCTCGCGGACGCCCTGATGGACACCCTCGGCGAGGTGGACCTGGAGGATCTGCACGACGAGTACCGGGAGGCACTGGAGGAGGTCATCGCGGCCAAGGCCTCCGGCGAGGCCCCACCGGAGGCCCCCGCCCCGGCGGCCGGCGGCAAGGTCCTGGACCTGATGGCGGCCCTGGAGAACAGCGTGCGGGCGGCCCGCGAATCCCGCGGCGAGGCCCCGGCCGAGGCCGTCGGGGAGGCCGAGGTCAGACCCCTCCCCGGCCGCCGCGCCGCCCCCAAGGAGACGGGCGGCAAGAAGTCGACGTCCACGGCGAAGAAGACGGCTGCCGCCAAGAAGACGCAGCCGGCCCGCAAGTCGACGTCCAAGGCGGCGGAGGGCAAGAAGCCAGCGGCTTCGGCCTCGGCTTCGGCCTCGGCTTCGGCTTCGGCGTCGAAGCGGACGGCTGCGAAGAAGACGGCGACGAAGGCGACGCCGACGAAGACGACGGCGAAGAAGGCGGGCTCCCGCAAGCGGACGGCGTGAGGGGGCCAAGAAGGCAGTGTCCCGCAAGCGGACGGCATGAGGGGGCCCAGTTCATGAGGGGGGCCCGGTTTCGGTTGTCCAGACCACCATGCAAAAGGGGCCTTCCGTTTTCGCCCCCGGCGGCGTACTTTCCGTGTACCCCGCGACGGCGCCTCCCGAGACGCCGGCCCGCCGATTCCGGAACGGCGGGCCGCGCGGGGTCCAAACACGTACGTGAGGCCGGCCACCGAAGCTCCGCGATGCGACGAGTCGCAGTGCCTTCCCGCACGGCATGAGACCGCGGGCATGCCACCTACCCCGAACCCGCTGAGTACGGCAGTGTGGCACCAACTGTCAGCGCTCAACGGGGGTAATGGCGTTGTGGGATCAGTTGCCTGCCTTGGCCGGCGTTCTCGTAGGAGCCGTCGCTTCCTACATGGCGACGAGCCTCACGGAACGCAGCCGGTGGAGAAGAGCCAGAGCCGAACGCTGGGACCAGAAGAGGCTGGACACCTACGCGTCCTACGCCAACGCCCTGAAGCACCAGATCAACATCGCGCAGCGCATGGCGGCAGCGCGGGCCTTCCAGCACGCTGTGGACCCCCTGGACCCGGAGCAGGGCCTCGCGCAGCTCGCGGAGGCGGAGGCGCGGCGTGCAGCCGAGTGGGAATCGGTGCTGCTCATCGGGGATGCCGAGACCATAGCGGCGGCTCGTAAGTGGCACGAAGCCGTGTGGAACGTCGAACTCTATGCCCGCGGCCTGAAGGACGACAGTGCCGGCTGGGAGAGGGCGGTCCGGCACATGAGTGAAGCACGTGACGCCTTCTACGCCCTCGCACGGCGTGACCTGGGCATCACGGGGCCGCCTCCACCGTCCGGCAACTGGCCCCGAGTCTGGCAGCGGCAGGACGAAGCGGACTGACGGCGTGCGCTGACGACGTTCACCACCCGGCCCCCCCGCGAACGCACGGCTGCGCCGGGCGGATGATGGCCCCTGGCCATGCGCCGGATTCAACGGGCGCGGTGCCCCTTCAGGTTGGTCGCATTGTCAGTGCCCCCTGCCATCATCCCGCCATGTTCTACGAAGCCTTGGTGGCCGAATCCCGTAGGAACGACTCGCTCGACGACGTGAGGTCCGCCGCCCTCGACCGCGTCCGCTGGCTCGTCGACCTCATGGAACGTCAGCGGACGGAGCCCCGGTGGGACGCCGCCACGGCGTTGCGGGGACCGCAGGAATTCGAGCGGATCCAAGCGATACGCGCGGCGACCCAGGCCGAGATCGACGGGCGGCTTGCGGCCGCCTCGGACGAGGAGGGCAGGGCCGCAGCCCTGTGCCTGACGCTGGCCTCCCGCTTCGACGACACCGCATCCCGGCGGTACGACTCCGAGATCGAAACCGTGATCTCACGCGTGGACGGCTGGACGCCGGACGAGGTCGCGGTGCTGCTGATCCGCGTCACCGAGTTCGACTTCGGCTTCTGGGCCGCCGGTCCCCTCGGGCTGGCGCTGGATGCCGCCGAGCGGCTCGACGTCGACGGCTGCCGTGCGGTCGCCCCCTGGCTGCGGCACGCTCACGCGAAACTCATGAGCGGCGATGCTCCCGCGCACCTGCACGGGCCGCTCGCCAAACGCCTCCGCGCGTTGCTCGCGAGCGTGGACGAGGCGCACCTCCCCGAGGGGCTCATCCCGCCCCACGCCCCCTGGGCCGCCGCGCTGCGCGATCGTGCGAACACGGTGCCGACGCCGGAGCTGGCCGACTTCGTCCGGCACCTGGGGGGCCTGTCCGGGCCGCGTCCCTCACAGCGGTGGAGGCGCACGTGCCGCACGCTCATGGACGCCGCATCGGCGCGGGACCTGGCGGCCGAGGTCCTGCGGGCGCTGGCCGAGGACGATCCGCTGTGCAGTCGGGAAAGCGGCCCGCCCACCTGTTGGAGTTCCAGCGCGTACCACCACCACTACCTCGTTCACCAGAACGACGGGGACCTGGCGCGTGGCGCCGTCTGGGCGGGCGCACTGACCGGCGGGCCGACAGCCGTGCCGTATCTCGGCGCGCTCGCGCTGCGAGCCGGCGGCCCCAGAGCCGACGTGGTCGAGGACCTCAAGCTCGCGGGCGCGGCGATCAACGCGCTGGCCGAGATCGACGATCCGGCCGCGCTGGAGACGCTGTGGCGGCTGCAATCGCAGATCAGGCACCGGGCTCTGCTCAAGCAGCTCGACACCGCGCTGGTGACCGCCGCCGCAAGGCAGGGGGTCACGGCGGGCCAGCTGATCGAGCGCAGCGTGCCCGGCCACGGTCTGCAGCCGGACGGTTCGCTCGAGCGGGAGCTGGGTGGATACCGGGCGCGCGTGACGGTAGAGGACGCGATGACGGTGCGGCTCACCTACACGGGCCCCGACGGCCGGACTTCCCGTACGGCTCCGGCGGCGGTGAAGAACGGCTTCCCGGACGAGCTCAAGGAGTTGAAGGCCCTGGCCAAGGAGGTGCGGGGCACACTGTCGGCGGAGCGGGTCCGTGTCGAGGCGCTGATGTCGGCCGGGCGCGAGTGGCCGTATGACGAGTGGTGCCGCTACTACCGTGACCATCCGGTCACCGGAACTCTCGTCCGCGGCCTGATCTGGGAGTACCGGAACGTCGAGGACGCGGACGGCGAGTGGCGTGCGACGGCACCGATGGCCGAGCCGCCCGGCGAACCCGAGCGCGTCCGGTTGTGGCATCCGATCCGGGCGACGGCGGATGACATCAGGACATGGCGGGAGCGGCTCGTCGCCGAGCAGCTGCGGCAGCCGTTCAAACAGGCCTTCCGGGAGATCTACCTCCTCACCCCGGCGGAGGAGGAGACCGGCGTCTACTCCAACCGGTTCGCCGCCCACATCGTCCACTACCGGCAGCTCTACGCGCTGTTCAAGGAACGCGGCTGGCAGGCCAACTTCCTCGGCCGGTACGACGGCGGCCACGACGGGAAGGCGCGGGCCGAGTTCGGCGACGGCGAGTGGCGGGCCTGCTTCCACCACGAGCCCGCCGCGGACGACGACGGCGGCTACGCGCCCGAGCACGCCGCGACGGACCAGGTCCGCTTCGAACGGCGGGCCGGCCGGCGCTGGCGGGAGGTTCCGCTATCGCAGGTGCCCCCGCTGGTGTTCAGCGAGGCGATGCGGGACGTCGATCTGTTCGTGGGCGTGACCTCGATCGCCGCCGACCCCGACTGGACCGACCGGGGCGAGGACCGCTATGCCGGGTACTGGCGGACGGCCACGTTCGGTGCGCTGACGGCGAGTGCCGAGGTCCGCCGCGAGACGCTGGAACGCATTCTGCCGCGCCTGAAGATCGCCGGCCGGTGCACGCTCGACGGCCGCTTCCTGGTGGTCCGGGGGGACCTGGGCACGTACAAGATCCATCTGGGTTCGGCCAACATCCTCATGGAACCGGACGACGCCTACCTGTGCATCGTTTCCGCGCCCGGCAAGGGCGACGGCAGGGTCTTCCTGCCGTTCGAGGACGAACGGCTCTCCCTGATCCTCAGCAAGGCGTTCCTGCTCGCCGCCGACACGAAGATCACCGACAAGACGATCCTCCGACAGATCAAGAGAGGCGCCTGATGGACCTCGCCGCCCGGCTGATGCGCGCGCTGACCGACCCGGACTTCCCCCTTCAGGACCAGGACAGGCACCCGGATCTGTCGCAGGTCTCCGACGAGGAGCTCGGCAGCCTGCTCGTGGCGGCCTACCGGGTGGACGCCTCGGCCGCACCCGCGACGAAGGCGGTCCGCTTCGCGGTGGAGAACACGGCTGGGGAACGTCAGCCGCGCTATACGCCCGACGCCTGCCGCCGGATGTTCGAGGCACTCGTCGAAAGGTACGAGGAGCGCGGCTGGGCGGACCTCACCGTTGGCCTCGGCGCGCTCGAGCGCTGCACAGGGCCGCTGCCCGACGTCTCCGAACCGGCCCGCACCCTGGTCGGGTTCTGGCTGGAGAAGGACACCGTGCGTCAGCCGTACGCGCTCCTCGCGATCGCGGGCCACGCCGGCGAGGAGACACTGCGCGCGGCCGTGGAGCACCTCTCCCGGGCCATGGGCCCCATCGTCGCCGACGAGATGGCCGTCATCGCCGGCCTCGCCCCGGCCGAACGGGCACTGCTGTCCGAGATCGACCGGGAACACAGGTTCGTCTCGCCGCTCTCGCACGCGTGGCGCAGGTCGGCCGGCAACTCCGCGTACGTGGCGTTCGCCCGCCGCGCGCTGGAAGCGGCGGCCGACCGCACCGACGCGATCCGGGCGGGCTGGATCCCCTACCGGGCGGACAAGGCGTTCACGGACCGGGAGATCACCACGCTCGGACAGGCCCTGCGGGTGGCGCTGCTGCGCGACGAGCCCTGGCTGCCGGAGCTGTTCGAGCGGCTGCTGCCCGGCGTCGCCCTCGCCCCGACGGCCGCGAAGACGCTCCCCTCCCAGGCCCTGCTGTACGAGGTGGTCCGCGCGGCGCAGGACTTCCCGACGCCCGAGCTGGTGACCGCGATCCGCACCGTGCGCCGGACCGTCCGGCATGCCGGGGTTCCCAAGCAACTCGACAAGATGCTCAAGAAGGCCGACGCGGCTCTGGCCGCACGCACCGACGTGGCACTGCGGTTGCCGAGACTGGGCTTCGACACCGTGTCCCTCCGCGGCTCCGCCGTGGGCGGCGTCCTGCGCCGGACGGCCGGCGACTACCAGGCCGTCGTCACGGTCACCGAGACCGCCACGCTGACCTGGGAGAAGGACGACCACCCGCTGCGCAGTGTCCCCGCTCCGGTCCGCCGCGACCACGCGACCCTGGTCAAGGAGCTGCGCGAGCTGGTGAAGCGAGTGAACGCACAACTCGCCACCCTGGTCCGCGCTTTGGAAGGCGGATTCACCGTCGATGCCGTCCACCCGTACGGCTGGTGGCGCACCGAGCTGGCCGGTCACCCCCTCGCCCGGACCCTCGTACGCCGGCTGATCTGGGAGATCGAGGTCGCACCGGGTGAGTGGCGGGCCGTACTGCCCGAGACGGAGGAGCACCTTCCCGACGCACCCGACGACGCCTCCGTACGGCTCTGGCACCCGATTCGCTCCGAGCTGAGCACTGTGCGCGCCTGGCGGGACCTGCTCACCGAGCGGTGCATACGGCAGCCCTTCAAGCAGGCGTTCCGCGAGATCTACCGCGTCACCCCGGCCGAGCAGCAGACCCGCGTCTACTCCAACCGCTTCGCCGCGCATCTCGTCCACTACCGCACGATGTTCGCCCTTTTCCGGGCCCGGGGATGGAGGAGCGACCGGCTCGGCCCCTGGGACGGCGGGGAAGGCGACGCGGCCGAGCGCACCCTCGCGGCGGGGGAGTGGCGGGCCCGCTTCTTCCACAGCTGGGCCGACTGGGCGGGCGACGACGAACTGGCCTCGACCGACCAGGTGCGGTTCGACCGCAGGGTGGAGGGCACCTGGCGCGAGGCACCGCTCGCCGACGTGCCCCCCCTGGTGTTCAGCGAGGCCATGCGCGACGTGGACCTCTTCGTCGGCGTGACCTCGATCGCCGCCGATCCCGACTGGACCGACGGCGGCCCCGAGCGCGCCTACTGGGAGCGGGCCTCCTTCGCCGAGCTGACCGAGACCGCCGAAGCGCGCCGCGACGCCCTCGAACGGATCCTGCCGCGCCTGAAGATCGCCGACCGGTGCACGCTCGACGGCCGCTTCCTGACCGTCCGCGGCGATCTGCGCACCTACAAGATCCATCTGGGCTCGGCCAACATCCTGATGGAACCGGACGACAGCTACCTGTGCATCGTCCCGGCACGCCGCTCGGGGGACGGCAAGGTGTTCCTGCCGTTCGAGGACGAACGGCTCTCCCTGATCCTCAGCAAGGCGTTCCTGCTGGCCGCCGACACCGACATCACCGACGAGTCCATCCTCATACAGATCAAGCGAGGTGCCTGATGGCCACCGTGACGTTCCGGGACGAGACCGCGACGGGCAAGCCGCTCAGCGAGTGGGAGGTCACCGGACTGCCGGAACGGATGACCGTACGGCAGCTGATCAGGCTCCGGGTCCGCGAGGAGGTCGCCCGGCACAACGCCCGCCCGTCCAACCGCTTCAACGGCCTCGTCCGCCCCGACGACGCCGAGACCGACCTGAACGGCTACCGACTCCGCGAGCCACGCCGCATCGACTGGGAACGCCAGGCCGAAATCGCCGAGCGCGCCTTCCTGACCAACGGATTCTTCATACTGGCCGGCGACCGCCAGGCCGAGTCCCTCGACGAAGTCGTGGATCTCGCAGCCGATCCCGACCTGATCTTCATCAGGCTGGTCGCGCTTGTTGGGGGCTGACGGAGGGGCCCTTGAGGACTAACTGCCGCGTACTGCAGGCGGAGCACATGGGCTGACAGCGCACGCGGCTCCGGAGGCCCTTTTGCCTCACAGACAACATGCTGGTCAGAGACTTGATCGAAGCGAACCAGCTGGTGTCTGTCCACGGATGGTCCACGGGGGTAGTGCTCCTCCGATGGGCCCTCAGGAAGCCCTGATACGCGTTTTTATCGCCCCGTTGCTCAAAGCAACCGCCCGCACGTTACTCTCACAGAACCCACACATGTCAGGGGAGAGCATGCCGTGAGCGACACCTGGGTTGCCATCGACTTCGAGACTGCCAATGCGCACCGCGGAAGCCCGTGCGCAGTTGGTCTTACGGCCGTCGGCCAGGGCCGCATCACCGACCGGATGTATACCCTCATCCGGCCCCCTGCTGCGTACAGGCACTTCGATCCGCACAACACTCGCATACACGGCATCGGGGCTTCCGATGTCGAGAGCGCACCCAGCTGGGCTGAAGCCCTCCAGCAAATCTTGAAGTTCACTGCCGGCAGGACCCTCGTCGCCCACAACGCGGCCTTCGACTTGGGGGTGCTCCGCGATGCCTGTACAGCGGAAGGTAGCCCCTGGCCGACGTTGCGCTATGCCTGCTCCCTCGTCGTTGCCCGGAGGACCTGGCGGCTGATCTCCTACGCGCTGCCCGAGGTCGCCCGACACATTGAGGTGCCGTTGAAGGAGCATCACCAGGCAGGTGCCGATGCAGACGCCGCCGCGCACATCGTGCTCGCGGCCATGCGGCACCACAGAGCCATGAGCCTAGAGCAACTTCTCGCAGAGTTGAGCGTGGTTCACGGCAACGTAGCACCCAACGCATGGTCTGGCTCGCGGAGCACTGGCGCAGGCAAGGGAAAGCCTTCCAGCCCGGTTCCTTGTGCGAACCCGGATGCCGACCCGCACGGCGCGTTCTACGGCAAGACTGTCTGCATCACAGGAACCCTCAGCAGGATGAAGCGGGCTGAGGCTCAGGCTGCCCTCGCTGTTGTAGGCGCCACCCCGGTGGCGAAAGTCAGCGGTAAGACGGACATTCTCGTGGTGGCCACGCCCGACCCGCGGCGGTTCGCTATCGGCTCGGAAAAGAGCGAGAAGCATGGGACGGCCGAGAGGCTGCTGGAGGGCGGACACGACATCGAGATTATCGGTGAGGCAGATTTCTTCGAACGGCTGAACAGCTGACCGTGCGGACGGCCCTACCGTCTGGGCCGTGGGCATCTACGGCCCCCTGTGACGCCGTCCGCTGCTGCAGAGGTTGGCAGGCTTGTTGCAGACCAGCACGGATGCGTCTTGCCGTCGACAATCCTGAGACCGGCCGCTCCACCGGTCCCCTCCGGTTACGCCACCATGTCCGCGAGGGGGCCGGGTGGGCTCCCGGCTCTTCCTGGGGGTGGAAATGCACGAGTTGAAGGAGAACGATCCGCGCGAGTGCGGGGGTTACCAGTTGCTCGGGCGGCTGGGAGCCGGGGGCATGGGGGTCGTGTACCTGGGTCGACAGGTCGATGGGCAGCAGGCAGCGGTCAAGATCATGCGACCTGAGCTGGCCGATGATGCCGCTTTCGTGGAGCGATTCCGCCGTGAGGGGCGGGCGCTGGCTGCATTGCGTAGCCCTTATGTCGTCACGGTTCTCAGGCACTCCGGCGAGAACGAGCGCTCTTATCTGGTAACGGAGTACGTGCCGGGTTCGTCATTGGCCGAACGGCTCGACGCGGGACCCATCCCGCCGGGTGAACTACGGTCCCTTGCAAAGGCATTGGCGCAGGCATTGGAGGCGATTCACGCAGCAGGGATCGTACATCGCGATCTGAAGCCATCGAACGTGCTGTTGGGGCCGAATGGGCCGAAGGTGATCGACTTCGGTATTGCGCAGCTTTTCGATGCCACAGCTGTTACACGCACCGGCTGGCGCCTCGGCACACCCGGGTACCTTGCTCCGGAGCAGCTCACGACAGGGGTCGCTGGAACGGCCGCTGATGTTTTCGCCTGGGGGCTCGTGGTCGCCTCCGCGGCACTGGGGCACCATCCCTTCGGTGCAGGGCCCGCTGAGGGGCTCGCTTACCGCATTCAGCACCATGAGCCTGACTTGCGAGGGTTGCCTTCAGAGCTCGTACCAGCAGTACGCAGTGCCTTGCAGAAGGACCCTCAACAGCGACCCGATAGCGCACAGCTGATCCAGCTCCTGTGGGATCCTCCACCTCTCACGGCGCCTTACACGCTTGCCGTTCCTCCCAGCGGCCCGGCGGTACGGACGCAGTGGACCTTCCTACAGAAGGCTCTTCTCACCGCGTCGCTGGCAGCTGTGGTCTCCGTCGGTTTGGTCGTGTGGCTGCTGACGCAGGGGAAGGCCACAGGATCCGTCACCGCGTCGTCCGATGGCCGATCGGGTCACGTACGCATGACCTCTTCAACGAGTGTTGCGCCCCTGGCAGTTGGCGGTCGCACAGCTACGACAAGTACGCCGTCGATGACGGCAAAGGCGGATGAGACGCCCAAGGTTGCACCCTCGGCGCCCGCCGCGACCCAAGTGCTTACGTTCACGCCCTGGACATTTGGCGAGCCGGCCGCCGACATCGACGTTGTCTCCACTGTGCGCGGTAGCTGTTTCGGCCAGTCATTGGCCATCGTCCGTTCCGACGCATACCGGTGCGTCGTTGGGCAGGAGATCAAGGACCCGTGCTTCAGCCCGCCGAATGATCTGGCTCCGGCCGTTCTCTGTCCGGAAGCCGGGCCGATCGGAAAGGTGATCCGCGTCGACCTCACAGAGGCACTCCCTGACGATGCTGGCATGGAGGATCAGCCGTTTCCCTTCAAAATCACGCTTGCAGACGGGCAAGTCTGCGACTCGTATGAGGGATCAGGTATCGCCATCGCAGGTAAGACGATGACTTTCGCCTGCCCGGACGGCGACCTCTTCGGAGGACCGGACTCCGCAGGAAGCACGTGGACTATCGACTATCGGCCGAAAGGCGCGAGCAGCTTCCAGCCCGTCGATGTTGCCGCCGTGTACGAGTAGCAGTCAGCGGACGGATGTGGCACGGAAGTCTGGTGACCACGGTGAGCCTCTCCGGCAGATCTTGACTGACGCACCTGCCGAACCGGCGTGTCCGGTGACCCCTGAAACAGGGAAGGCTGACCCAGAGGGAACCTCCTGAGCCGGCCCTTCTCTCTTGTGTCCCGGGCCGAGTCCGAACCTGGTGACACCGCTTTAGGAATTCGGTCCGTGCCCGCCCCTGGTGCCATCGTCCGCTGTTCCGACGGTCGCCCAGGGGCACCGTCGTGTGCCGCTGTCCGCCCTCATTGATGGCGGCCGCGGATGCCAGAAGTTGCGCGGGGCCTTACCGCTCATCGAGCGACGACAGCATGGTGCTGAGAAGCCACGCGGCACCGTTCGCTTGCTCACCATCACCATGGGCTGCTTCTACCATCGCCATCAGCGCAGCACCCCTGCCAGTACCGAGGCGGTACACCAGAACTACCCGATCTTGGCGCTTCGGTATCTCGAACGGTGCATGACCGAATCCTGCTGCCCGTAGGCCAGCAGAGATCTCCGCTACCACGTTCTTCTTCGCTCGGGCTGCCCCCACAGCGTTACGAAGCGTCTTGACGCTGACAGCTGCGTAGCCTCTGCCGTCGTCTACGGCCTTCTCAACCTCACTGAGGTCCAACGTTCCCTCCCCTGTAGCAGGCTGTGACCTTACCCGGGGCACCGTGGCCTTATTCATCTCTGGGTGATCGACGGCGAGCCGGCGGGGATGCGGTCGGGTAACGCTCCGAGGGCGCTTGAGTCTTGGAGAAGACCGCTGGTAGTCGTCATGGCCACGCTCCGGTGACTGAGGTCCGTCCACAAATGGTCCACACACAACCGGCCTAACCACAGTTTCTGGGAGAGGGAGTACGCCCGAGCGGCGGTCGTGACACACGGGGTGCTGGTCCGATGGTTTCGTACACGCGTGTGCGTCAGCGCGCCCGGGTCGATCCAGCAGGTGATCGGACGCCACGAAGTCATGCTGCAAGGGCAAGACCAAGCTCGACGGGCCACGCTGGTGGAGCCTCTGCCCGGGCAAGCCCATCAGGGCCCGACGGAGGAGTCGTCTGCATGCCGGGGCGGAGGGACGGGCGACTGCGGCTCGGACGAGGTCAGATTGACGACGGTGTAGGCCGTATCGACGAATGATTGAAGGAGGCGATTCATTTCACGGACCGCCTCTTGCCATTCTCTGAGCGTCTCGCTGCGCTCGTTCCGCCTGGCGGCACGGAACCGCTCGCTGCTGAAGGTGACGTAGTCCGTCATGGTGTTGCCTAGGCTCTTTGCATACTCGGCGACGTCGTCAGGCCCCGTCAGCCGAACGACCTGGGCCCGCTGGAACGCCTCCTCATATAGGCTGACGATGTTTGTTTCGAGGCGTTGCAGCTCGCTCAAGTCAGTTTCCGAGAGCGGTTCGGGTAGGGGCCATGTGCCGGCGAGCAGACGACCAGCGGTGGCGATCGTGTCGCGCAACTTCTCGACAGCAACGACGAAGTCGACGTAGGTCTCGCGCCGGGTCTCTAGCTGCCACTTTCGCAGCTCGGATTTTTGTCCCTCCCGGTCCCTCACGTGATTGGCCTCGTTATTCATTCCGGCGACCTCAAGCTGAGTGTTCAACTGCTCCGTCACTTGCTCTCGCTGGGCGTCGAGCTGCTGCTTGAGCATTGCTTGTTGAGCCGCAAGCTGTTTGTCTAGCTGCTTGCGGCTGGCGCGGTTGTTGATGTAGGAGACAGCCGCTGTGACGACACCGGCGCCGAGCGCTCCGACACCGGCGCCCAGGGCGGCCCCCCACCAAGGGGCTGCGGCGGCAGTGGCAGTGGTCGCATGGGCGAGCTCGAGGAACATGGGGACAGTCTGCAGCGGGGCTCCCCTGTCCGTCAGGCGAACGGATACGTCAAGGAGGGGCGCCGGCGCGAGGGCACTCACACCCCCGCTCGCTCAGCCATCCGCGGTCGACTCAGCCACCCGATACCCTTGTCTGACTCAACTTCGCAGGCAGGGGATGGTGGGTCGCTGGCTCTCGCCGCACCGGGCGTTGCGCAGGGCGGTGGACAACTGCGGGGTGCACGTGAGGTACATTAAGCGATTTGAGATGGCTACTGGCGCGTCGGGCGGCCAGCCTTCTATCGTTCGCTAAGGTGCCAATCGGAGGAAGCCCGTGACTGAGGTTCATGGTTTTCGCAGCAACATGTTCTGTGAGCGGGCAGTGTTGGGGAACGAGGCCAGCGTCGAGCAGTTCTTCGTGAACCGGCTTATCTCCGCCCTCGACTATGCGGACAGCCAGGTGCGCCCGAAAGAATCCCTGGATGAGTTGATGGTCAACCAGGGGCGCAGTCGCAAGAGGTATCGCCCGGACTATGCGCTGGAAGTCGACGGCACCGTGCGTTGGGTCATCGAGGCTAAGGCAGTCAGCGAGAGCCTTGAGCCCTTCGTTGGGCAAGCGGCCAGCTACTGCCATCAACTAAATGCCTCGCATCATGATGGTAACCCTGTCACTCATTTCCTCATGACGAATGGGCTCATGACGGAGCTCTATGAGTGGGATCGACAGGACCCGATCTTGAGGCTGTCATTTACCGACTTCGATGAGAGCAATCCGAAGTGGAAGCAGCTCAAGGAGACGCTGAGTCCCGATAGCCTTTCATCGCGACGTTGGGCGGTTCAACCCTCGCTCTTCGAATCCTCGTTCATCATCAAACAGGCTTCCATCTCTGATATTAATGCCGCCTTCGCATGGTGTCATAAACTCATCTATCGGCGAGAAAACTACAGTTACTCGGCTGCCTTCATGGAGTTCGTGAAGGTTGTCTTTCTGAAATTGTTGAGCGACAAAGCGGTCCACAATAACAGCAAGGCCGTTTTTGCTGGCGACGGAACGATTGAGATTCCAGCCTCTGAGGTGAAGTTCTCCCTGTCCTGGATCGAAAGGATGGAGGAGGATAGCCCGAACCCGGTGGCCGATATCCGCTTCCGCAATCTCGTCCGAGATCTCGAAGAAGAGATCAGGCAGCGCAAGAAGAAGCGTATTTTCAGCCCCGAGGAGATCCTCGACCTCTCGCCTGAGACTATAAAGGGCGTCGTAGGTAAGCTGGAAAAGATCGATCTTTACAGCATGGATTCAGACCTCAATGGTCGTTTGTTTGAGACGTTCCTCAACGCGACTCTCCGAGGTAAGGACCTGGGGCAGTTCTTTACGCCCCGTAGCGTCGTAAAACTGGCCACACGGCTGGCGGATCTTAAGGTGAGCCGCGAACACGTCGACACGGTTATTGACGCGTGCTGTGGAACCGGTGGATTCCTTATTGAATCCCTTTCGGACATGTGGGCTAAGGTTGACTCTAATCACGCCATCTCTCCCTCGGAGAAGTCTCGTATCCGAGATGAGATCGCGACGGAGCACATCTTCGGCATTGACGTAGCTAAAGAGCCTGCCTTGGCGCGTATTGCTCGAATCAACATGTATCTTCACGGCGACGGAGGGAGCCGTGTTTATCAGGTAGATGCGCTCGATAAGCGTTTCCACAGCCATGCAGCTGAAAGCCAAGAGGCGCGTAGCGAAAAGGAAGAGTTCAAGCGTATCGCTGCCAAGCAGGTCTTCGACGTTGCGCTTACGAATCCTCCCTTTGCGAAGGAGTATGCGCGGAAGACGGACGCTGAGCGCCAGATCCTTGAACAGTACGAACTGGCTTATCAAACCACCGCCCGACGCCGTACTCCGGTCGCCAGGTTGAAGTCCAGCATGATGTTCATCGAGCGCTATCACGATTTGTTGAAGCCTGGTGGTCGCCTGGTGACCGTGATCGACGATTCAATTCTGGGCGGAGATCGCGAGGAAAGGGTGCGCTCTTTCATCCGCGAAAAATTCATTGTGGTAGCCGTTGTGTCTCTTCCGGGAGACGCGTTTCAGAGGTCGCAGGCTCGAGTAAAGACTTCCATTCGATGAAGTAAATCGGAAAGCGGCAGAGGAAGAGACGGACAAGGTCGCTACGCTCTATCGAGCTTTCCTGAGTGGCGATAGTGCGGCTAGTGACTGGATCGTCCCCGCTGACGCCATCAGCGAGCGTATGGACGTGAAGGCCTGCCTGCCAAGCGCAGGTAGGAACGTGGAGAAGTGGAAGAGGGAAGGTCATAGGGTTGCTGAAGTGCGAGAGCTGCTTCGTCCCGCCTTCCTCGATCCCGAAGACGTAACTGCGCTGAGTTCCGAGCGGTCCGAAGACGTGATTCTGGCCGCAGACAGCGATGAGATGGTCACCCTTCTCAGGGTGCGGTATGACGGGACCGCCGAATCGGGCGAGACTATCGCCGCTTCAGATTCCACATATGACACTCTCTACAGAGTGCGGGCCGGCGACATCGTCATCAGCCATATCAACGCCGTCCATGGCGCCATTGCAGTAATCCCGGATCAGTTGGACGGTCTGGTTGCGACGAAGGAATACACAGTCTGTCGGCCACACGTGGGATACCACCCGTTCCTGATTTGGCAGATGCTGCGGACGCCCGAGGCTAGAGCCGATCTCCTGCTTTCCTCAACCGGCATGGGACGGACCCGCGTTGACTGGAATATCGTGTCCAAGCTCCAGTTGCCCGTGCCCTCAGAGGAAGTAAGCAAGGCGACCGTCGACGCGATTCAGAAAGCGCGAGATTTGGAGCAGCAAGCACGCGAGTTGTACCAATCGGCGGGCACGTCTATCGGTACGGCTTTGAACTTGGATAACCAAGAGGCGCGAGCTCTGCTTGCAGCTTTCAAGCCCCCTAGGTAGTACAGCGCCGGCAACCTGGTGCGACGACGCGTGCCTGGTCGCTGAGACCTCATGGGACGGTTGGCGCCGACCGCTGGGTTGCTGTACTTCGCTGCTGCACTGCCGTGGTCCGGGGTGCCGGCAGAGCAGCCCACGGGCAGATCTCGGTCGCCAAGCTTTCAGTACCGAAGAATCGACGGGCCGGTCTCTGACCGGCGGTCGTGTGATTGACCAACGCTGCGACCTGTGATTTAGCTGACGGCGGTTGTCAGCGTTAGTCATCGTTGAGCACCCACTGCCTGTCCGGAGACGGCCCAGTTTTTCTGAACACCGTGAGTGGGTGATGGGCCGTTGGTACGGTCCTCCCGTGACGGATCTGATGGGGGTGCTTCAGCTCCTCGGGGCGGGCAGTGCTGGCGCAGTCGTTGCCCAATATGTCAGCGCCGCGCCGGAGCGCCGTCAGGCTCGAGCTGCTGCTCGGACCGCCATGACGGCTTTGGAAGAAGCGATTTGGTCACAAGGCGATCCGCAAGAGTGGTCAAGGCTGCGTAGAGCGGTACATGCTTTTGAGTCAGCCGCCATGATCGCCGGTGTGCCGCGTGAAATCTCCGAGTGGTACGTGACGACGCGGGTGGCCTTTTTTAAGGAGAGTCGTCGCAGCTTTGAGAGACATCCCGATCCGGAGTATGGTGGAGGTGTAGATGGGCGCCATTTCCGTGGCTTGAACACGGCTACTGAGATCGTTTACCGAGCTCTTTGGCATCCACAACGTTCACGGCTCTTCTGGAGGCCGCACCTCAAACGGGCTAGAGCGGATGCCCTAACTGCTACAGAAGACTCACCCGATCTCCTTCGCAACTTGAACGAGCGCCGAAGTATTTGAGTGTCCACACCCTTCTGTGCGCGGCCCTGGTCCAGCACTCGACGTTTCTTCGGTGACAGGCAAGCGGCCGGTAGTTTGGTTCCCTGAGTGTTCCCTAGTGAGCAAATTTCTCAAGGTATCGTATCGCTGCACGCAGCCTGTCGATACTGTCATTCGCGTGTCCGATGATGAGGTTGCAACTGTGACAGAGTGCCCCTCGTACGCACTTTCCACATGAGCGTGAGCTATTGCCGACTCTGGGGCAGCATTTATGGTCGTGGTCTATGTGGAGGTTTCTGGCGGAGCCGGATTCTCCCGATCCACACATGTGACACCCTTTAGAAATGATCTCCTTAAGTTCCGGGACTGTCAAAGAAAATCGGCGGGCTTGCTCGTATAGATTTCTGCACTCCTTGCAGCGCGATGCCACTATTGAAATGCTTCCGCGTGCATAGCTATCGAATTCTGTCGTGGGCTTCTGCTCCTCACAGACATAGCATTGTTTATATTTGCCGCATTTCGAAAGGCGCGGAATGTTGTCTCGAAGGGGGGCTAGTTGCTTTCCCTCCCATTTCTGACGGTAGTGTCCTTGACATAGGCCGTCAGAATGGCTGGGTTTTTGGCAGGACTCAAAGCGGCATGCGGCGTTGGCGTCTCTTCGGGACTTCCGTGCACATTCAGGGTCGCAGTATTTCTTCGTTCTTCGTCGCGCTTCAACCCGGGCGCCACAGTATCCGCATGCAAGAACAAACTTGACGCTTTCTCTGCTCAATTTGGACCTTTCGTGGCCAAGGTGCTAGCTCGGCTTCACGGTGTCTTCTTTGGATGAGGCATCGTGGAGAGCTTCTAGCAGGACGTTGTAACGCGGATGTGCTCACGGCTCGGCCGTCCGGGCCGGGTGTGAACGTCGTGTGTCATGTAGCAGACAGTAGTGTTCCACGCATCTCGACCACGCCCCCTAGCTCCCATCCCGTACGCCGTCGACCCACACACCGTGGAGCGGGCGTGGTTCCTGGCGTCCAGGTGGAGCGCGCTACTGTACGAACGACCTGGACGCCAGGGGCCGCGTCTGCTCGGCTCTGCCTGGGTCGGCGGCGTACGGGATGGGAGCCCCCCGCTCCCGCCACTACGGGCCCGCAGCCGAGAACGGCGCCCCCTCCATCCCGGTGCCGGCCGATCCCCCGCCGGAGGCACAGTTCTGGCCGGGGCCGCTTCCATGCTGCAGTCAACTGATGGCCTCCGGATCGTTGCTATGCGCGCGGCACGGGCGCCGGCCGGGCTGGAGCGGGGCGGAGACTGGAGCGCAGGCCCGGCCGGGGGCCGGGCCGCGCGCGGTGAGCGGAGCGAGCCGCCTTGAACCCGTAGAGAAAGTTGTTACTCAGGCTTCGTCGTGATGCGCCACAGGGGCGCGTCGTACTGCTCCGGCCGGCTGTCGATGAGTAGCTGGCGCAGGGCGTGGCGCTGAGAGCCGTTGAGGTTCAGGGCCTCGGTGATGCGGCGGAACGTCGTGTGGGTGACTCCGCGGCGGCGAGCCTCCTCCTCGAACTGGTCGAGCTGCGGGAGTACTGCTTCGCTGTCGAGCTTCAAGGGCGGCTGGTCCTTCAGCCACGCGGCCTTGTTGCGCTCGTAGTCGATCTCGGAGAAGCCGCAGATCTCGCGGCTGTATGCCTCGACCTCGTCTAGGAGGGCGGTTGTCATGATGGCTCGGGCCAAGCTGTTGCGGTTCACCGCCTCGTCCAGGTCGACTTCGTGGACCCTTGGGCCCTCGTCGGTGAGTGCCACGGGTAGGCCGGCATCGCGTACCTCACAGGTGCCCCGCACTCCTCGTGCCGTGGCGGCGAGCATCGCGGTTGCTTCGGACGGGTGCCACTCGAGGACCGTGCTGATCCGCTCTACGTCGGCCGCGGTGAGGGTGTGGACGAGAGAAGCGAGTATCGGGCGTAGGTCGTCCGGGGAGAGTTCGCCGTCCAGGCCGGGACCGGCGACCAGCAGGCGAATCGACGCGTTCACCTGGCAGGCGGCGGCCAAGGTGACGGCGTCGGCGAGTGGGCTCTTCAGTGTGGGCTCGTCGCCTCGCGCAAGGATGTCGCCGCCGACGTCCAGGAGATCAATCGACTCCGGCTCGAAGTGACTGATCAGCTCCTCCAGTTGGCGCGTGACGCCTTCGACGCCTTGGTGCGGGTCGAGCAAAGCAAAGGTGTGCGGGAGTTCCGCTGCGAGTCGCGGGAGTGTGGATCCTGCGGGAGCGATCGCGTGGGCATCGGCCGGCACTGCCGAGACTGCTGGGGTGATCCGCTCGAGGCCGGTGAAGTCGCGGGCTCCTCGTGGCCCCGGCACTGGATCGATGAGGAGGCGATCCCATGCGTACGTCAGGATCACCGCCTGGTCCTCGTCGCCGTACAGGGCGGCGCTGAGCATTGCGGCGGCGACTGCGTCGCCACCTCCTCCTGCTGCGACGATCAACCGCGTCATGTCATCAGCGTACGGGTTTCAATGTTGGCCACTCACCCTATAGTGGCTGGAGGCCATAGCCAGTTGAATAGGGAGGGAGCATGCCTCAGATCGAGGAGGCTCAGCCGAAGTATCTCCAGATCGCACACTTCATCCGTGACCAGATCCTTCGAGGGGACCTGCGACCGGGGGACGAGGTTCCCTCGGAACGGCAACTCGCGGCGGACTGGAAGGTGTCCAGGCCGACCGCTGCCCGCTCGTTGGAGGCGCTGAGTCATCAGGGCCTGGTCGAGAAGAGGCAGGGATCGGGTACGTACGTCCGGAGCTTGGAAGTCAACCGGAGGGCGCGAGAGCTGTACGGGCGCGCTCGTCAGACCGGGAAGATCTACACCTCGGGTGAGTACGCGGTCATCACGTCAGCCGGCTGGCTGGAGGCGCCGGACCACGTCGCTGAGGCGCTGGGGCTGACCAAGGACCGGCGGGCCGTGCACCGGCGGCGCGTCACGAACGACCAGGACGGCCCCATCACGCTGTCCACCTCGTGGTTCGCTCCCGAGGTCGGGCAGAAGGCGCCCAAGCTCATGGATCCTGAGCGGATCCAGGAGGGCACCCTCATGTACGTCGAGAACATGACGGGACGTCAAGGCAGCTACGCCGAAGACCGCATGTGCGCCCGCACCGCGACTGACGAGGAAGCGGCTGATCTCCAGCTGGAGCATGGATCCGCCGTCCTGATCGTCCATCACGTCGTCTTCGACCTGCAGGACCGTCCCCTGGAGTTCGCCGAAGCGACGTACCCGCCTCACCGCTGGGCGTTCGAACAGGGCTACCCGCTCACCTGACGGTCGGTCTGATTGCGTCGAACCGCTTGCACCGCGCGAGTGGCTAATGCCACTATCCAGTAAGTGGCTAAGGCCACTTACTGGAAGGGGGCACGGCGTGACGAGTCGGCGGCCTGAACAGGACGCGCACTTAGCTTGCCGGAGTTGCCGGGGGCGCGGTTGGAAGCGCGTCAGCTCGCGTACGACGCTGGCGCTCTCCACCGTCAACGACCGTGCTCGTGCCACATCGAAGCGACGGTGCCTCGACTGCGACGGCACCGGCAAGGAGTGAGCACGGATGGCCTACACGCTGGACCGTGACCCATGCCCGGAGTCACCCCGTCTCGGAGCGATGACCTTGCACCCGACCCCCGAGTCGGTGCCCCGGGCGCGACGCTGGTTCAAGAAATTCATCGCCCCGTACGACCCGGCCTGTTCGGTTGACGACTGCCTGCTGATGATCTCGGAGTTGGTGACCAACGCCATCTTCTACGGCCGGTCGGATGAGCCCTGGCTCGTCCGGGTGGAGTGGTTCCGTGATGGGACCTCGCTTCGGGTCGAAGTCCACAACCCCGGTTTCCCGGCGCACGTGCGGCTGCGCCGGCCGGACGCCACCGAAGCCCACGGACGTGGTCTGCTTCTGGTCGACTCCATCGCCGACTCGTGGCGGTCCGGTCCGAGTGGCTTCGGCGGGACGGTCGTGTCGTTCACGATGGCCGATGCCTGGCCGTCGTGAGAGATGCCCGCCCCTGTCTGTCCTGGCACGGGGAGTGTCGCTAGTCTGGTTGACCAGTTGACTTGGCCAATTTCGATGGGCGGCGTTCATGGCGTATGAGGTGGAGGCACCCAAGTACGTACGCCTCGCGCAGACCATCCAGCGTCGCATCGAGGACGGTACGTATCCGCCCGGCACCCGGGTCCCCAGTGAGAACCAGCTGGTGCAGGCCTTCGGGATGTCCCGCCCGACCGTCGTTCGGGCGCTGGAGCTGCTGAAGCGGGACGGTTGGCTGGAGTCTCGCCAGGGCTACGGCACGATCGTGCGCGGCCGCCCGGCCGCCGTCGAACGGAAGGACCGTAGAGGGCGGGACGTGTTGGAGCGCGACGAGTCGCGCGCTACGGGTCGCCTCGTAGAGGTCGGCGAAGTCTCTGTTCCTGCCCGCGTCGCTTCCGTGCTTGGCCTGCCGAAGCGCGCCAAGGTGCTCATGCGTCGCTTCCTCGTCGAAGAGGACGGCGAAGCCGTCGAGTTGGTCTCGTCCTACTTCCCCGCTGACCTGGTCGACGGCACCGACCTGGCGAGTAGTGACGTCCTGGGCGGCAGTCTCCGTGAGTACGTGGAGGCGCGGAAGAAGGTCCGCTTCGACCATGTGACGGAACGGGTATCGGCCCGACTTCCCGAAGAGGGGGAGGCCGGCCTTCTCGACCTCCCCGAAGGCGTGCCCGTCCTCAGTGTCCTGGTCATCGCCTGTGATGCCTCGGGGCAGGCGTTGCAGGTCTCTGACGTGCTGCTTCCTGCGGACCGGCAGGAACTCGAAGACACCTATCGCTTGAACTGAGCCCGGACGGGGGCTACTTGGCCCCCGTTCTCACTTGACAAGTCAACCTGGCATCCCTAGCTTCGAGCTTGCTAAGTCAACTTGTCAGGTGGCAGGTTGATCGACTTCGAAGGAGAGATTCTCTGTGCGTGTGATCCGCATCGACGCTTCGTCCGCCACGATCCTGCTGACAGAATCCCCCGCGCCGAAGGTGCGCGACCGGCAGACAGGTGAGGTCGCCAAGGACGCCCTTACGAGGGAGGCGCTGATGACCGTCGGCGTCGTCTACATCGACGAGGGCGAGTCGTCACTGATCCAGGTCACCATCCCCGAGAGCGGCGTGACGGATGGCCTGACCGTCGGCGCTCCCGTCGCACTCCCGGGGCTGGTGGCCCGACCCTGGGAAAGTGTGTTCAACGGCCAGCAGCGGCACGGCATCGCCTACCGGGCCACCGCCGTCACGTCGGGCGCCTTCCCGATGGCTCAGGCGGGCTGATCGAGTGACCACGCTGGTGACGGTGTCCGAGCTGGGCGGGTCGCTCGCCACGATAGGCGGTGCGGCCTACGTCCGGCACGCTCATCCGGCGGCGTACTGGTCCACAGTCGGGTTGCCGGTCTCGGTAGCCCGGCTGGTGGCCTCGTACTCCTCGACCATGGACGCGTGCGGTCTGACGGTTGAGCCACCCCGGTGGCGGGCGCTTGCCCTCAAGGCGACCACTCGACGTGAGATCCGGCCCGTCCCGCCCCGCCGGGGCCTGATCCGGCCCACTGCGACCGGTTTGCGGATTCGGCTGCGGCTGGCTCCGGGGCAGGAGCCGGCGGACGTCGCGGCCTCGGCTGAACGGCTCCGGCACGCCTGGGGCGTCCACGCTGTGTACGTCCGCGACATCAAGCCCGGCGTCGTCGAACTCCGGCTCGTCGGCTTTGACGTCCTGCGGAAGGTGCGGATGCCTCGCCGGATCGACGCCGGGTTTCTGCGGGTGCCGGTGGCTCTGCGGGAGGACGCGACAGCGTTCTTACGCGACTACCGAGCCGTACCGCATGAACTCGTCCTCGGGGCCACGCTGTCGGGCAAGTCCATGTTCCTGCGTAACTTGCTCACTGGGTTGGCGACTCAGCACGTGGTCCTGGTCGGCATCGACTGTAAGCGCGGGGTCGAGCTGGCGCCGTTCGCCTCTCGGCTCTCCGCTCTGGCAACCGACCCGGGGCAGGCGGCCGATCTGCTGCCTGTGCTCGTGAAGGAAATGGAGGACCGTTACGACCTGATCAAAGCGCGGCAGGGCATCGCGCCCGGCACTCCGGATGAGTTGATCACGTCGGACGTCTGGGGTCTGCCCGAGAGCGAACGTCCCGCTCCCATAGTCCTGTTCATCGATGAGGTGGCCGAACTCTTCCTCGTCGCCACGCGGAGGGAGGAGGAACGACGGGACGAGATGGTCACTCAGCTCATCCGCCTCGCCCAGCTCGGCCGTGCTGCCGGGATCTATCTGGAGGTGTGCGGACAGCGTTTCGGCGCCGAGTTGGGCAAGGGCGCGACCATGCTCCGCGCGCAGCTCTCCGGGCGCGTCTGCCACCGAGTCAATGACGAAGCCTCCGCCAAGATGGCGTTGGGCGACATCGCCCCTGAGGCACCCATCGCCGCCTGCGCCATCGCCGCAGAAAGCCCCGGCCTGGCCGTCGCCGGAGACACCTCGGGCGGCTGGTCCCGCATCCGTACCCCGTACCTGTCTCTCGCCGATGCTGCGGCCGCATGCCGCAAGTCGGCGCACCTCGTCCCTGACGTACCTGCGCTGACGTCCTTCCGGCCGTAGGTCCCGCTCACACCCGTAGCGGCCTCTGGCCGACCACCGCCCCTCATTCGGTCCCGAGAAGCCCACGCACCCCACGGCCGGCGCGGCCGTCCCGCGCCAGGTCCCTACCCCCGCCATGCCTGAAGAAGGGAGAGCAACCGACATGCGCCCCCTGTGCGAGGACGACGACCGCGACTACTCCGGAAAGGCGCCCTGATGGCCCGGTTCGCTCTACGCGTTGACGCGGTCTTGGTCCAGGCCGTCATCGCCGGTGCCCTGTCCTTCGCCCATCTCCATGACCTCGCTGCCGCCGCCGGACAGGCCGGGTGGAAGGCCTGGGCCTACCCGATCAGCGTTGACCTGCTCCTGGTCGCCGCCTGGCGGCGGCTCCGGTCCGGCGGGACGAAAGCGGCGGCCTGGTGCTGGTTCGTCGTCGCGCTGACCGCGTCGCTCGGCGCCAATGTCGCCACGGCCGGACTCCTCGACCTGGCGGTCGTACCGGCCTGGCTGCGCATCCTCGTCGCCGGATGGCCGGCCGTCGCCTTCCTCGGCGGCACCCTGCTCGTCCACGGCTCCCCGAAGCCCGAAGAGACACCGGGCCAGGGCGAGAGCACGGTCCCGGCTGCTTCCTCGGCCCCTGAACTGCCCGCTGCGGAACCCGTACCGGCTCCGCCCTCGACAGCTGCCGTCCCGCCCGCCCTCGTCCCCCTGGCCCGCAAGGTCGCCGACGAACACCGCGCACGGACCGGTACCGCAATCGACACCTCGACCCTTCGCGCCCGGCTCGGCGTCCCGCTGCCACTGGCCGAAGCCATTGCATCCCAACTCGCCTGACTCGGAGGAACCCCCCTTCATGCGTCCGTCCACGCTCCGCGCGCTGCAACGCGCCGCCGAGCTGACCCGCCAGAACCGACTCACCGAAGCCGTCCTGATCGCCGAGCCAGTGATCCTCACCGCCGACAGCTACGAGGGCGACGAGATCTTGCACTGGCTTGCCGAGCACGTCACTGACTTCACCGGCGAGACCGACGAGGAGATCCGCTAATGCCGCCCAACCGCCGTTTCCGCAAGGTCGTCCGCATCGGCCCCGTCCAAGTCGCCACGTACTACGACGGCCGCGGTCGCGAGAAGCACACCGCCGCCTGCACTGCTCCGCGCTGTGGCTTCTCAACCGACTACGACAGCCGCGCCGCCGCCGAGCTGGCCGCCCGCACGCACCGCTGCGCCGTCCGCTGAGGAGAGCCCGTGACCGTCTCACTGCCGCTCGTCTTCGTCCTCGGCGTCATCGCCTGGGCGGCGATCAAGTTCCTCGGCGTCCGCCTCTGGGTCGCCGTCGTGATCGCCCTGTTCGGCTTCTGGCTCTCCCACACCTTCCTCGCCCCTGCCATCGAGTCCGGCACCCGTTCCGGGGTCGGCGTCGTCAATGGCACCCACAAGTGACAAGGAGGTCCGCCATGCTCCGCCCCAAGCTGCCCGACATTCCGACACTGCCGACCACGACGGTCACGCCTCAGCAAGTACAGGCTCCGGCTCCCTCCGCCAGCCGTCCCGTGGCCCCGTACGTGGGCGTCGGTGTCGGCGCGGTCGCCGCCGTGGTCGTCGTCGGCATCGTGCTGACCGCGCTCCTGGCCGCGGTCGCGATCTCCGCCGTGTCCGTGGCCATCGCCGCCGTGGTCCTGCGCTCTCTCGTCGCCAACGCGCACAAGCACTGACCGGCCTCCGGGGCGGCAGCAACGCCGCCAAGCATCCCGTCGCCCCGGGGCCGTCCCTTCCCGACCGCAGAAACAGCCGAAAGGAACTCCCATCATCACCCGGCAGACTCCGCCACCGCTGGCGGAACTCTCCATGCTGGCTTCGCTCGGCACCATGCCCGAGCTGGGCCGCCAACTCTCCGGACTGGGTGGCTGCACCAACCCCGTACGCCTCGACGGCCACCGCACCGAATACGAGGTCAATCCGACCACTGGCGAGATCGGCCGAGTCCTGCATCACCTCGACTCCGGCTCGCTCCCCGCCGGCCAGCTCCTCGTCCGCTGCAACAACCGCCGCGCGACCCGCTGCGCGGCCTGTGCCGAAACCTACCGCCGCGACACCTACCACCTGATCACTGCCGGACTCCGCGGCGGCAAGGGCACGCCGGAACAGGTCGGAACTCACCCACGGGTCTTCGCCACCTTCACCGCCCCCAGCTTTGGCCCGGTCCACAACCGCCCCTCCGGTGGGCGGGACTGCCGCTGCGGCATCCGGCATGCCGAGACGGACCCGGCCCTGGGTTCGCCGCTCGACCACGACACCTACGACTACGAAGCGGCCGTGCTCTGGAACGCGCACGCCGGGGCCCTGTGGCAGCGCTTCTCGATCTACCTCCGCCGCGAGGTCGCCAGGCGGGCCGGGCTCACTCAACGCGCCTTCCGTCACCATGCGCGCATCTCGTTCGCCAAGGTCGCGGAGTACCAGAAGCGGGGAGCCGTCCATTTCCATGCGGTCATCCGCCTCGACGGTCCGGAGGGCGGCGACACGGCCCCGCCGGCCTGGGCTACCAGCGAGCTGCTGACTGACGCCATCCGTGCGGCGGCCTCTGCTGCACACATCGACGGACCGAGGATGGACGGCCGGTCGCACGCGTTCGTCTTCGGCCGTCAGCTCGACGTCCGCCCCATCCGTTCCGCCGACTTCGACGACGGCCAGGAGCTGACGGAGCGGGCCGTAGCGGCGTACATCGCGAAGTACGCCACTAAGGGCGCCGAGACGGCGACCGGCACCCTGGACCGGCCGCTCAGGTTCCTCGCCGAGCTGGCCCAAGCCCGAATCACGGACCACGCCCGACGCCTCATCCGTACGGCCTGGACCCTCGGCGCGCGGCCCGATCTGGCCGACCTCCGCCTGCGGGCCTGGGCACACATGCTCGGCTTCCGCGGCCATTTCTCCACCAAGTCCCGGCGCTACTCCACCACCCTCGGTGCACTCCGTGACGCGCGCGCCGACTGGCGCCGGGCGCAAGCGGCTCCACCAGTCCCGCAGGACGGCGAGACCACGCTCGTCCTCGCTCACTGGGTCTTCGCCGGTACCGGCCTGTCCAGCGCCGAAGCCTGGCTCGCCGCATCCCTCGAACCTGCTCCCGGAACGGAAGGAGAGCCGACATGGAAGGTCGTCGCGACGAGCTGATGACTGTGCGCCAGGTCTTGGACGAGCTGGGCGGCGTTTCTCGCCGGACGTTCTATCGCTGGCGTGAGCTGGGGGAGGGGCCGGCCGCGTTCAAGCTCCCCAACGGTGAGCTGCGTATCTGGCGCAGCGATTTCGCCTCGTGGCTTCGGGAATTGGAGGCGGCTGCGTGAAGTCTCTCGACGTCAAGGTCTGGGGTGTACGCAAGCGGGACACCAAGACACCCTCGTACGGAGTCCGCTGGTCTGTCGGGGGGAACGTCTTCTCGGACTCATTCCGTACCAAGGCACTCGCTGATCACTACCGAGCGAAGCTCATGAGTGCTATGCGGGGCGGCGAAGAGTTCGATACGGAGACTGGTCTCCCGGCCTCGATGGAGCAGAAGAAGTCCCCTCTGTCGTGGTACGCCTTTGCGCTCAAGTACATGGCGATGAAGTGGCCCCATGCTGCACCGAATACGCGATATGGGATCAACGAATCTCTGACGAGCGTGACCATGGAACTACTCATGGAGCGCGCTGGACGGCCGTCCGACGAGGAGATCCGCAGGGCGTTACGCAATTGGGCCTTCGTGCTGCCGGGGCCGAACGATCGAGAAGTCCCGGATGACATCCAGAACGTTCTTCACTGGGTGGCGAAGGCGTCCCGGCCGCTGGCGGACCTCGCTGAACCGGCAACGGCCCGTGCCGTGCTCGATGGGCTGAAGCTCAAGCTCGACGGGGCCGCGGCAGCCGCTGAGACCGTACGGCGGAAGCGGCGGACCCTCGTCAACGCTGCGAACTACGCGGTCGACCTGGGGGAGCTGCGTGAGAACCCGATCACGGCCGTCCGCTGGCAGAAGCCCAAGGTCTCGAACCAGGTCGATCCGCGCGTCGTCGCCAACCCGGAGCAGGCTCGCAATCTCCTGGCGGCGGTGAGCTACGTGGGCGGCTACCGCCGTGCTCGCGGCCGGCGCCTCGTCGGGCTGTTCGCGGCAATGTACTTCGGTGGTCTGCGCCCTGCTGAGGCGGTCGGCCTGGTGGAGACGGACCTCGTTCTCCCCGGACAGGGCTGGGGAACGGCACTACTCCACCGGACTCGCCCGTCGGTCGGCAAGCGGTGGACCGACTCGGGGGAGACCCACGACGACCGCGGGCTCAAGAATCGACCGACCGAGGATGTTCGGCGTGTGCCCATTCCGCCCCAGCTCGTCGCAGTACTGCGCGATCACCTGGACACATTCGGCACGGCGGAAGACGGGCGGCTCTTCTTCAGCGAGAAAGGCTCGGTCGTCCCGTCCTCGACGTACTACCGGGTGTGGCAGGAGGCCCGGCTTATGGCGCTCCCGCCGGCCGTCGCGGCCTCGCCGCTCGCGAGTAGGCCGTACGACCTTCGGCACTCGGCGCTGTCGACGTGGCTGAATGCCGGAGTGGATCCCACCGAAGTTGCCGAGCGCGCCGGCAACAGCGTTGAGGTCCTGCTGACCCGCTACGCGAAGTGCCTCGACGGACGGCAGGACGTCGCCAACCGGCGCATCGAGGATCTGCTCCGCGAGTACGAGTGAGACAACCTGCACCCAACACCGAGGCCCTAGGCATGCTGCCTGGGGCCTCCCTCGTTGCCTGCCTTAACTGCGGCGACGCGTCAACCAGAAAGTGCGAGCTGAGCCCCGCCGCTCGCCCTGCGGTCCTTTGGCTGTCTATGGGCTGCCCCGTAACCCTCCTGGGTAGGGAGGTTTCGTTGGATTTGGTGACCCGGCGTTGGTCACGGCGCTGCGTGCCGGAGGCCTCCAGCCACTCGTCCACCACACCCTGGGACTCGTTCAGAGCCGGATCGCTAGATAGGGCCTGTCCGGCCGATCATGTGCAGAGTCACATGGCCGTCGCTGCTGCGATGGCGGTGATGGATGTGTGGACGGTTAGGGAACGCGGTATGTCGCGTTTCCCTGCAGGAATCGCGCACGGGAACAGCTGTTCCTAGACTGATTGACGTGGTCAGCAGGCAAGGATTGCCGAACGACTGGCCATTACAGGAATTTTTTGATCCGCAGAGTATCAACGAGGCGATCAGGCATGACCTATGACATGCAAGTTTCGGGAATCGATACGTGGGACGAGCTCGTGCGAAAGGACTTGGGAATTGTGATTGATCCGCTTGTCTTCCGTCTCGGGCAGTTCTTCCTCGCAGGCAAACCAAATGACGACTCCGTGGCGGCTGAGCGCTGGGGAGCGATTGAGGCCGACATCGGCGCTCTGGTGAGCTTCTTCGACCTGGTCGTGATGCACAAACAAATGCCAGCGTTCAACTACTATGCAACGTTCGACCAATGGAGCGACCTCCGCGACTCTCTGGGGGAGCTCCTTAACACGCATGGCGATAAGACCCTGGTACATGTGGACGTCGAGTTTGGCATGTACCGGGAAGTGAAGAAAGCTGCTATCTATCAGCTCAGCAACCGGCTTGCTGCAGGGCCCTTGGTGCATGAGTCGGTCGGCCAAGAGATCCTCTCCACGCTTGCGGCGGTCCAGTACGAGTGGGAGCCCAGTCTGGAGGAATTGGAGGAGCAGCTAGCCAGCGACGCCGATCAGGTCAAGATCGCGCGGTTCTTGATCGGACAGTTGGTCTTCGCGGGTTACGCGCAGCTGACGGGGGCACCTCAGGTCCTCGCCCCGAAGCGCAGCAGGATGTTGACCGCTGTCGGTCTCGGATCCGAGGATGCGAGGCCGTCCGCGGAGGCTGCGATCTATGACGAGCTGAGTCGGCGATTCCGCGAAGCGGGGGAAGGCTGGCGTGACACAGAGTTGCCTTGGACGCCGTCGTTCCTGCCCTTCCTGCTGAAGGACATAAAGCGGTTTGAGGAAGGCCCGGACGTCCTGCTTGATCACGCCAAGGAACTGCGGGACAAGAAGGCGATCCAGCGCTACCGCAGGCTCCGGGAGACGGTTTCCGAGGAGGCGGAGGACTCCGCCGACGCACGCAAGGAGCTGAGCGCCGCGGCCGACGCAGTGGCGAAGTCGTTGGACTCGACGCGTGAGGAGATGCACCTCCTGCAACACATTGCGGTCGATGTGTTGCCACAGGCCGTGGGAGGCGCGGTGGGAGGCGTGACGGCGGGTCCGCTGGGCGCCGTTGCTGGCGGGCTTGTTGGGCTCGTCGGTAAAGAGGTGCTCAAGGGGGTGAACGGCCGGCTGTGGGGGTGGGTCATCGACCAGTTGCCGTATAGCAGCGCGCGCAAGTTGCTGGCCCGGTCGGCGAAAGCGGAGCATGACTTGGGGGCACAGTTGGTGCCACAGCTCAGAACGGTATGGGAGACGGGGCGGGGGCGAGCTGAGCTTCGCACGCGGCAGTAACGGCAACGGACTGTGCCGTGAATCAAGGTCTTGCCCGGTGGATTCACGCGACTACTTCGCCGGATCTTTGATGTGGACGTGGGGCGGGGCCCCGTGCAGCAGCAACGATCCGAGCGCAGGGCAGTCACACGATGGGCCGGACAGGCCCTAGCAGACTGAGGCCCGGACTCGTTCAAGAAATGTGTGAAATCCCCACTGGCGCCTTACCAGGGCCGGTATTGGCGCATTCGCCGGTACCAAGCGCGTTGGCGATGCTGTACGCGGTCTGCATGTCGGCGTTGAGGTGGTCGATGGCCTTGTTCGTGGTGGTGATCGCGGTGGTGATGTGTGCTTCCGCTGTGGCAATGACGGTGCCGGCACCGGACAGCGTGGGTAGTCCGTCAGCAGTGAGGGCTGTCTGCGCGTTCTTGAGAGCGGTGATCTGAGATCGGAGCCCAGTGATTGCCTGCTTCTCTTGATCTACGTCATAGCTGCCCGTGACAGTCACGTCGTACCCGACGACGTTCTCGGCGTCGTAGCCGACTACGTTCTCCACGTTGTAGCAGTCTTCGCCATTTCCGCCCTTGGCGTCTTTCCGTTCCTGCGCGAGGTCCTTGTCGGCTGTCCCGACGTCGCTGCGCACCGACTTGGCGTTGGTGAATGAGCTGTTGGAGCCCTGAAGCGCTGTGAGCGCGTCCTGCGCCGTTTGCTGGTCCGCCGCCTGCGCACTGGCCTGAGCGCTTGCACGAACCGTCGCCTGGTCCTGCTGCTGCGCGGTCCGCTCCGCCTGCGCGTTTTCAGTCCAGCCGCCTTGGAGTAGGGCGCTACACACGCTCTGCCCGAATATCTGGCCGTTGGTGTCGCGGACCACAACCACGACGTCGTTCTTCTGCGCAGCGCAGACCGCGGGTACGAGACCCTGCACGGCAACGGCTTGCCTGGTCCAGAACTCTCCACCCGTGGACAGGGAAGAGGCGAGGCTGCCGCACTCGGCCGCCGGATTGGACCCCCCGCTGCTGTGTACCTCGGCACGGGCGGCGTGCCCGTATAGGTAGATCGTGCAGACACCACCACCGTCACCTGCTGCTGTCGGCGTTGCGCTGCTCGTGGCTGACGGCGGTGAGGGGGCCGATCGGACGCCAGGCGCAGCAGATGGCTTGTGAGGAGACGCGCAGGCGGCGAGAGGTAGACAGGAGAGTAGAGCGATGGCCGAGACGGTGCGGCGCACGATTCCCCTCAGGAGTGGCAGGAGTTGGTGGGGATACTGTGACAGTCGTGCGGGGCATGTGTGCTGTTGTTGCCGGAACGCGAGGAAGCCCGCCCTACCGATGGAAGGGGCGGGCCCCGAGTACGTCGACCACCTGGGACGACTGAGGAAGCACTGCAGTGTCTCGGACGCGCAGCCGGTCGCGCTCACTACCTCGACTCAATACGGCACGGACAACCGGGCACTATGCCGGGATCCTGTCCAAGCGGACGCCGATGAGGTCCATAGTCGGCAAGGGCGAGAGGCGAGAGCACAGGGGGGGCTTTGTGGAGCTGCACATCACGCGCTGGAAGCGGTACGGACATGATCGTCTGTACGCCAATCTGCCGGACGGCACCGCGGTCGGCTGGGCGGACGTCAGGACAGGGGACATCACGGTCATGAGGGCCGAGTATCACCACGACGTGCTCGCCGTGCTGAAGCAGCACTTACAGGACCTCACCGAGACGGTTCCGCCAGATAGGACGCCCGAGGCTGAAGTGCGTCCGATACTGCCGCCTCTGACGCCGGCCGACGACCTGGCCGTCAACCCTCCCGGGCAGTCCTTGCGTGATCTGCTCGATGAATCCGGCCCGGGGCTATTGGAGCGAGTGGTCTCACGGCTTCTTCGGCGACCCACGGAGTGGGACTCCTGGCGAAAAGGATTAGCGGGGGAGCGGCGAGTGGGAGTCGAGTTGAACCGCTTAGGGCGCCGCGGTTGGCACGTCTTGCACTCCATCCCCTTGGCTAACAAAGTGGACATCGATCACTTACTCATCGGGCTTGGTGGGGTGTTTAGCATCAACACGAAGTACCACCACAAGAGGGCCGTATGGGTCGGGGATGATTCCGTGAAAGTCGATCACGGAAAACCGGCGCCCTACGCGCGCAAGAGCCGGGCGGAGGCCAAGCGAGTAATGCGAGTACTTGAGCACTACTGCGGCTTTCCCGTGCCAGTGGAGCCAGTGCTCGTCTTTGTCGGCGTAACTGATCTGAAGGTGGTCGCCACACAGCTCAGCGTGCGCGTGTACCAGGAGCGTCAGGTGGCGGCACTGGCGCCGCTCTCGGGGGTGCTGACGGCTGAGCAGGTTGAGCAGGTGTACGCCGTCGCTCGCCATCGCCAGGCTTGGAGTCGGGCCTAAGCCGGTGCGTCTCAGCAAAGTGCCGGCCTCCCCGGTGGCCTCCAGGCTGTGACCGTTGTCGGGGCGGGGTGCCCTGTCAGTGCCGTCTCCTACGCTCCGCTCTTGAACATGCAGTTCGAATGGAGAGGGGACGCGGATGGGTGGCAATGCATGGACTCATACGGGCCCGTATCAGCGTGATTTGGCGGCCGCGTTCCGGCAGGAGCAGGAAGACGAGCTGGCGCGGGACAACCACGGCTTCGAGGGGCGGTCCGTCGAGGAACTGTGGCACCACCCGGAGTGGCAGGAGTACATCTTCACCGGCGGCACGGGCTCCGTGCTGGACTTCCCTTGCGTGATCGAGGCCGCGGACACCGATGACGGTCCGTTCATGCGGCCGCTGACCGATGACGAGGTGCGCGCGTGGGCTCCTCACGGCCGGCCCACTTACGAGGAGTGGGACGCCGCACTCGACTCCGAGCGGCTGGACTTCCCAGACCGTGCCCGGGGGAACTGCACAGTGCTCTACCGCGACGGTAGGCCCGCGCAGATCGCCTACTGGGGCGTCACCGCCGACTAGGGGGAGTCGGCACCGCCTTGCGATGTGGCCCATACCTGTCCCGGGGCCGGGGCCACATCGTTTTGCGAGGCTCACCTGCGGTAACGCCTCAAGATCCCGTCCACGCCTCGTCCACAGACCCCGGCATACGGCCGCTTCGGCCCGCACACGCCTGCACATACGCGAAGACCCCGTCCTCAGCGTTCTCGCTGGTGGCGGGGTCTTTGGGCACCTTCTTCGAGGTGCCCCCGGCAGGATTCGAACCTGCGCACACGGCTCCGGAGGCCGTTGCTCTATCCCCTGAGCTACGGGGGCGTGTCGGTGGGGGGCTCTGCGCTCCCTGGCGACGGGTAGAACACTAGCAGGTCCGGCGTGGTGATCAGGAATCCGTTTCCCCGGGTCGGGTGGGGTGGGTCCCCTGTAGGGGGCGGAAGTGGGGAAAACCCGGACGCGGTGGCCGGTGCGCGCCTACTCTCGAGTTGTGCCAGGCGCTTCGGGCCGGGTGCTTGTTGTGGACGACAACAAGGTCATCCGGCAGTTGATCAGGGTCAACCTCGAGCTGGAAGGGCTTGAGGTCGTGACCGCGGCCGATGGTGCCGAGTGTCTGGATGTCGTGCACCAGGTGCGGCCCGACGTCGTGACGCTCGACGTGGTCATGCCGCGGCTCGACGGGCTGCGTACCGCCGCGCGGCTCCGCGCCGACCCCCGTACGCACCATCTGCCCCTCGCCATCATCAGCGCGTGCACGCAGTTCGAGGTCGAGACCGGCCTCGACGTCGGCGTAGACGCCTTCCTCGCCAAGCCCTTCGAACCCGCCGAACTCGTCCAGCTCGTCAAGCACTTGATCGAGCGTGGGGGAGAGGGAAGGGAGCAGCACGGGCAGAGGGCGCGTGGGGAGTCCGGTGGTGAGCCGGGTGGTCAGCCGGGTGGTGAGAGCGACGGGGATGACGACCCCGTCGCTGATGAGATCGCCGGCCCCGTCGCCGATGAGATCGCCGACGGTGTCTCCGGTGGGATCAGCTCCTTCAATAATTAGGTTCGGCGGTCAGGTGCGGTGGGCAGGTCCGTCCCGTGGTGCTGGCGTGGCCGTATCGAGGTCATGGGTGAGGTGACCCGCCTCCGTGCCGGCTGTCTCCGCCCAGCCCGCGGTTCGCAGCCCCGGCCCGCAACCCCCGACCCCCCACCCAAACGCCCCCACCCGTCCCACAACCCGAAACCGCCTCGCATACCCACCCCCCTCCTCCCCTACGCTTGTCCCGTGACCCCCGTCGAGCTCTCCCGCACCGTGTTGCACGCGGTGCGTCGTGCTGTCGATGAGGGGGAGCTGAATGTGAGCGTGCCCGAGCGGGTCGTGGTGGGTGAGCCGGGGCCCGGAGGGTGTGGGGACTACGCCACCACCGTCGCCCTGCAGCTCGCCCGGCCGGCCGGGGTGCCGCCGCTCCGGGTCGCCGAGATTCTGCGGAGCCGTCTCGTCGACGCCGAAGGCGTCCGGGACGTCGTCGTCACCGGGCCCGGGTTCCTCAACATCAGTCTTGACGTGCAGGCCGACCCCGTCACCGGGCTCGTCCGCGAGATCCGCGCCCGGGGTGCCGAGTACGGGCACGGTGACGCCCTCGCCGGGCAGGTCGTCGAGCTCCGGGTGCCGTACGAGGTCCGGGCCGAGGTCGTCGCGGACGCCGTCGTACGGATCGTCGCCACACAGGGTGGGCGTGCCACCGTCGAGCACGGTGAGCCGGTCAATCTGCGGCCCGTGCCCGCTGCCGAGGACCCCGCCCCGCTCGGGCCCGACGCCGCCCGGTGGGCCCTGCTCCATCCCGCGCCGCACGACCGGCCCCGGATCACCGCCGACCATCTCGTGCAGCGGGAGGGCAATCCGCTGTTCCGGGTCCGGTACGCCCACGCCCGCATCCGGTCCGTCAGTCGCAACGCCGCCCGGCTGGGCTTCGCCGCCGAGCCCGGTCCCGTGGAAGCCTGCGATTCCGAGTCCCTGGCGGGTGTGGCCTCCGTGACGGCTGTGGGCTCCGTGGCGGGTATGGCCTCCGTGGCGGCTGTGGGCTCCGTGACGGCTGTGGGCTCCGTGGCGGCTCCGGAACCCGTTACCACGGAGGCTCCGAGGCTCGCTTCCGTGAAGCCCCGGACCCCCGGCCCCGCCGAGATCCCGAGCCCCACTCCCGGGCCCCTGCGACCCCCCGCCCCCGCCCAGGCCCGCCCCCTCCTCACCCCCCTCGCCGACCACCCCCGCATTCTCGCCGCGGCCGCCACCCACCGTGCCCCGGATCGGCTTGCCCGGCATCTCGTCACCGTTGCCGATGCCGTGCTGCCCCTGCTGCCTTCCGTGCTGCCCTGCGGTGAGGAGAAACCCTCGGCCGCCCACCGTGCCCGGCTCGCTCTTGCCGAAGCCGCCGGGACGGTGCTGGCCGGTGGCCTGTCCCTGCTCGGCATCGACGCACCCGAACATCTCTGAGGGCGCCTGAGCAGATGCGCCCCGGAGAGACAGAGAGTCTGAGAGTCACGTCATGAGCCGTTCCGCCCATCCCGCCGGGCCCCGTCACGCCGACGTCCTGCCCGAGGGGCACTACTCCGCGCCGCCCACCGACCTCAACGCCCTCGACGCCAAGGTGTGGGCCCAGACCGTCAGCCGGAACGACGAGGGGGTCGTCACCGTCGGCGGCCTCGACGTGAACGCGATCGCCGAGGAGTACGGGACCCCCGCCTACGTCCTCGACGAGGCCGACTTCCGCGCCCGTGCGCGGGCCTGGCGCACCGCCTTCGGCGCCGACGCCGACGTCTTCTACGCGGGCAAGGCGTTCCTCTCCCGGGCCGTCGTGCGGTGGCTGGAGGAGGAGGGGCTCAATCTGGACGTGTGCTCCGGTGGTGAGCTGGTGACCGCGCTGTCCGCCGGCATGCCCGCCGAGCGCATCGCCTTCCACGGCAACAACAAGTCCGTGGCGGAGATCACCCGGGCCGTCGAGAGCGGTGTCGGGCGGATCGTGCTCGACTCCTTCCAGGAGATCGTGCGGGTCGCCCATGTCGCGCAGTCGCTCGGCAAGCGGCAGAAGGTGCAGATCCGGATCACCGTCGGCGTCGAGGCCCACACGCACGAGTTCATCGCGACCGCCCATGAGGACCAGAAGTTCGGGATCCCGCTGGCCGGCGGGCAGGCCGCCGAGGCCGTGCGGCGGGCGCTGCAGCTCGACGGGCTGGAGCTGATCGGGATCCACTCGCACATCGGGTCGCAGATCTTCGACATGTCCGGGTTCGAGGTCGCCGCCCACCGGGTCGTCGGACTGCTCAAGGACATCCGGGACGAGCACGGGGTCGAGCTGCCCGAGATCGACCTCGGGGGCGGGCTCGGGATCGCGTACACCAGCGACGACGATCCGCGTGAGCCGCACGAGATCGCCAAGGCGCTCAACGAGATCGTCACCCGGGAGTGCGAGGCCGCCCGGCTCCGGACGCCGCGTATCTCCGTCGAACCGGGGCGCGCGATCGTCGGGCCGACCGCCTTCACCCTGTACGAGGTCGGCACCGTCAAGCCGCTGGAGGGGCTGCGGACGTACGTCTCCGTCGACGGGGGCATGTCCGACAACATCCGGACGGCCCTGTACGACGCCGAGTACAGCGTCGCACTGGTCTCCCGGACGAGTGACGCCGACGCCATGCTCGTCCGCGTCGTCGGCAAGCACTGCGAGAGCGGGGACATCGTGGTCAAGGACGCGTTCCTGCCCGCCGACCTGGCGCCGGGCGACCTGATCGCCGTACCGGCCACCGGGGCGTACTGCCGGTCCATGGCCAGCAACTACAACCATGTGCTCCGGCCGCCCGTCGTCGCCGTGAAGGACGGCGAGGCCCGGGTGATCGTGCGGCGCGAGACGGAGGAGGACCTCCTGCGGCTCGACGTCGGGTGACCCCCACGACGGGACCAAAACAGGGACGGGAAGATCTTCGGTCTTCCCGTCCCGGCAAAATGAAATAGACGTCTCACGATCCGGACGAAGGGTAGAAACTCCCGTCCGGTGAGTGAGACTGGTTCAACCGTAGACGGTATGAGGAAACGAGGTCGGATGATGCGTACGCGTCCGCTGAAGGTGGCGCTGCTGGGCTGTGGAGTGGTCGGCTCAGAGGTGGCGCGCATCATGACGACGCACGCCGACGACCTCGCCGCCCGGATCGGGGCGCCCGTGGAGCTGGCGGGGGTCGCGGTCCGGCGTCCGAGCAAGGTGCGCGAGGGTATCGACCCGAGCCTCATCACCACCGACGCCACCGCCCTCGTCAAACGCGGCGACATCGACGTGGTGGTCGAGGTCATCGGGGGCATCGAGCCCGCCCGGTCCCTCATCACCACCGCCTTCGAGCACGGGGCGTCGGTCGTCTCCGCCAACAAGGCGCTGCTCGCCCAGGACGGCGCCGCGCTGCACGCCGCGGCCGGGGAGCACGGCAAGGACCTGTACTACGAGGCCGCCGTCGCCGGTGCCATTCCGCTGATCCGGCCGCTGCGCGAGTCCCTCGCCGGCGACAAGGTCAACCGGGTGCTGGGGATCGTCAACGGGACGACCAACTTCATTCTCGACAAGATGGACTCCACGGGTGCCGGCTACCAGGAGGCGCTCGACGAGGCCACCGCGCTCGGGTACGCGGAAGCCGACCCGACCGCCGACGTCGAGGGGTTCGACGCCGCCGCCAAGGCCGCCATCCTCGCCGGGATCGCGTTCCACACGCGCGTGCGTCTCGACGACGTCTACCGCGAGGGCATGACCGAGGTCACCTCCGCCGACTTCCGCTCGGCGAAGGAGATGGGCTGCACCATCAAGCTGCTCGCCATCTGCGAGCGGTCGGCGGACGGCGGCTCCGTCACCGCGCGCGTGCACCCGGCGATGATCCCGCTGACCCACCCGCTCGCCTCCGTGCGCGGCGCGTACAACGCCGTCTTCGTGGAGTCCGACGCGGCCGGGCAGCTGATGTTCTACGGTCCCGGCGCCGGCGGCTCCCCGACCGCCTCCGCCGTCCTCGGCGACATCGTGGCCGTCTGCCGCAACCGGCTCGGCGGCTCGACCGGACCCGGCGAGTCCGCCTACGCCGCGCTGACCGTCTCCCCGATGGGCGACGTCGTCACGCGGTACCACATCAGCCTCGACGTCGCGGACAAGCCGGGCGTGCTCGCCCAGGTGGCGACCGTGTTCGCCGAGCACGGGGTGTCCATCGACACCGTCCGTCAGCAGGGCAAGGACGGCGAGGCCTCCCTCGTCGTCGTCACCCACCGGGCCTCCGACGCCTCCCTCACCGGGACCGTCGAGGCACTGCGCAAGCTCGACACCGTGCGGGGTGTCGCCAGCATCATGCGGGTTGAAGGAGAGTAACCAGCAATGACCCACCAGTGGCGCGGAATCATCGAGGAGTACCGGGACAGGCTGCCGGTATCCGACACCACGCCGGTCGTGACGCTCCGTGAGGGCGGCACGCCCCTCGTGCCCGCGCAGGTGCTCTCCGAGCGCACCGGCTGCGAGGTCCACCTCAAGGTCGAGGGCGCGAACCCGACGGGGTCCTTCAAGGACCGCGGCATGACCATGGCCATCAGCAAGGCCAAGGAGGAAGGTGCCAAGGCGGTCATCTGCGCCTCCACCGGCAACACTTCCGCCAGCGCGGCCGCGTACGGCGTCCGGGCCGGCATGGTCTCCGCCGTGCTCGTGCCGCAGGGCAAGATCGCCCTCGGCAAGATGGGCCAGGCCCTCGTGCACGGCGCGAAGATCCTCCAGGTCGACGGCAACTTCGACGACTGCCTCACGCTCGCCCGCGCGCTGAGCGAGAACTACCCGGTGGCGCTGGTCAATTCGGTGAACCCGGTGCGGATCGAGGGCCAGAAGACGGCCGCCTTCGAGATCGTGGACATGCTCGGCGACGCGCCCGACATCCACGTCCTCCCGGTCGGCAACGCGGGCAACATCACCGCCTACTGGAAGGGCTACAAGGAGTACGCCGCCGACGGCGTCTCCACGAGGACCCCGCGCATGTGGGGCTTCCAGGCCTCCGGCAGCGCCCCGATCGTGCGCGGCGAGATCGTCAAGGACCCCTCGACCATCGCCACCGCGATCCGCATCGGCAACCCCGCCTCCTGGCAGTACGCCCTCGCCGCGCGCGACGAGTCGGGCGGTGCCATCGACGAGGTGACGGACCGTGAGATCCTGCGCGCCTACCGGCTGTTGGCCGCGCAGGAGGGCGTCTTCGTGGAGCCCGCCTCCGCCGCCTCCGTGGCCGGTCTGCTCAAGGCCGCCGAGCAGGGCAAGGTCGACCCGGGCCAGCGCATCGTGTGCACCGTCACCGGCAACGGCCTGAAGGACCCCGACTGGGCCGTCGCCGGCGCCCCGCAGCCGGTCACCGTCCCGGTCGACGCGGCCACCGCGGCCGAGCGCCTCGGGCTGGCCTGACCGGGTATTCCCTGTGAGGGGTGCACAGGGGGCTTACGACACGCATCGTGCGCCTCCTGTGCGCCCTATGTCGCCACAGAACCTTCCTTCGATAGGCTGTACCTAACCCGCCCCGCATATGCCCGCGCATGAAGGGCGACGCCGCGCCGTCTGCGCGGCCCGAGGGTCTCCACGTACGTATCGAATGTCATCGAATGTCTTCGACAATCACGCAGCTCAAGGAGAGTCAACGAGCGATGGCCGGTCCAGCGTTCCGCGCCGCCGCCGTCCGGGTGCGCGTTCCCGCCACCAGCGCCAATCTCGGCCCGGGCTTCGACGCCCTCGGCCTCGCGCTGGGGCTGTACGACGACGTCGTCGTCCGGGTGGCCGACTCCGGGCTGCACATCGACATCGCGGGCGAGGGCAGCGAGACCCTGCCGCGTGACGAGAGCCACCTTCTCGTCCGCTCCCTGCGCACCGCCTTCGACCTGCTGGGCGGGCAGCCCCGCGGCCTGGAGATCGTCTGCGCCAACCGCATCCCGCACGGCCGGGGCCTGGGCTCCTCCTCCGCCGCCATCTGCGCCGGCATCGTCGCCGCCCGCGCCGTGACCATAGGCGGTGAGGCCCGCCTCGACGACGCCGCCCTGCTGGAGCTGGCCACCGAGATCGAGGGCCATCCGGACAACGTGGCCGCCTGTCTGCTCGGCGGCTTCACCCTCTCCTGGATGGAGGCCGGCACCGCCCGCGCCATCAGGATGGAGCCGGACGATTCCATCGTTCCGGTGGTTTTCGTGCCCGGAAAGCCGGTCCTGACCGAGACCGCGCGCGGCCTGCTGCCGCGCACCGTGCCGCACGTCGACGCCGCCACCAACGCGGGCCGTGCCGCCCTGCTCGTCGAGGCCCTCACCCGGCGCCCCGAGCTGCTGCTGCCCGCCACCGAGGACCGCCTGCACCAGGAGTACCGCGCCCCGGCGATGCCGGAGAGCGCCGCGCTGGTGGAGCGGCTGCGCGCCGACGGGATCCCGGCCGTGATCTCCGGCGCCGGGCCCACCGTCATGGCCCTGGCCGACGCCGACAGCGCCGACAAGGTCTCTCACCTCGCGGGTGAGGGCTGGGCCGCCAACCGGCTGGACCTCGACATGCAGGGAGCGAGCGTGCTGCCGCTTGCGACCTGACACACGGTTGCCGGATTTGGAGAGGGGGAATGTTTGTTGGATCCGGTAGTGTTAACCTCAAGTCTGCACCCGACCCCACCATGGCGAGGTGCTTCGTGTCCCAGTCCGGGACAGACATTCTTCCGGGAGTCTCCCGCGCCACTCCGTGTCCCTTGCGCCGTACCTGGGCAGTACGTCGTACGCGGGCATTGAGCGGGCCGCCGGGCACGCTTCGGAACAGGTGCTACCACGCCAAGTGACACAGGGTGCCACGGCTCGCGGAAGCGCCATCACCGCACATCTCTTCCGCCGCTTTGGCGGACCACCGCCCCGGCACGGTTCACCGAAGACAAGGACCGTAGCCGGACAGCACAACCGGTCGCCGAGCCAGACAGGCCGACGTCCGCTCCAGGGAAGGACCCTTCGTGAGCGACACCACCGATCTGATGGGCGCACGTGTCGAGGAGACCGCTGCCGCGCCCGCCACGGACGCCTCCGCGCCTGCCAGCGGTGCCGGCTCCCGGCGGCGCCGCGGTACCGGCCTCGAGGGCATGGTGCTGGCCGAGCTGCAGCAGGTCGCCTCGGGCCTCGGCATCAGGGGCACCGCGCGTATGCGCAAGAGCCAGCTGATCGAGGTCATCAAGGAGGCGCAGGCCGCAGGGGGCGCCGCCAAGGCCGCGTCCTCCCCCGCCTCGGACGCCACCGAGACCAAGCCGAAGCGCCGGGCCACCTCCAAGGCCCGCACCGGCGAGGGCGCCGCCGAGAAGAAGGCGGAGGCGAAGGCCGAGGCCCCCGCCGAGAAGGCCGTGGCCCAGCAGCAGATCGAGATCCCCGGCCAGCCGGCCTCCGACGACGCCCCGACCGAGCGTCGTCGCCGCCGTGCCACCGCCGACGCCGGCAGCCCCGCCGCGGGCAGCGCCGAGACCGTCGCCGCCGAGGCGAAGAGCGAGCCGAAGGCCGAGACCCCGGCCCAGTCCGGCCAGCAGCCGCAGCAGCAGGGCGACGCCCGGGGCGACGCGGGTGACGGCGAGGGCCGTGGCCGCCGTGACCGCCGCGAGCGCGGCCGGGACCGCGACCGCCGCGGCAAGGGCGACGACCAGCAGGGCGGCGGCCGTCAGGACCGCCAGCAGCAGGGCCAGCAGCAGGGCGGCGGCCGTCAGGACCGCAACGCCGGCCCGCAGGACGACGACGACTTCGACGGCGGCCGTCGTGGCCGGCGCGGCCGCTACCGCGACCGCCGTGGCCGTCGCGGCCGTGACGACATGGCCCCCGAGCCGCAGCTCGCCGAGGACGACGTCCTGATCCCGGTCGCGGGCATCCTGGACATCCTCGACAACTACGCCTTCATCCGGACCTCCGGCTACCTGCCGGGCCCGAACGACGTGTACGTCTCCCTCGCCCAGGTCCGCAAGAACGGCCTGCGCAAGGGTGACCACGTCACCGGTGCGGTCCGTCAGCCGAAGGACGGCGAGCGCCGCGAGAAGTTCAACGCGCTGGTCCGCCTCGACTCCGTCAACGGCATGGCGCCCGAACACGGCCGTGGCCGCCCGGAGTTCAACAAGCTGACCCCGCTCTACCCGCAGGACCGCCTCCGCCTGGAGACGGACCCGGGCGTGCTCACCACCCGCATCATCGACCTCGTGTCGCCGATCGGTAAGGGCCAGCGTGGTCTGATCGTGGCCCCGCCGAAGACCGGCAAGACCATGATCATGCAGGCGATCGCCAACGCGATCACGCACAACAACCCCGAGTGCCACCTGATGGTCGTCCTCGTCGACGAGCGTCCGGAAGAGGTCACCGACATGCAGCGGTCGGTCAAGGGCGAGGTCATCTCCTCGACCTTCGACCGCCCGGCCGAGGACCACACCACGGTCGCCGAGCTGGCCATCGAGCGCGCCAAGCGACTCGTCGAGCTGGGTCACGACGTGGTCGTCCTGCTGGACTCCATCACGCGTCTGGGCCGCGCCTACAACCTGGCGGCGCCGGCCTCCGGCCGCATCCTGTCCGGTGGTGTCGACTCGACCGCGCTGTACCCGCCGAAGCGGTTCTTCGGTGCGGCGCGCAACATCGAGGACGGCGGTTCGCTGACCATCCTGGCCACGGCTCTCGTGGACACCGGGTCCCGCATGGACGAGGTGATCTTCGAGGAGTTCAAGGGCACGGGCAACATGGAGCTCAAGCTCGACCGCAAGCTCGCCGACAAGCGCATCTTCCCGGCGGTGGACGTGGACGCGTCCGGTACCCGTAAGGAAGAGATCCTGCTCGGCAACGAGGAGCTGGCCGTCGTCTGGAAGCTCCGTCGGGTGCTGCACGCGCTGGACCAGCAGCAGGCGATCGAGCTGCTGCTGGACAAGATGAAGCAGACCAAGTCGAACGTCGAGTTCCTGATGCAGATTCAGAAGACGACGCCGACCCCGGGCAACGGCGACTGAGCGCAAGGAAGCCAGGGCCGCCCCCCGTCACGAAAGTGACGGGGGGCGGCCTTTTGGCGCTGAGGGGAGTGGGACGCACCATGCGCCCCCTCCTTCTCATCTCTCCCTGGGGGACCTCCCTTGCCCAAGCCCCTGTCCGGGCGGCACAGACGTCGGATACGCGTCGGCCTGCCCCTCGCCGCCGCGGGCGTCGCCGCCGCCGTCGCCGCCGCGCTCGTGACGACGTCCGCCGGTGCGGCCACCGCGCAGCCGAAGCCGACCGCCCGGCCGGCCCTCGACCAGCCCTCGCAGGCCACCCTGGAGAAGCGCATCGCGAGTGCCGCCGGCACCTCCGCGCCGACGACGTCCAGCAGCCCCTCCGCCGTCTCGCCGAAGATCATCGGTGGTAACGAGACCACCATCTCCTCGGCGCCCTGGATGGCCCAGCTCTGGTACGACAACGGCAGCGACAGCTTCTTCTGCGGTGGCTCGGTCATCGCGCCGACGAAGATCCTCACCGCCGCGCACTGCGTGAAGGACGAGAACGGCACGAGCTACAACTGGAAGGCCTACGGCGCCGTCGTCACCGGCACCGACCAGCTGCCCACCACCGACTCGACCGGCGCCACGAACCTGCACGGCGGCCAGGCCACCGCCGTCTCGCGCCAGTGGAACCACCCCTCGTACAACCCGAGGGCGATCGACAACGACATCGCCGTGCTCACCCTGGCCGCCCCGGTCAAGGCCACGCCGATCCGCATGGTCACCTCCGGCGACACGGCCTCCTACGCCTCCGGCACCAGCGCCAAGGTCTACGGCTGGGGCCGCACCAGCTCCACCAGCGACAACATCTCGCAGACGCTGAAGACGGCCACGCTGCCCCTGCAGTCCGACAGCACCTGCGCGGGCGCCTACGGCAGCGACTACGTCAAGGGCCACATGGTGTGCGCGGGCAAGCCCGCCACCGGCAGCGACAGCGGCACCACCTCCGCCTGCAACGGCGACTCCGGCGGCCCGCTCGTGGTGAACGGCCGTATCGCCGGCGTGGTCTCCTGGGGCGTGCAGGACTGCGTGGAGAAGGGCGCCTACAGCGTCTTCAGCAAGGTCACCACGTACGTCGGCGCGGTCTACCCGCAGCTCGACGACACCAACCTGAGCCTGTTCGACAACAAGGCCGACAACAAGGCCGACCTGTTCGTGCGGGCCTCCTCCACGAAGACCGGCTACGAGAAGGACTCCAGCGGCAGCTCCTTCGGCTCCCGGGTCTCCTGGGGCGACTGGGGCGGCGCCAACGTCATCCTGCAGACCGACCTGAACCGGGACGGCTTCCAGGACCTGATCTACCGGGTCGGCTCCAGCGGTGACGTGTACTGGGAGCACTTCGTGCCGAACAGCGCGCGGACCGGCGGCTCCTGGACCGACACGAAGATCTTCACCGGCTGGAAGACCCGCACCCGGATCGTCGCCCCGGGCGACGTCACCGGTGACTACGTGCCCGACATCCTGTCCGTCGACTCCGGCGGCACCCTGTGGATCTACCCGGGCAAGGGCAACGGCACCTTCGGCTCGCGCGTCTCGGTGGGCACGGGCTGGAACCAGTACAACAGCCTGCGCGGCCACGGCGACTTCACCGGCGACGGCAGGGCCGACCTGCTCGCCCGCAAGTCCGGCAGCGACGACCTGTACCTGTACAAGGGCACCGGCAAGTCCGGCACCGGCGCCTTCTCCGCGCGGATCAAGGTGCGCAGCGGCTGGACCGGCTACAACGCCTTCGACGCGGTCGGTGACGTGAGCGGCGACGGCAAGGCCGACTTCCTGGCCCGCACCCCCGGCGGCACCCTGTACCTGTACAAGGGCACCGGAAAGGCCACAAGCGAGATCTTTGCCACAAGGGTCTCGGCGGGCACCGGTTTCCAGGCGTACGACATCTGGGGCTGAAGCCGCAGGTGAGCAGGGGCCACCCTTGCGTAACCGACTACACGGAGTGCCCACCGCCGCACGCGGTGGGCACTCTGCGTTGTGCAACCCTGTCCCGAGTTTCTCCGTCTGACCGGGCGGGGCGACGATGGAGCGGTGGATACCGCGCCTGACCCTGAAAGCAGGGGGTAACCGACCGACGACGAGACCTAGGAGCGATGTGTCCGCCCAGAGCATGCCGGAGCCCGTGATACCCGAGCCGGATGCGACCGGTACCGGCCGCGGGGGCAAGGGGCGCCGCCGCAAGGCGCGCACGACGAGCCGCAAGGCGCTGCTCGCCACGGCCTGGACGGCGGCGGGCGTGGTGGTGCTGGGAGGCGTCGGCGCGGGTTTCGTCTACTTCAAGCTCAACGGCAACCTCAAGAGCATCGACATCAACCAGGCCCTCGGCAACGACCGCCCCTCGAAGGTCGACAACGGCTCCGAGAACATCCTGGTCCTCGGCTCGGACACGCGCGCCGGCGGCAACAAGAAGCTCGGCGGCGGCACGGACGACGGCAGCGCCCGGTCCGACACCGCGATGATCGTGCACGTCTACGAGGGCCACAAGAAGGCCAGTGTGGTCTCCATCCCTCGGGACACCCTGATCGACCGCCCCGCCTGCACCGACACCAAGGGCACCGCGCACCCGGCGCAGAGCGGCGTGATGTTCAACGAGGCCTACTCCACGGGCGGCGCGGCCTGCGCGGTCAAGACCGTCGAGTCCCTCACCGGCATCCGCATGGACCACTACCTGGAGGTCGACTTCGCGGGCTTCCAGAAGCTCATCGACGACCTCGGCGGCGTCCCGGTCACCACCTCGAAGAACATCGACGACCCGCAGAGCCATCTGCGGCTCAAGGCCGGCACCCACACCCTGAACGGGCAGCAGGCCCTCGGCCTGGTCCGCACCCGGCACGGCGTCGGCGACGGCTCCGACCTGGGCCGCATCCAGCTCCAGCAGGCATTCGTCAAGGCACTGATCGGGCAGGTCGAGCACGTCGGCGTCCTCAGCAGCCCGAAGAAGCTGTACAACCTCGCCGACACCGCCACCAAGGCCGTCACCACCGACTCCGACATCGGTTCGGTGAACTCCCTGATCGATTTCGCGGACGGCCTCAAGGGCATCAGCGCGAAGCACATGAGCATGGTCACCATGCCGGTGCGGTACGACCCGGCGGACCCCAACCGCGTCCTGATGGAGAAGTCCAAGGCACAGCAGGTCTGGGACGCCCTGAAGAACGACCGCCCGATCCCGGGGTCGGCCACGAAGGGCACGGCGACCGGCGAGGCCAGGGGCGTGGTGAGCGCTCCCTGAGGGGGGCGGGCCTCCCTCCAGGAATAGAACAACCGCACCCCCGGTTTGGGTGGATGGCCCCAGTCCTGGCAGACTGGTACGTCGGCTCCGGTTCACGCTCCCGCACCCCGCGGCGGCGACCCGGCGCCCTCCCGAAACCTAGGAGACACCTTGAAGCGCGACATCCACCCCGCGTACGTCGAGACGCAGGTCAGCTGCACCTGCGGCGCGTCGTTCACCACCCGCAGCACCATCGAGTCCGGCACCATCCGGGCCGAGGTCTGCTCCGAGTGCCACCCGTTCTACACGGGCAAGCAGAAGATCCTCGACACCGGTGGCCGTGTGGCCCGCTTCGAGGCCCGCTTCGGCAAGGCTGCCGGCTCCAAGAAGTAGCGAGCCCCATTTCGCCGGTCCACGGCCGTACGCCCCACGCGGGCGTGCGCCGGGACCGGCGTTTTTGGTCGCCCGCCCTTCCCTTCATCGCAGTACAGGAGCCGAAAGATGTTCGAGGCAGTCGAGGAACTCGTCGCCGAGCACGCCGACCTGGAGCAGAAGCTCGCCGACCCGTCGGTCCACGCCGACCAGGCGAACGCGCGCAAGCTGAACAAGCGCTACGCCGAGCTGACCCCGATCGTCGCCACGTTCCGCTCCTGGAAGCAGACCGGCGACGACATCGACACCGCGCGCGAGCTGGCCGCCGACGACCCCGACTTCGCCGCCGAGGTCAAGGACCTGGAGAAGCAGCGCGAGGAGCTGACCGAGAAGCTGCGCCTGCTGCTGGTCCCGCGCGACCCGAGTGACGACAAGGACGTCATTCTGGAGATCAAGGCGGGCGCGGGCGGCGACGAGTCCGCGCTGTTCGCCGGTGACCTGCTGCGCATGTACCTGCGCTACGCCGAGCGCGTCGGGTGGAAGACCGAGATCATCGACTCCACCGAGTCCGAGCTGGGCGGCTACAAGGACGTCCAGGTCGCGGTGAAGGCCCGCGGGCAGCTCGAGCCCGGCCAGGGCGTGTGGGCGCGGCTGAAGTACGAGGGCGGTGTGCACCGTGTCCAGCGCGTGCCGGCCACCGAGTCGCAGGGCCGTATCCACACCTCCGCCGCCGGTGTGCTCGTCACCCCGGAGGCCGAGGAGGTCGACGTCGAGATCAACGCGAACGACCTGCGGATCGACGTCTACCGGTCCTCCGGCCCGGGCGGCCAGTCCGTGAACACCACCGACTCCGCCGTGCGCATCACGCACCTTCCCACCGGGGTCGTCGCCTCCTGCCAGAACGAGAAGAGCCAGCTCCAGAACAAGGAGCAGGCCATGCGTATCCTGCGCTCCAGGCTGCTCGCGGCGGCGCAGGAGGAGGCGGAGCGGGAGGCCGCGGACGCCCGCCGCAGCCAGGTCCGCACCGTCGACCGCTCCGAGAAGATCCGCACCTACAACTTCCCGGAGAACCGCCTGTCCGACCACCGCGTCGGCTTCAAGGCGTACAACCTGGACCAGGTACTGGACGGCGACCTCGACGCGGTGATCCAGGCCTGCGTCGACGCCGACTCGGCGGCGAAGCTGGCGGCCGCCTGAGAGCCGCGTACGACACGTACGCACGTACCAGCACGAAGTACGAGCACGACACGGAGGACTCGCGTGAACCTGCTGCTCGCGGAGGTGGCCCAGGCCACCCAGCGGCTGGCCGACGCCGGCGTGCCCTCGCCGCGCAACGACGCGGAGGAACTGGCCGCGTTCGTGCACGGGGTGAAGCGCGGCGCCCTGCACTCCGTGAAGGATGCGGACTTCGACGCCCGGTACTGGGAGGTCATCGCCCGGCGCGAGCAGCGCGAGCCGCTGCAGCACATCACCGGGCGGGCCTACTTCCGGTACCTGGAGCTGCAGGTCGGGCCGGGCGTCTTCGTGCCCCGGCCGGAGACCGAGTCCGTGGTCGGCTGGGCCATAGACGCCGTGCGCGCCATGGACGTGGTCGAGCCGTGCATCGTCGACCTGTGCACCGGATCGGGCGCGATCGCGCTCGCCCTCGCCCAGGAGGTCCCGCGCTCGCGCGTGCACGCCGTGGAGCTCTCCGAAGAGGCCCTGGTGTGGACCCGCAAGAACGTGTCCGGGTCCAGGGTCGACCTGCGCCAGGGCGACGCCCTGACCGCCTTCCCGGACCTCGACGGCCAGGTCGACCTGGTCATCTCCAACCCGCCGTACATCCCGCTGACCGAGTGGGAGTACGTCGCCCCCGAGGCCCGCGACTACGACCCCGAGCTGGCGCTGTTCTCCGGTGAGGACGGCCTCGACCTGATCCGGGGCATCGAGCGCACCGCACACCGTCTGCTGCGCCCCGGCGGCGTCGTCGTGATCGAGCACGCCGACACCCAGGGCGGACAGGTGCCGTGGATCTTCACCGAGGAGCGGGGCTGGGCCGACGCGGCCGACCACCCCGACCTCAACAACCGCCCCCGGTTCGCGACCGCCCGCAAGGCGCTGCCGTGACCACCCCCGAGACTTCATCCCCGCAGTACGTGTACGAGGAGGCCCGCTAGACATGGCACGGCGATACGACACCAATGACGCGACCGACCGTGTGACGGGTCTGCGCGAGGCCGCGTCCGCCGTCCGCCGGGGCGAGCTGGTGGTGCTGCCGACCGACACGGTGTACGGCATCGGCGCCGACGCGTTCTCCTCGGAGGCCGTCGCCGACCTGCTCGCCGCCAAGGGCCGGGGCCGCAACATGCCCACGCCCGTCCTCATCGGTTCCCCGAACACGCTGCACGGCCTGGTCACGGACTTCTCCGAGCTGGCCTGGGAGCTGGTCGACGCGTTCTGGCCGGGCGCCCTGACGATCGTCGCCAAGCACCAGCCGTCGCTGCAGTGGGACCTCGGTGACACCCGGGGCACGGTGGCCGTCCGGATGCCGCTGCACCCGGTCGCGATCGAGCTGCTCACCGAGGTCGGTCCGATGGCCGTGTCCTCCGCCAACCTCACCGGCCACCCCGCGCCGGAGAACTGCGACGCCGCCCAGGAGATGCTCGCCGACTCGGTCTCCGTCTACCTCGACGGCGGCCCCACCCCGGGCAACGTGCCGTCGTCGATCGTCGACGTCAGCCGTGAGGTGCCGGTGCTGCTGCGCGAGGGCGCGATCTCCCCGGAGGAGCTGCGCAAGGTCGTACCCGACCTCGAGGTGGCGAATTGACGGCCCCTGAGGCGGGGCGTGGCATAGGCATCGGGGAGCGTGTCGCGGAGGAGACGACCACCTTCGGATTTCCGCGCGACACCTTCCGCATCCTCCACGTCAGCACCGGCAACGTGTGCCGCTCACCCATCACCGAGCGGCTGACCCGGCATTTCGTCACGGAGCGCCTCGGCGTGCTCGGCGGCGGGCTGATCGTGGAGAGCGCGGGCACCTGGGGTCACGAGGGCGCGCCCATGGAGGCCAACGCGGAGACCGTGCTGGGCGAGTTCGGCGCGGACGCCTCCGGCTTCTTCGGCCGGGAGCTGCTCGACGAGCACGTGATCCGGGCCGACCTGGTGCTGACGGCCACCCGGGACCACCGGGCGCAGGTGATCTCGATGGGGCACTCGGCGGGCCTGCGCACCTTCACGCTGAAGGAGTTCACCCGCCTGGTCCGCGCCATAGACCCCGCCACGCTGCCGCCGCTGGAGGACGGCGTGGTCACGCGGGCGCGTGCGCTGGTGCGCGCCGCGGCGGCTCTACGCGGGTGGCTGCTGGCGCCCACGGCGGAGGCGGACGAGGTGTACGACCCGTACGGGGCGCCGCTGACGTTCTTCCGGTCGATCGGGGACGAGATACATCAGGCGCTGGACCCGGTGGTGACGGCGCTGACCGGCGTGAACACCCGGGCGTAAGGCACGAAGGACCCATAAGGCGCACAAGCGGGCGCAACGGTCGCGCGTCCGGTGCGGCCCCGGCCTACATTGGTCCTACGTCACCACCGACCGTCCGGGAGCCCGCCATGTCGGTCACCCATACCCTCGAGACCGACGTCCTGCGGCGGCAGGACCCGGCGATGGCCGAGATCCTGCTCGGGGAGCTGGACCGGCAGTCCACGACGCTGCAGCTGATCGCCGCCGAGAACTTCTGCTCGCCGGCCGTGCTGGCCGCCCTCGGCTCGCCGCTCGCCAACAAGTACGCCGAGGGCTATCCGGGCGCCCGGCACCACGGCGGCTGCGAGATCGTCGACGTCGCCGAACGCGCGGCCGTCGACCGCGCCAAGGAGCTGTTCGGCGCCGAGCACGCCAACGTCCAGTCCCACTCGGGTTCCTCGGCCGTCCTGGCCGCCTACGCCGCCCTGCTGCGCCCCGGCGACACCGTCCTCGCCCTGGGCCTGCCCTACGGCGGCCATCTCACCCACGGCTCGCCCGCGAACTTCTCCGGCCGCTGGTTCGACTTCGTGGGGTACGGGGTGGACGCGGAGACCGGGCTCATCGATCACGACCAGGTGCGGCACCTGGCCCGCAATCACCGGCCGAAGGCGATCGTGTGCGGCTCGATCGCCTATCCCCGGCACATCGACTACGCCTTCTTCCGTGAGGTCGCCGACGAGGTCGGGGCGTATCTGATCGCCGACGCCGCGCATCCCATCGGGCTGGTCGCCGGGGGAGCGGCGCCGAACCCGGTGCCGTGGGCGGACATCGTGTGCGCGACCACCCACAAGGTGCTGCGCGGCCCGCGCGGCGGGATGATCCTGTGCGGCGGCGAGCTGGCCGAGCGCGTCGACCGGGCGGTGTTCCCCTTCACCCAGGGCGGCGCCCAGATGCACACCATCGCCGCCAAGGCCGTCGCGTTCGGCGAGGCGGCGACACCGGCGTTCGCCGCGTACGCCCATCAGGTGGTCGCCAACGCGAGGGTTCTCGCCGGTCACCTGGCCGCCGAGGGCCTCGCCGTCACCACCGGAGGCACCGACACCCATCTGATCACCGCCGACCCGGCCCCGCTCGGCGTGGAGGGCCGCACCGCGCGCGGCCGGCTGCTGGCGGCGGGGCTGGTGCTGGACTGCTGCGCGCTGCCGCACGGCGACGGCCGCGGGCTGCGCCTGGGGACGGCGGCGGTGACCACGCAGGGCATGGGCGAGCCGGAGATGGTGCGGATCGCGGCACTGCTGGCGGGCGTGCTGCGCGGTGCGCCGGAGCCGGCGGCGGCGCGGGAGGAGGTGCGCGCACTGGCCGGTGATTTTCCGCCGTATCCCGGCTGAACCGGGGTAGGCGGTGGACCGTACACCCTGATGTGCGCCATGGCCCACAGCCACCCATGCAACCATCGTCGCTACCCGGAAGTCCCCATCCATATGCGTGCCTCGCTAGGGTGTGGGGCTGTGATGGCCAGCGAGACCTGTGGGGAAGCCCGTGCGTGAATACCTGCTGACGCTCTGCATCACGGCCGCGGTGACGTACCTGCTGACGGGGCCGGTGCGGAAGTTCGCGATCGTGGCCGGGGCGATGCCGGAGATCCGGGCACGTGACGTGCACCGGGAACCCACTCCGCGCCTCGGCGGTATCGCCATGTTCTTCGGACTGTGCGCGGGCCTGCTGGTCGCGGACCACCTGACCAACCTCAACGAGGTCTTCGCGAAGTCGAACGAGCCGCGGGCGCTGCTCTCCGGCGCCGCCCTGATCTGGCTGATCGGCGTCCTGGACGACAAGTTCGAGATCGACGCGCTGATCAAGCTGGGCGGTCAGATGATCGCCGCGGGCGTCATGGTCATGCAGGGTCTGACGATCCTGTGGCTGCCCATCCCCGGCGTCGGCAACGTGGCACTGACCCAGTGGCAGGGCACGCTGCTGACGGTGGCGCTCGTCGTCATCACGATCAACGCGGTGAACTTCGTTGACGGCCTGGACGGACTCGCGGCCGGCATGGTGTGCATCGCGGCCGGCGCGTTCTTCCTCTACGCCTACCGGATCTGGTACTCGTACGGCATCGAGGCCGCCGCGCCCGGCACCCTGTTCGCGGCGATCCTGATGGGCATGTGCCTGGGCTTCCTGCCGCACAACATGCATCCCGCGCGGATCTTCATGGGCGACTCGGGCTCGATGCTGATCGGCCTGGTGCTGGCGGCGGGCGCGATCTCCATCACGGGGCAGGTCGACCCGGACGCGCTGAAGCTGTTCGTCGGATCGGAGAAGGCGGCCGTGCACCAGACGGTGCCGGTCTACATCCCGCTGCTGCTGCCCCTGACCATCATCGCGGTGCCGGCCGCCGACCTGGTGCTGGCGATCGTCCGCCGTACCTGGCGCGGCCAGTCGCCGTTCGCCGCCGACCGTGGGCATCTGCACCACCGCCTGCTGGAGATCGGCCACTCGCACAGCCGGGCCGTGCTGATCATGTACTTCTGGTCGGCCCTGATCGCGTTCGGCGCGCTGGCGTACTCGGTCAACTCGGCGTCCATGTGGATCGTGCTGGGCGTCGTCTTCCTCAGCGCGGTCGGTCTGGTCCTGCTGCTGCTCCCGCGCTTCACGCCGCGGGTGCCGGTCTGGGCGCAGCGGTTCGTGCCGCCCCGGTACCGGAGGGGGCGCGGAGCTGCCGGGGCGGAGGCCGCCGGGGCCGGTGCCGAGTCCGCCGCGCGGGAGTGCCCGGACGACGTGGCGGCCGGGGAACGGACCCCCGTGCCGGCCGGTGCCCCGGGCGTCAACGGGGCGACGGCGATCGGCGCCCGGTCGCATTTCCTTGACCGTAGGTGACCCCGGCAAGGTAAGAATCTGACTAGAGCATTGCCAACTCGTGGGGGAGCAAAGTCCCCCAATACCAGACAAGTGGGCGCTGTTTTTGCACAGACGCGCACTGTCACTCTCATGTGTGACAGCAAGCACACCAACCAGGTAAAGACCTCATCAAATAGTTTGTGATACGGTTCACGAGAACCCGGGATAGAGCCGAAGGATCTGAGTACGACGGTCCGCCGGCGCGAGGTCTCGATCACTCGGCCCGGGACTACGCTCGTCCATGACGACACCTGCCCCCTGTGAAAGCGGAGTTGCCGCCATGCCGTCCAATGACGCCCGGAACCTTCTGCAGACAGCCGTGCCCACGGCGGCTGCAGGCGTGATCGCCGTCGCCGTGAGCGCCGCGGTCGCGGGGGGCGAGGGTGCGCTCGGCGCGGCCGTCGGCACGGTGCTGGCCATCCTGTTCATGGGAATCGGCCTCTATGTGCTGCAGTGGACGGCAAAAACGCTCCCGCAGCTGTTTCAGGCGATGGGGCTGATGCTCTACGTCGCCCAGTTGCTGCTCCTCCTGATCTTCCTCGCTGTTTTCAAGGACACCTCTCTCTTCAACCCGAAGACGTTCGCCGTGTCGCTGGTCGTCGCGACCGTGGTGTGGATGGCCGCGCAGGCTCGTGCGCACATGAAGGCCAAGATCTTCTACATCGACCCGGACCCCGAGAAGAGCGAGAAGCCCGAGAAGACAGGGCGGAAGTCGTGAGGGGTAGGGGCGGGATAAAGGCTTGTGAGATCTCCTGCTATCGTCCGGTGCCAACTGCGGCATCGCCGGCGCGGGCATCTGAGCTGACGCCTGCTCAATCGCGAGGCTCGATGCCCCTCAGCCGCCCCCACATCCGTAACACCAGTCCGGTGCCGATCCGCGGCCGTGCGCCGCGCCGACACAACGAGGTTGCCGTACCCATGCGTCACGCCGAAGGAGCCCGTGGTGAGTGCTGACCAGACCCAGCTCGCCTTTGACTGGAGTTGTCGGATCATGTCCGACAACGGGTGCGGCTTCCCGGCCCCGGGCCTGAACTCCTTCCTGTTCAAGCCGCTCGCCACGGTCGGGGGCTTCGAGTTCAACAAGGTGATGCTGCTCGCGCTCGTCACCACCGTGGTGATCGTCGCCTTCTTCTGGGCCGCCTTCGGCAAGGCCAAGGTCGTGCCGGGCAAGCTGCAGATGGTCGGCGAGGCCGGCTACGACTTCGTGCGCCGCGGCATCGTGTACGAGACGCTCGGCAAGCGTGAGGGCGAGAAGTACGTCCCGCTCATGGTCTCGCTGTTCTTCTTCGTGTGGATCATGAACGTCTGGTCCGTGATCCCGCTGGCCCAGTTCCCGGTGTCCTCGGTCATCGCCTTCCCGGCCGTGCTCGCCGCGATCGTCTACATCACCTGGGTCGTGCTGACCTTCAAGAAGCACGGCTTCGTCGGCTTCTTCAAGAACGTCACGGGCTACGACAAGTCGCTCGGCGCCGTTCTGCCGCTGGTCATGGTCATCGAGTTCTTCTCGAACCTGCTGGTCCGCCCGTTCACGCACGCGGTGCGACTCTTCGCCAACATGTTCGCCGGCCACCTGATGCTGGTCATGTTCACCGTCGCCTCCTGGTACCTGCTGAACAGCTGGCTGATCGTCGGCGCCGGTGTCTCCTTCGTGATGACGCTGGCCATGATCCTCTTCGAGCTCTTCGTCCAGGCCGTCCAGGCGTACGTCTTCGTGCTGCTGGCCTGCTCCTACGTTCAGGGCGCTCTCGCCGAGCACCACTGAGTCGTACCACCCCCGCCAATCCCAGACGTCCGGTGGCCAACCCCCACCGGTCCAGTAAAGAGAAGGAAGAACCGGCATGTCCGCTCTTGAGACCCTCGCCGCCACCGCTGGTGTCCACGGCTCCGTCGGCTCGATCGGCTACGGCCTCGCTGCGATCGGCCCCGGCATCGGCGTCGGCTACATCTTCGGTAACGGCACCCAGGCCCTGGCCCGCCAGCCCGAGGCCGCCGGTCTGATCCGCGCCAACCAGATCCTCGGCTTCGCCTTCTGTGAGGCGCTCGCCCTCATCGGCATCGTTATGCCGTTCGTGTTCGGTCGGTAATCAGCCACCCACCGACACGTTTCGACGAAAGGCACTGATGTGATCGCCAACCTGGCACAGCTGGCGGCCGAGGAGACGGAGCAGAACCCGCTCGTCCCCGCCGGTCCCGAGCTGCTCATCGGCTTCATCGCCTTCGCCATCGTGTTCTTCTTCTTCTGGAAGAAGCTGCTTCCGAACATCAACAAGGTTCTGGAGGAGCGCCGCGGGGCGATCGAAGGCGGTATCGAAGAGGCCGAGGCCATGAAGGTCGAGGCCCAGAGCGTCCTTGAGCAGTACAAGGCTCAGCTCGCCGAGGCCCGGCACGAGGCCGCGCGCCTGCGCCAGGAGGCGCAGGAGCAGGGTGCCGCGCTGATCGCCGAGATGCGGGCCGAGGGCCAGCGGCAGCGCGAGGAGATCGTCGCCGCCGGTCACTCGCAGATCGACGCCGACCGCAAGGCCGCCGCGTCCTCGCTGCGTCAGGACGTCGGCAAGCTCGCCACCGACCTGGCCGGCAAGCTCGTCGGCGAGTCCCTCGAGGACCACGCCCGCCAGAGCCGTGTGATCGACCGCTTCCTCGACGAGCTCGAGGAGAAGGCCGAGGCCACGCGATGAACGGAGCGAGCCGCGAGGCCCTGGCAGCCGCACGGGAGCGTCTCGACGCGCTGACGGACGCCACGTCCGCCGACGCCGCATCGCTCGCCGACGAGCTGGCGGCCGTCACCGCGCTGCTCGACCGCGAGGCCGGCCTGCGCCGGGTTCTCACCGACCCGGCGCAGCCCGGGGAGGCCAAGGCGCAGCTGGTCCAGCGTCTGATCGGCGCCCAGGTCAGCGGCTCCACCGCCGACCTGGTGTCCGGCATGGCCCGCTCCCGCTGGTCCCAGCCGCGCGACCTGGTCGACGCGCTGGAGCAGCTGGCCGACATCGCCGACCTCACCGCCGCCGAGAAGCGGGGCACCCTCGACGAGGTCGAGGACGAGCTGTTCCGGTTCGGCCGGATCATCTCCTCGAGCACCGAGCTGCGCGCGGCGCTGACCGACCGCACCGTCGGCGGCCAGGCCAAGACCGAGCTGCTGCACCGGCTGCTGGGCGGACGGGCCAAGCCCGCCACCGAGCGTCTGGTCGCGCGCCTCGTGACCGCGCCGCGGGGACGTAGCCTGGAAGCGGGACTGGAGTCCCTGTCCAAGCTCGCCGCCGAGCGCCGGGACCGGCTGGTGGCGGTCGTCACCTCCGCGGTGCCGCTGAGCGACCGGCAGAAGCAGCGCCTGGGCGACGCCCTGGCGAAGCTCTACGGCCGCCGGATGCACCTCAACCTGGACGTGGACCCCGACGTGATCGGCGGGATCCGGGTGCAGGTCGGTGACGAGGTCATCAACGGCTCCCTCGCGGACCGGCTGGACGAGGCCGCCCGCCGCATGGCGAGCTGAGCCACGCTCGGTATTCGAGAACAGCAGTAGTACTCACGACGGCCCTGGTTGGGCCGTGCAGAAGAATCCTGGGGGTCGCCCCCAGACCCCCAAAGTGAAACTTCGGGCCCAACAAGGAGAGCAGGGAACCCAGATGGCGGAGCTCACGATCCGGCCGGAGGAGATCCGGGACGCGCTGGAGAACTTCGTCCAGTCGTACAAGCCGGACGCGGCCTCGCGCGAGGAGGTCGGTACGGTCACCCTTGCCGGCGACGGCATCGCGAAGATCGAGGGTCTTCCCTCGGCCATGGCCAACGAACTGCTGAAGTTCGAGGACGGCACCCTCGGCCTCGCCCTCAACCTCGAGGAGCGCGAGATCGGTGCCATCGTCCTCGGTGAGTTCAGCGGCATCGAGGAGGGTCAGCCGGTCACCCGTACCGGTGAGGTCCTCTCCGTGGCGGTCGGCGAGGGCTACCTCGGCCGTGTCGTCGACCCGCTCGGCAACCCGATCGACGGCCTCGGCGAGATCGAGACGTCCGGCCGCCGTGCGCTGGAGCTGCAGGCCCCCACGGTCATGCAGCGCAAGTCGGTGCACGAGCCGATGGAGACCGGCTACAAGGCCGTCGACGCGATGACCCCGATCGGCCGTGGTCAGCGTCAGCTGATCATCGGTGACCGCCAGACCGGCAAGACCGCCCTGGCCGTCGACACGATCATCAACCAGCGTGACAACTGGCGCTCGGGCGACCCGAAGAAGCAGGTCCGCTGCATCTACGTCGCCATCGGCCAGAAGGGCTCCACCATCGCCGGCGTGCGCCGCGCGCTGGAGGAGAACGGCGCGCTGGAGTACACGACCATCGTCGCCGCCCCGGCGTCCGACCCGGCCGGCTTCAAGTACCTGGCGCCGTACACCGGTTCGGCCATCGGTCAGCAGTGGATGTACGAGGGCAAGCACGTCCTCATCATCTTCGACGACCTGTCGAAGCAGGCCGACGCCTACCGCGCCGTGTCGCTGCTGCTGCGCCGTCCGCCGGGCCGTGAGGCCTACCCGGGTGACGTCTTCTACCTGCACTCCCGCCTGCTGGAGCGCTGCGCCAAGCTCTCCGACGACATGGGCGCCGGCTCGATGACCGGTCTGCCGATCGTCGAGACCAAGGCCAACGACGTCTCGGCGTTCATCCCGACCAACGTCATCTCCATCACCGACGGCCAGTGCTTCCTGGAGTCGGACCTGTTCAACGCCGGTCAGCGCCCCGCGCTGAACGTCGGTATCTCCGTCTCCCGAGTCGGTGGTTCCGCGCAGCACAAGGCGATGCGCCAGGTCTCCGGCCGTCTGCGTGTCGACCTCGCCCAGTTCCGTGAGCTGGAGGCGTTCGCCGCCTTCGGTTCCGACCTGGACGCGGCCTCGAAGGCCCAGCTGGAGCGCGGTTCGCGCATGGTCGAGCTGCTGAAGCAGAACCAGTACCAGCCGATGGCCACCGAGGACCAGGTCGTCTCCGTCTGGGCCGGCACCAACGGCCGCATGGACGACGTCCCGGTCGCCGACATCCGCCGCTTCGAGAAGGAACTGATCGACTTCCTGCACCGGAAGCACCAGGGCCTGATGACCTCCATCAAGGAGGGCGCGAAGATGTCGAACGACACCATCCAGGCGATCGACGACGCCGTGGCGGAGTTCAAGAAGCAGTTCGAGACGAGCGACGGCAAGCTGCTCGGCGAGGACGTTCCTGCCGCTGCCGCCAAGTGACGTAAGGAAGGGACCTGACTCATGGGAGCCCAGCTCCGGGTCTACAAGCGTCGCATCCGATCCGTCAGCGCGACCAAGAAGATCACCAAGGCGATGGAGATGATCGCTGCCTCGCGCGTCGTCAAGGCGCAGCGCAAGGTGGCGGCCTCCACGCCGTACGCGCAGGAGCTCACCCGCGCGGTCACGGCGGTCGGTACGGGTTCGAACACCAAGCACCCGCTCACCACGGAGACGGAGAACCCGACCCGTGCCGCGGTCCTGCTCCTCACGAGCGACCGCGGTCTGGCCGGCGCCTTCAACTCCAACGCCATCAAGGCGGCGGAGCAGCTGACCGAGCGCCTGGAGCGCGAGGGCAAGCAGGTCGACACGTACATCGTCGGCCGGCGCGGTGTCGCCCACTACAACTTCCGTGAGCGCGTGATCGCGGAGTCGTGGACCGGCTTCACCGACGAGCCGTCGTACGCGGACGCCAAGAAGGTCGCGGCGCCCCTGATCGAGGCGATCGAGAAGGACACGGCCGAGGGTGGTGTGGACGAGCTCCACATCGTCTTCACCGAGTTCGTCTCGATGATGACGCAGACGGCGCTGGACGCCCGGCTGCTGCCGCTGCGCCTCGAAGAGGTCGCCGAGGAGGCTCACCCCAAGGGCGAGATCCTCCCGCTGTACGACTTCGAGCCGTCGGCGGAGGACGTCCTCGACGCCCTGCTGCCGCGCTACGTGGAGAGCCGGATCTACAACGCGCTGCTCCAGTCGGCCGCTTCGAAGCACGCCGCCACGCGGCGCGCGATGAAGTCGGCCACCGACAACGCGGGCGAGCTGATCAACACGCTCTCCCGTCTTGCCAACGCGGCCCGCCAGGCCGAAATCACCCAGGAAATCAGCGAGATCGTCGGTGGCGCGAGCGCCCTGGCCGACGCGACCGCGGGGAGTGACCGATAAATGACCACCACTGTTGAGACCGCGACGGCTACGGGCCGCGTCGCCCGGGTCATCGGCCCGGTCGTCGACGTGGAGTTCCCCGTCGACGCGATGCCGGACATCTACAACGCTCTGCACGTCGAGGTCTCCGACCCGGCGAACGAGGGCGAGAAGAAGACGCTGACCCTGGAGGTCGCCCAGCACCTGGGTGACGGCCTGGTCCGCACCATCTCCATGCAGCCCACCGACGGCCTGGTCCGCCAGGCCCCGGTGACGGACACCGGCAACTCCATCACGGTGCCCGTCGGCGACTTCACCAAGGGCAAGGTGTTCAACACCCTCGGTGAGGTGCTGAACGTCGACGAGCAGTACGAGGGCGAGCGCTGGGGCATCCACCGCAAGGCGCCGAACTTCGACGAGCTCGAGTCGAAGACCGAGATGTTCGAGACCGGCGTCAAGGTCATCGACCTGCTGACCCCGTACGTCAAGGGCGGCAAGATCGGTCTGTTCGGTGGTGCCGGCGTCGGCAAGACGGTGCTCATCCAGGAGATGATCTACCGCG
>NZ_JBFBBK010000027.1:0-134597 GCF_040682635.1 Streptomyces sp. NPDC051133
ACGCCCGGTTACATTCCGAACCCGGAAGCTAAGCCTCACAGCGCCGATGGTACTGCAGGGGGGACCCTGTGGGAGAGTAGGACGCCGCCGAACAATTATTGAAAAGGTCGGATCCTGAACTTCGGTTCGGGGTCCGGCCTTTTTCTGTTGTGCGTAACGTGTCGTTCACGTTGCGCGCCCAGCATCCAGCACATGGGAACTGCAGCAATGCTCAGGGCCGCCGGCGTCGGGGTCGGTGACGAGGTCGTCGTACCGGCCTTCGGAAACGTCGAGGTCGCCGAGGCCGTGACCCTGGCGGGCGCGCTCCCGGTGTTCGCCGACATAGACCCGGTGACGTACTGCCTGGAGCCGCTCGCGGTCGAGGCGGCCATAACGGACCGCACCGCGGCGGTCGTTGTGGTGCACCGCTTCGGACGGCGTGCCGACATCGGGCGGTTGCACGCGCTCGGGCAGCGGCACGAGCTGCTGGTGCTGGAGCAGGGCGAGTCCGAGGCGCCCTACGACGAGATAGCCCAGCGCAGGGAGCGGGCCACGTATCTCGACGCCAAGCTCAAGGGCGTACGGACGCCCGACGGGGGCGACGGGCACACCTATCAGCAGTACGTCGTACGAGTGCCCGGGAACGGCCGGCCGGACCGGGACGCCTTCGCACGGGCCCTGCGCGCCAAGGGAGTTGACTGCCGGGTTCCCGTGAAGACGCCCGTGCACCGGCTGCCGGAGTTCCGGCGGTGTGTGTCGCTGCCGGAGACCGAGCTGGCCGCCGACGAGACGCTCACCCTGCCCGTGGACGCGGCGCTCACCAAACGCGAGATGCAGCGGATAGTGTCCGCCTGCAACGCCCTCGGCGGTCTGCTGCAGCCCGCCTTCTGATCGGGTCCCGAACGAGTTTGGGAAGTCGGGCCTGTTCGGGGTACAGTTTCTTTGTCGCCGCGAGGGAAACCGCGCAAACGACAGGCCCCTATAGCTCAGTCGGTAGAGCGTCTCCATGGTAAGGAGAAGGTCAACGGTTCGATTCCGTTTGGGGGCTCCAGAAAAAAGGCCCCACCCTTCCGGGTGGGGCCTTTTCGTGCTTTCTCACGCTTCCTTGTGGATTCCCGGGACCCGCATCGCCAGGATCGCCATGTCGTCCGACGGGGCGTCCGAGGCGAACCGCTCGACCGCGCGCATGATGCGGGCCGCGACCGCGCCCGCCGTCAGGCCCGTGCAGGTGGTGAGGACGTCGGCGAGGCCGTCGTCGCCCAGCATGCGCGTGCCCTCGCGGCGCTCGGTGACGCCGTCCGTGACGCACAGGAGCACGTCGCCCGGGTCGAGGGTGACGTGCTCCTCGTACAGCTCGAGGTCCTCGATGACGCCCAGCAGGGGCTGCGGCTCGGCCGCGGCCGCCACCGTGCCGTCCTGACGCAGGCGCAGCGGCAGCGGGTGGCCGGCGCAGACGACCTTGAGCTCGGCGCTGCCGTCCTCCTGCGGGCGCATCTCGCCGTACAGGAGCGTCAGGAAGCGGCTGCGGTCGCCCTCGTCGAGGATCGCGGAGTTCAGGCGCTGCAGTACCGCAGGGCCGCTCAGACCCTCGCGGGCCAGCAGGCGCAGGGCGTGCCGGGCGAGGCCGGTGACCGCCGCCGCGTTGGGTCCCGTACCGCAGACGTCGCCGATGGCGAAGCCGTAGGCGCCGTTGCCGATGGGGAAGAGGTCGTAGAAGTCGCCGCCGACCTCGTTGCCCTCGCCGGCCGCGCGGTAGATGACCTCGACCTCGACACCCTCGATGTGCGGGGTGCCGGGCGGGAGCAGGCTGCGCTGGAGGGCCTGGCTGATGGCCGTGCGCTCCGAGTACAGGCGGGCGTTGTCCAGGGCGAGGGCGGCCCGGCGGGACAGGTCCTCGGCCAGTTCCAGGATCTCCTGGCGGAAGTGTTCGTCGGTGGGCTTGCCGAGGACGAGCATGCCGATGACGCGGTTGCGGGCCACGAGCGGCAGGACGACCGTCTCGCCGCCCACCGCGGAGGCCGTGGCGAGCGTCGGTCCGATGCTCGACGAGATGCGGTGGGTGGGGCCGGCGGACAGGCCGAGGCTGCGCATGGAGCTGCGCAGGGCCGCCTGGTGGGCGATCTCGCCGGGCACGGTCCAGACGCGGGCGCCGGGGGTGGGGACCGGGTCCGGCGGGGCGATCTTCGACAGCAAGGACTTGATGCCGTCGATGAGTTCCTCGTCCTCGTGCAGGACGTACGAGAGATAGGGGTCCGACGCCTGGTCGGCGATCGTGTAGACGGCACACCAGGTGGCCAGGGTCGGGACCGTCATCTGGGCCATCAGGGCCAGCGTCTGGTCGCGGTCCAGGGTGCCGGCCAGCAGGTCGGAGGCCTCGACGAGGAAGCTCAGGGAGCCACGGCGCAGCCGCTCCAGCTCGCCGAGGCGGGCCGACTCGACGGCCAGGGCGATGCGGTCGGCGGCGAACTGCAGGCGCAGCGCCTCCTCGTTCGAGTACCTGCCCGGCGCCTCGGCCGCGACGCCGAGGGAGCCGGTGAGGCGGCCCTCGACCTTCAGCGGGACGGTGACGACCGAGCGCATGCCGGTGCCGGTGAGCAGGGGTACGGCCCCGGGAACGGCGCTGAGATCGTCGTGGACGGCGGGCATGCGCGCGGAGCCGTAACGGCCGGGGCCCGCCTCGACGGGCACGCGCGCGAAGCGCTGGCGGGCGGAGGGCAGGCCGGTGGAGGCGCGGACCTCCAGCTCCGTCTCGTCGTCGGTGGCCAGCAGCAGGAACGCGGAGTCGCCGTCGAGCATGTCGCGGGCGCGCTCCACCGTGCGCTGCAGCAGGCCGTCGAGGTCGTCCGGAGCGGGGGAGCCGATGAAGACCTCGAAGGGGTCCGTGCTCTGCCCGTCGGCCGAGGGGTTCTGGTCGCCGGCCGGGACGCGGGAGGGCGTCTGCAGGACGGCCCGCTCGTGGTCGCGGACCAGGAGGCAGACCGTGGACGGCTCGCCGCCGGTGTCGCGGACCCTGAGGTGGGAGGCATACACCCGGAGCACCCGGCCGTCGGCGCCGCGAATGCCGTAGCTGCCCTCCCAGCGGGAGAGCTGGAGTGCCTCGGCGACGCCGGTGCCGGTGCCGGGGGTGTGGGGCCAGGCCGCCAGTTCGGTGAGGGGCTTGCCGATGACTTCTGCGGCGGGGTAGCCGAAGAGTTCCTCGGCGTCCTCGTTCCAGGCGGTGAGGGCGCCCTTCCGGTCGACCTGGAGGACGGCGACGCGGACCCGGCCGTCGGCCAGCGGGAGCAGGTCGGCGGGCAGGGAGGGGCCGGCGGTGCGGGTGCCGACCGGGCGCTCGGGCAGGTTGAGCTGGAACCAGACGTTCTTGTGGGTGGGCGTGTAGTCGACGCCCCAGCGCGTGGCGAGGGCCGCGCACAGCTGGAGTCCGCGGCCGCCCTCGCGGTCGGGGCTGCCCATGGTCGCGGCGGCGTTCTGGAGGGGGACCTCGCGCTCGGGGTAGCGGTCGGAGACCTCGATGCGTACGCCGTCCTCGGTGCGCAGGCACAGCACGTCCGCGTGCGTGCCCGCGTGGACGACCGCGTTGGTCACGAGTTCGCTGGTGAGGACGACGGCGTCGTCGACGATGTCGGCGAAGCCCCAGCCCTGGAGGGTGTCGCGGACGAACGACCGGGCCGTCGCGACCGATCGTCCGACGGGCTCGAAGGTGGCGGCCGCGCGCGCGGTGATCACAGAACTCCTCGGCCGGTTGTCGACGTGCAGGGCTGCGTGGCCGGCCGGCTCGCGCCGCTGTTGCGGCATCAGCTCGCCGGTCGGCTGTGGCTCCGGGGGCTGTCCCCCGGGGATGACTCCGGTGGTCATGGTCTGCGGCCGCCCCTCCGATGCCCGCTCGTGCTCGTGCCACCGCCCAGGCCGGTCGGACCGGTGCGGCTGGACAGCCGCATGCAAGGTTACTTACCTTCGCCGTCCGAGCGGATGCCGGTCGCCGGTGTTTACCCCCCAGGGTGTGCGGACGATGTGCGAAGCTGCCGAACTGTTATGGCCTGGTTCGGGCAGAGTGAAACACTGGGCAAGCTTCTGATGAAGGTCGGGTCGAGCTGCGTGTGTTCCGTGTACGGAGGGCAGCAGCCCCTGGTGTGGCCGGATCTCGTCTGGCAGAAATACGCAGCAGTAACTGGTACGCCGAAGTATCCGGTATGCCGATGACCGGCACGCCGGGCCGAAGCGGCCGAGCACAGCAGTAACGGTCTACCCCTCCGGGAGGGACACAGTGGAGTCTGGCGCGGCGACGCGTGGCACGAAGGCGCGCGCGAAAGGCGGACCGTCCCTGGGCAGGCGCGGAACCACCACCGAGGTGGACACCGCTGCCCTGAACCGGCTGCTGGCGGCTCTCGTCTCGATGCGTGACGGGAACTTCCGCAAGCGGCTCACCGTCTCCGGGGACGGTGTGATGTCGGAGATCGCGGCCGTCTTCAACGAGGTGGCCGACCGGAACCTGCATCTCACCGGCGAGCTGTCCCGGGTGCGGCGCATGGTGGGCCGTGAGGGAAAGCTCACGGAACGGCTGGAGACGGGGGCCTGTGAGGGCTCCTGGGCGTCCGCGATCGACGCCTCCAACGCGCTGGTCGACGACCTCGTCTGGCCGGTCTCGGAGGTCGGCCGGGTGCTGACGGCGGTCGCGGAGGGCGACCTGTCGCCGCGGATGGAGTTGCGGACGCAGGCGCAGGACGACGGCACGGGGCATCCGCTGCGGGGCGAGTTCCTGAAGGTCGGCCGTACCGTCAACAACCTGGTCGACCAGCTGTCCACGTTCACGGACGAGGTCACGCGCGTGGCCAGCGAGGTCGGCACCGAGGGCAAGCTCGGCGGGCAGGCCCAGGTGCGCGGTATGTCCGGTTCGTGGAAGGACCTGACCGAGTCCGTCAACACGATGGCGGACCGGCTGACGGCCCAGGTGCGGGACATCGCGCTGGTCACCACGGCGGTCGCCAAGGGTGACCTGTCACGCAAGGTGACCGTCCATGTCGCCGGCGAGATGCTGGAGCTGAAGAACACCGTCAACACGATGGTGGACCAGCTGTCGGCCTTCTCCTCCGAGGTGACGCGCGTGGCCCGCGAGGTGGGCACCGAGGGCATCCTCGGCGGGCGGGCGCAGGTGCCCGAGGTGGCCGGTGTGTGGAAGGAGCTGACCGACTCCGTCAACACGATGGCCGGGAACCTGACGGCTCAGGTCCGCGGGATCTCGCAGGTCACGACCGCCGTCGCGAACGGTGATCTGTCGCAGAAGGTGACGGTTCCGGCGCGTGGCGAGGTGGCGCAGCTCGCCGAGACGATCAACCAGATGACCGAGACGCTGCGGATCTTCGCGGACGAGGTCACGCGCGTCGCGGACGAGGTCGGCGAGGAGGGGCGGCTGGGCGGGCAGGCGAACGTGCCCGGGGCCGCCGGCACCTGGAAGGACCTGACGGACTCCGTCAACACGGTGTTCCGGAACCTGACCACGCAGGTGCGGGACATCGCCACCGTGACGACCGCGGTGGCCAGCGGTGACCTGTCGCAGAAGGTCACGGTCGACGTGGCCGGCGAGATGCTGGAGCTGAAGAACACCGTCAACGGGATGGTGGACCAGCTGTCGGCGTTCGGTGCCGAGGTGACGCGGGTCGCGCGGGAGATCGGTGTCGAGGGTGAGCTGGGCGGTCAGGCGCAGGTGCCCGGGGCCGCCGGTGCCTGGAAGGACTTGACCGACTCCGTCAACACCGCGTTCCGCAACCTCACCGGTCAGGTGCGCAACATCGCCCAGGTGACGACGGCGGTGGCCAACGGCGATCTGTCCCAGAAGGTCACCGTGGACGTCTCCGGCGAGATGCTCCAGCTGAAGAACACCGTGAACACGATGGTGGACCAGCTGTCGAGCTTCGCCGACCAGGTGACGCGGATGGCCAGGGACGTGGGCACGGAGGGCCGGCTCGGCGGCCAGGCCCGCGTGGACGGCGTGTCGGGCACCTGGAAGGAGCTGACGGATTCCGTCAACTTCATGGCCGGCAACCTGACCTCGCAGGTGCGCAACATCGCCCAGGTGACGACGGCGGTGGCCAACGGCGACCTGTCGCAGAAGATCGACGTGGACGCGCGCGGTGAGATCCTCGAGCTGAAGAACACGATCAACACCATGGTCGATCAGCTGTCCGCCTTCGCGGACCAGGTGACCCGGGTCGCCAGGGACGTGGGTACGGAGGGCCGTCTCGGCGGTCAGGCGCAGGTGCCCGGTGTCGCCGGTGTGTGGCGTGACCTGACCGACTCCGTGAACGGCATGGCGGGCAACCTGACGGCCCAGGTGCGCAACATCGCGCAGGTCGCCACCGCCGTGGCCCGCGGTGACCTCTCCCAGAAGATCACCGTGGACGCGCGCGGGGAGATCCTGGAGCTGAAGAACACCCTGAACACGATGGTGGACCAGCTGTCGTCGTTCGCCCAGGAGGTCACGCGTGTGGCCCGTGAGGTGGGTACGGAGGGCATCCTCGGCGGTCAGGCCGAGGTGCAGGGTGTCTCCGGCACCTGGAAGGACCTCACGCAGTCCGTGAACTTCATGGCGAACAACCTGACGATCCAGGTGCGCAACATCGCCGAGGTCACGACGGCGGTCGCCAAGGGTGACCTGTCGAAGAAGATCACCGTTGACGCGAAGGGCGAGATCCTCGAACTCGTCACGACGGTCAACACGATGGTCGACCAGCTGTCCAGTTTCGCCGAGCAGGTGACCCGGGTGGCCCGTGAGGTGGGCACCGAGGGCATCCTGGGCGGTCAGGCGCACGTGCCGGGCGTCACCGGCATCTGGAAGGACCTCAGCAACAACGTCAACCTGATGGCCAACAACCTGACCATGCAGGTGCGGAACATCTCCCAGGTGGCCGCGGCCGTCGCCAACGGTGACCTGACGCGGCAGGTCACCATCGAGGCGAGCGGTGAGGTGGCGCAGCTCGCCGACACCATCAACACCATGGTGAAGACGCTGAGTTCGTTCGCCGACCAGGTCACCAAGGTGGCCCGCGAGGTGGGTACGGACGGCATCCTGGGCGGTCAGGCGCATGTCCCGGGTGTCGCGGGCACCTGGAAGGACCTGACCGAGTCCGTGAACCAGATGGCGTCCAACCTGACCGGTCAGGTGCGCAACATCGCCATGGTCACCACGGCCATCGCCAAGGGTGACTTGACGAAGAAGATCGACATTGACGCCCGCGGTGAGATCCTCGAACTGAAGACGACGATCAACACGATGGTCGACCAGCTGTCCAGCTTCGCGGAGGAGGTCACGCGTGTGGCCCGCGAGGTGGGCACCGAGGGGCAGCTCGGCGGTCAGGCACGCGTGCGTGACGTCGACGGCACCTGGCGGGACCTCACCGAGTCGGTGAACGAGATGGCCGGGAACCTGACCCGGCAGGTGCGTGCCATCGCGCGCGTGGCGACCGCGGTGACCCGCGGCGACCTGAACCTGAAGATCGACGTGGACGCGTCCGGCGAGATCCAGGAGCTGCAGGACTACATCAACAAGATGATCGCCAATCTGCGCGACACCACGATCGCCAACAAGGAGCAGGACTGGCTCAAGGGCAACCTGGCGCGCATCTCGGCGTTGATGCAGGGCCGCCGGGACCTGGAGGACGTGGCGTCGCTGATCATGAGCGAGCTGACCCCGGTGGTGTCGGCGCAGCACGGCGCGTTCTTCGTGGCGATGCCGCTCATGGAGGGCAAGGACGCCGGCGCCGGCGAGGAGAACTACGAGCTGCGGATGCTGGGCTCCTACGGCTACTCGATGGGCTCGATGCCGGCGTCGTTCCGGCCCGGTGAGGCACTGGTGGGCACGGCGGCCGAGGAGAGGCGCGCGATCCTCGTGGAGAACGCGCCCAGCGGCTACCTGAAGATCTCCTCGGGGCTCGGCGAGGCTCCGCCGGCGCAGGTGATCGTGCTGCCGGTGCTGTTCGAGGGCACGGTGCTCGGCGTGATCGAGCTGGCGTCCTTCACGCCGTTCACGCAGATCCAGAAGGACTTCCTGAACCAGATCGCCGAGATGATCGCGACGAGCGTCAACACCATCTCGGTCAACACCAAGACCGAGCTGCTGCTGAAGCAGTCGCAGGAGCTGACCGAGCAACTCCGGGAGCGGTCGGCCGAGTTGGAGAACCGGCAGAAGGCGCTGCAGGCCTCCAACGCCGAACTGGAGGAGAAGGCCGAGCTGCTGGCCCGGCAGAACCGCGACATCGAGGTGAAGAACACCGAGATCGAGGAGGCCCGGCAGGTCCTGGAGGAGCGCGCCGAGCAGCTCGCGGTGTCGATGCGCTACAAGAGCGAGTTCCTGGCCAACATGTCGCACGAGCTGCGCACCCCGCTGAACTCGCTGCTGATTCTGGCCAAACTGCTCGCCGACAACGCCGAGGGCAATCTCTCGCCGAAGCAGGTGGAGTTCGCCGAGACCATCCACGGCGCGGGTTCCGACCTGCTGCAGCTGATCAACGACATCCTCGACCTGTCGAAGGTCGAGGCGGGCAAGATGGACGTCTCGCCGACGCGTATCGCGCTCGTCCAGCTCGTGGACTACGTGGAGGCCACCTTCCGGCCGCTGACCGCGGAGAAGGGCCTGGACCTGTCCGTACGGGTCTCCCCGGAGCTGCCCGCGACCCTGCACACCGACGAGCAGCGGCTGCTGCAGGTGCTGCGCAACCTGCTGTCCAACGCCGTGAAGTTCACCGACTCCGGGTCGGTGGAGCTGGTGATCCGGCCGGCGGGCGCGAATGTGCCGCAGAAGATCCGGGAGCAGCTGCTGGAGGCGGGTTCGCTCACCGACCCGGACGGCGAGCTGATCGCGTTCTCGGTGACGGACACCGGCATCGGGATCGCGGCCAGCAAGATGCGGGTCATCTTCGAGGCGTTCAAGCAGGCGGACGGCACGACCAGCCGCAAGTACGGCGGCACCGGCCTCGGCCTGTCGATCTCGAGGGAGATCGCGCAGCTGCTCGGCGGTGAGATCCACGCCCAGAGCGAACCGGGCCGTGGCTCGACGTTCACGCTGTACCTGCCGCTGCACCCGAGCGAGCTGCCGCCGCAGGGCTACCAGCAGTCCGTGGCCCCGCTGGAGGCCGGTGAGCTGGTCGCCTCGCAGGCGGAGCAGTCCTCGGAGCTGTCCGCCGTGGAGATCGAGACCCCGGCCGAGGTGAAGTCGTACCGGGAGACGCAGAACGGTCCCGCGGCGCTGTTCCGGCGTCGTCGCCGGGGCCTGCCGCAGGGCGAGCAGCGGACCGAGCAGTGGCTGGCGGTGCCGGAGCAGGAGGGCGCGCCGCAGCCCGCGCGCGGGGTGCGCTTCGGTGGCCAGAAGGTGCTGATCGTCGACGACGACATCCGTAACGTGTTCGCGCTGACCAGCGTGCTGGAGCAGCACGGGCTGTCGGTGCTGTACGCGGAGAACGGCCGCGAGGGCATCGAGGTCCTGGAACAGCACGACGACGTGGCGGTCGTCCTGATGGACATCATGATGCCCGAGATGGACGGGTACGCGACGACCACGGCGATCCGCAGGATGCCGCAGTTCGCGGGGCTGCCGATCATCGCGCTGACGGCGAAGGCGATGAAGGGCGACCGGGAGAAGGCGATCGAGTCGGGCGCCTCCGACTACGTCACCAAGCCGGTCGACCCGGACCACCTGCTGGCCGTGATGCAGCAGTGGATGGGCGGAAACTGACGGGATCCGTCGACCGGGATGTGAACACCGTGGGAACCTCCGGGGTGTGCGGGGAGTTGCCTGCTTAAGGTGGCTGTGAGCGTATGGGAACGCGGGATTCCGGGAACCATCCGGGCTCGTCCCGCGTTTCCGTTACGTGCACAGTGACATCGCGGTGACAGGGTGTGTCGACAGGCGGGGTGCGGCTACGATGACCGGCACAAGGACGGGCGGCGAAACGGAGTCGTCCCCTGGGGCGGCGCCCGGTGTACCGCCGGGGCGAGGAGGGCGGGCCATGGTGCAGAAGGCCAAGATCCTCCTGGTCGATGACCGGCCGGAGAATCTGCTGGCGCTGGAGGCGATCCTCTCTGCGCTCGATCAGACGCTGGTACGGGCATCGTCCGGGGAGGAAGCGCTCAAGGCACTGCTCACGGACGATTTCGCGGTCATTCTGCTGGACGTCCAGATGCCGGGCATGGACGGGTTCGAGACGGCCGCACACATCAAGCGGCGGGAGCGGACCCGGGACATCCCGATCATCTTCCTCACGGCGATCAACCACGGCCCGCACCACACCTTCCGGGGCTACGCGGCGGGGGCGGTGGACTACATCTCCAAGCCGTTCGACCCGTGGGTGCTGCGCGCGAAGGTCTCGGTGTTCGTCGAGCTGTACATGAAGAACTGCCAGCTGCGGGAGCAGGCGGCGCTGCTGCGACTGCAGTTGGAGGGCGGCGGCAAGGGCGCGGTCGGCGGCAAGGAGTCGGCGGGGCTGCTCGCCGAGCTGTCCGCCCGGCTCGCGGCCGTCGAGGAGCAGGCCGAGGCCCTGTCCAAGCAGCTGGACGACGATTCCGCGGACGCCGCCGCGGTGGCCACGGCGGCCCATCTGGAGCGCAAACTCACCGGGTTGCGCCGCGCGCTCGACGCCCTGGAGCCGGGCGCCGGCCCGGGCGGCTCGTCGGTGCCGTCCCAGAACTGATCCGGGACGGGAGCGGAGTTGCTCATGAGCGTGCGTCAGTTCTGCGCCTCGGCAAGGGCGACACGAACGGGTGAAGCTGTGGGCACACGTGTCCGCTGTCGTCTCCACCGGTAATCTCACACCATGGCCTCACGTCCCTCCGCAGCCAAGAAGCAGCCCGCCAAGAAGGCGGCCGCTCCCGCGAAGGCTCCGGCGAGGAAGGCCGTAGCGAAGAAGGCCCCGGCCAAGAAAGCCCCGGCCAAGCGGGCACCCGCGAAGAGAGCGGTGCAGAAGGCCACGCCCCCGAAGCCGGCACCGAACCCGACCGGGGGCGTGTACCGCCTCGTGCGCGCCCTCTGGCTCGGCCTGGCGCACGCCGTCGGCGCCGTCTTCCGCGGCATAGGGCAGGGCGCCAGGAACCTGGACCCGGCCCACCGCAAGGACGGCGTCGCGCTGCTGCTGTTCGCCATCGCGCTGATCGTCGCGGCCGGTACCTGGGCCGACCTGAAGGGTCCCGTCGGCGACCTGGTGGAGATCCTGGTCACGGGCGCCTTCGGCCGGCTCGACCTGCTGGTGCCGATACTGCTCGCGGTGATCGCCGTACGGTTCATCCGGCACCCGGAGCAGCCGGAGGCCAACGGCCGGATCGTGATCGGCCTGTCCGCGCTCCTGATCGGCGTGCTCGGCCAGGTCCACATCGCCTGCGGCTCGCCCGCGCGCAGCGACGGCATGCAGGCCATAAGGGACGCCGGCGGCCTCATCGGCTGGGCGGCGGCGACCCCGCTGACGTACGCCATGACCGAGGTGCTCGCCGTGCCCCTGCTGGTGCTGCTGACCGTCTTCGGTCTGCTCGTGGTCACCGCCACCCCGGTCAACGCCATCCCGCAGCGGCTGCGGATGCTCGGCGTACGCCTGGGCGTCCTGCACGACCACGAGGCGGAGGAATTCACCGAGGACGACGCGCGCTACGACGAGCAGTGGCGCGAGGCGCTGCCCGCGCGCCCCCGAAAGCGCTCGAGCGCCCCCCAGTCCTACGACCCGGACGGCGCCGAGGAGGAGGCGCTCTCGCAGCGCCGCGGCCGTCCCCGGCGCTCCGCGGTGCCCCAGCCCGATCTGCAGCGTCAGATGGACGCCGTGGACGTGGCGGCGGCGGCCGCCGCCGCGCTCGACGGCGCCGTCCTGCACGGCATGCCGCCGTCCCCGCTCGTCGCCGATCTCACGCAGGGCGTCAGCGTCGGCGACCGCGAGGACACCACCCCGGTGCCCGCGTCCCAGCCCGAGCCGGCTCCCGCTCCCTCCCCGGTCCCGGCCGCGCGCCCCAAACAGGAGAAGCTCACCAGCGGCAGCGTCCCCGACCTCACCAAGAAGGCCCCCGAGGAGCCCCGCGACCTGCCCGCGCGCGCGGAGCAGCTCCAGCTCTCCGGCGACATCACCTACGCGCTGCCGTCGCTGGACCTGCTCACCCGCGGCGGCCCCGGCAAGGCGCGCAGCGCCGCGAACGACGCGGTCGTGGCTTCGCTCACCCAGGTCTTCACGGAATTCAAGGTCGACGCGGCCGTCACCGGCTTCACCCGCGGCCCGACGGTCACCCGCTACGAGGTCGAGCTGGGCCCCGCCGTGAAGGTCGAGCGGATCACCGCGCTGACCAAGAACATCGCGTACGCGGTCGCCAGCCCGGACGTGCGGATCATCAGCCCCATCCCCGGCAAGTCCGCGGTGGGCATCGAGATCCCGAACACCGACCGCGAGATGGTCAACCTCGGCGACGTACTGCGCCTCGCGGAGTCCGCCGAGGACGACGACCCGATGCTGGTCGCCTTCGGCAAGGACGTCGAGGGCGGGTACGTGATGCACTCGCTGGCGAAGATGCCGCACATGCTGGTCGCCGGTGCGACGGGCTCCGGCAAGTCGTCCTGCATCAACTGTCTGATCACCTCGGTCATGATGCGGGCGACCCCGGAGGACGTCCGGATGATCCTGGTCGACCCCAAGCGGGTCGAGCTGACCGCCTACGAGGGCATCCCGCACCTGATCACGCCGATCATCACCAACCCCAAGCGGGCCGCCGAGGCGCTGCAGTGGGTCGTCCGCGAGATGGACCTCCGGTACGACGACCTCGCCGCCTACGGCTACCGGCACATCGACGACTTCAACCGCGCGGTCCGCGAGGGCAAGGCGAAGTCGCCCGAGGGCAGCGAGCGGGAGCTGCAGCCCTACCCGTACCTGCTGGTGATCGTCGACGAGCTGGCCGACCTGATGATGGTCGCCCCACGCGACGTCGAGGACGCGATCGTGCGGATCACGCAGCTCGCGCGCGCGGCCGGCATCCACCTGGTGCTCGCCACCCAGCGCCCGTCGGTCGACGTGGTCACCGGTCTGATCAAGGCCAACGTGCCCTCCCGGCTGGCCTTCGCCACCTCCTCGCTCGCCGACTCCCGGGTCATCCTCGACCAGCCCGGCGCCGAGAAGCTGATCGGCAAGGGCGACGGCCTGTTCCTGCCGATGGGCGCGAACAAGCCGACCCGTATGCAGGGCGCCTTCGTGACCGAGGACGAGGTCGCGGCCGTCGTCCAGCACTGCAAGGACCAGATGGCGCCCGTCTTCCGGGACGACGTCACCGTGGGGACCAAGCAGAAGAAGGAGATCGACGAGGACATCGGGGACGACCTCGACCTGCTGTGCCAGGCGGCCGAGCTGGTCGTCTCCACGCAGTTCGGGTCGACCTCCATGCTGCAGCGCAAACTGCGCGTCGGCTTCGCCAAGGCCGGCCGCCTCATGGACCTCATGGAGTCCCGCACCATCGTGGGGCCCAGCGAGGGCTCCAAGGCGCGGGACGTTCTGGTGAAACCCGACGAGCTGGACGGCGTGCTCGCCATGATTCGAGGCGAATCCGAGGGATAGTACGAAGAGCCGTCCGGCGGGCGCGCGTTGCGCCGGGCGGTGCCTCGTCGTGATCCACCCGTTAGAGAGCGGCGAGCAACCGTTTCCCTTTGCCGTACGTCAAGTTGAGCGAGAGGACAGGTGGACCTCCCGATTCCGGGTAGCCGCCTGTCCAGCCCTCGGAGTGTCCGGCCATTCCGATGGCGTACAAAGTACGACCGCCGGTTGCCTCACCCTTTCGTACCCCCCCTAGACTGAGCTTCCAGCACAGGTGGCTACACGCTCGAAAGGCGCCCCCGTGTCCATCGGCAACTCCCCTGAAGACGAGCGTCCCTTCCACGACGAGTCCCGGGAAACCCGAACTTCCGTGGGCCGTGCCCTCCAGCAGGCGCGGATCGCGGCCGGGCTCACCGTGGACGACGTCAGCAGCGCCACTCGTGTCCGCATCGCCATCGTGCACGCCATCGAGGCGGACGACTTCACGCCCTGTGGTGGCGACGTGTACGCGCGCGGGCACATCCGCACGCTGGCGAAGGCCGTCCACCTCGACCCCGGGCCGCTGATCTCCCAGTATGAAGCCGAGCACGGCGGCCGTCCCGCACCCACTCCGGCAGCACCTCTGTTCGAGGCCGAGCGGATCCGTCCCGAGCGCCGCGGACCGAACTGGACCGCGGCGATGGTCGCCGCGATCGTCGTCGTGATCGGCTTCGTCGGGTTCACCGCGTTCAAGAGCGGCAACACCGACAGCGACGCGAAGTCGTCCGTCGCCGAGGGCTCCACACCCGCCACCAGCAAGCCGGCGTCGCCCACGCCCACGAAGGACAAGCCCGCCGCGCCGACCGGCGAGCCCTCCGACAGCGCCATCGCCGCGGCCCCCCAGGACAAGGTCACCGTCCAGGTCAGCGCCCCGAACGGACGCAGCTGGATCTCGGCCAAGGACCACAACGGGCGCATGCTCTTCGACGGCCTGCTGAAGAAGGGCGACTCCAAGACCTTCCAGGACAGCACCAAGATCAACCTGATCCTCGGTGACGCCGGCGCGATCGAGCTCTACGTCAACGGCAAGAAGATCGACGGCAACTTCCGGCCGGGCGCGGTGCAGCGCCTCACGTACACGAAGGGTGACCCGGTCGCGGGCTGACGGCTCCCGCGCGGGGCGCCGATGTGACGGGGTCGGCCAAGATCGGCCAACCCCGTCGACGTGGGCTGTCGGTGAGACAAAGTAGTCTTGAGCCCATGCCTGAACGCCGTACCGTCGCACTCGTCACTCTTGGCTGCGCTCGTAACGAGGTGGACTCCGAAGAGCTCGCAGGCCGTTTGGAGGCGGACGGCTGGCAGCTCGTCGAGGACGCCGCGGACGCCGATGTCGCCGTGGTCAACACCTGTGGCTTCGTCGAGGCCGCGAAGAAGGACTCCGTCGACGCCCTCCTCGAGGCCAACGATCTCAAGGACCACGGGAGAACCCAGGCCGTCGTGGCGGTGGGCTGCATGGCCGAGCGGTACGGCAAGGAGCTGGCCGAGGCGCTGCCCGAGGCCGACGGCGTGCTCGGCTTCGACGACTACGCCGACATCTCCGACCGCCTGCAGACCATCCTGTCCGGCGGCATCCACGCCGCCCACACCCCGCGCGACCGGCGCAAGCTGCTGCCGATCAGCCCGGCCGAGCGGCAGGAGACGGCCGCTTCCGTCGCGCTGCCCGGCCACGGCCCGGCCGACCTCCCGGAGGGCGTCGCGCCCGCCTCCGGCCCCCGCGCGCCCCTGCGGCGCCGGCTGGACGGCTCCCCGGTGGCCTCGGTCAAGCTCGCCTCGGGCTGCGACAGGCGCTGCTCCTTCTGCGCCATCCCCTCCTTCCGCGGCTCCTTCATCTCCCGCCGCCCGAGCGACGTGCTGAACGAGACGCGGTGGCTGGCCGAGCAGGGCGTGAAGGAGATCATGCTGGTCTCCGAGAACAACACCTCCTACGGCAAGGACCTGGGCGACATCCGCCTGCTGGAGTCCCTGTTGCCGGAGCTGGCCGAGGTCGACGGCCTCGAGCGGGTCCGGGTGAGCTACCTGCAGCCGGCCGAGATGCGCCCCGGCCTGATCGACGTACTGACCTCCACTCCGAAGGTCGCCCCGTACTTCGACCTGTCCTTCCAGCACTCCGCGCCCGGCGTGCTGCGCGCCATGCGCCGCTTCGGCGACACCGACCGCTTCCTGGAGCTGCTGGACACCATCCGCTCCAAGGCCCCCCAGGCCGGCGTGCGCTCCAACTTCATCGTCGGCTTCCCCGGCGAGAGCGAGGCGGACCTGGCCGAGCTGGAGCGCTTCCTGAACGGCGCCCGGCTGGACGCCATCGGCGTCTTCGGCTACTCCGACGAGGAGGGCACGGAGGCGGCGACGTACGAGGACAAGCTCGACGAGGACGTCGTCGCCGAGCGTCTCGCCCACATCTCCCGGCTGGCCGAGGAACTCGTCTCCCAGCGCGCCGAGGAGCGCGTCGGGGAAACCGTGCACGTCCTGGTGGAGTCCGTGGACGGGGAGGAGGGCGTCCACGGCCGCGCCGCGCACCAGGCGCCGGAGACGGACGGCCAGGTGCTCCTCACGAGCGGCGAGGGCCTCGCCGTCGGACGTATGGTCGAGGCGAAGGTGGTCGGCACGGAAGGTGTCGACCTGGTGGCCGAGCCGCTGACCGGCTCGCCCGCATGGAGCGAGGAGGCGGGCAGATGACCGGAGTCCCGGCATCCGCCGCGGGCGGCTCCTCCGGTGCGCACGGCGCCCGGGGTTCCGGCGCCGCTGCCGACGGCGTGGCGCCCGAGGTCTCCGGCTCCGTTCCTGCCCCCGGCTCCGACGGGACGTCCGACGCCAGGCCCGCGCGCGGCGGGAAGATCGCGGCCGCGGCGGTCAACCAGGCGAGCGTCTGGAACGTCGCCAATCTGCTGACGATGCTCCGGCTGGTCCTGGTGCCGGGCTTCGTGGCGCTGATGCTGGCGGACGGAGGCTACGACCCGGCCTGGCGCTCGCTGGCCTGGGCGGCCTTCGCCATCGCCATGATCACCGACCTGTTCGACGGGCACCTGGCGCGCACCTACAACCTGGTCACGGACTTCGGGAAGATCGCCGACCCCATCGCCGACAAGGCGATCATGGGGGCGGCGCTCATCTGTCTGTCCGCCCTCGGTGATCTGCCGTGGTGGGTGACCGGAGTGATCCTCGGCCGGGAACTCGGCATCACGCTGCTGCGTTTTCTGGTCATCCGGTACGGCGTGATCCCCGCCAGCCGGGGCGGGAAGCTCAAGACGCTGACCCAGGGCGTGGCCGTGGGGATGTACGTCCTCGCACTGACGGGGTGGCTGGCCACGCTGAGGTTCTGGGTGATGGCCGCGGCGGTCGTCCTCACCGTCGTGACCGGCCTCGACTACGTGAGACAAGCCATTGTGCTGCGCCGGCAGGGAATCGCCGAGCGCGCGGCGGCGTTGGAGGAGACGGAAGCATGAGCACTCAGGCCACCGAATTGGTGCGACTACTGACGGTGAGCGGCGAGACCCTCGCCGTCGCCGAGTCGCTGACCGGTGGTCTGGTGGCGGCGGAGATCGCCTCGGTACCCGGAGCGTCCAAGGTGTTCCGGGGCTCGGTCACCGCCTACGCCACCGAGCTGAAGCACGAGCTGCTGGGCGTGGACGCCACCCTGCTGGCGCAGCGGGGCGCGGTGGATCCGCAGGTCGCTGCGCAGATGGCGGCCGGAGTGCGCACGTCTCTGGGTGCCGACTGGGGCATCGCGACCACCGGGGTCGCCGGCCCCGATCCGCAGGACGGACAGCCCGTCGGAACGGTCTTCGTGGCCGTCGACGGACCCCTGACCGCCGGGTCCGGTTCTGCCGGTGGCGGAAAAGTCGAGGCGCTGCGGTTGAACGGCAGCCGTGCGGAAATTCGTATGGAGAGTGTACGGAGCGTACTCGCCCTGCTCCTGAAGGAGCTTGTCGGCGAACAGACTGGGAATGAGCGGGCACAGGATACGGAACGGAACGGGGGGTTTTGATGTTTGCAGCCCTGAGTGAACACGACATCGCTCCCCGCACGGCCGCGGCGCGAGGCGGTACGGTGGGGCGAGAAGGATGCGGCTACGCGGTCCGAGGAGGGAGCCACCGATGATTCTGCTCCGTCGCCTGCTGGGTGACGTGCTGCGTCGGCAGCGCCAGCGCCAGGGCCGTACTCTGCGCGAAGTCTCCTCGTCCGCCCGAGTCTCACTCGGCTATCTCTCCGAGGTGGAGCGGGGGCAGAAGGAGGCTTCCTCCGAGCTGCTCTCCGCCATCTGCGACGCGCTGGACGTACGGATGTCGGAACTCATGCGGGAAGTGAGCGACGAGCTGGCGCTCGCCGAGCTGGCCCAGTCCGCCGCGGCAACCGAGCCCGTGCCCACGCCGGTCCGTCCGATGCTGGGTTCCGTGTCGGTGGCCGGTGTGCCACCGGAACGGGTGACCATCAAGGCGCCCGCGGAGGCGGTGGACGTGGTCGCCGCCTGAGGTTCGTGCACGCGGCCCAGCGACCCGATACGAGCGAGGCCCCGGCAGCCTCTCCAGGAAGACCTGGGGAGGTGGCCGGGGCCTTCGCCGTTCCCGGCCGGTCATGGACACGGGGGCCCCGGTATGACCGTGATGGGTGCGTTTGCCGTGTTCGAGTGGTGCGGTCATGGTGGAGGGACGTGATGGGGGCGCCCGAGTACCGGAGGAAGCGGATGTACGTCGTGAAGAGCCCGTTGGCCGACGCGGAACTGAAGACGGTCTCCGAGGCGCTGCAGGGCGCCCTTGTCGACCTGGTGGACCTCTCCCTGGTGGGCAAACAGATCCACTGGAACATCGTCGGGCCCCGCTTCCGCTCCATCCACCTCCAGCTGGACGAGGTCGTGACCTCCGCGCGCGCTCACTCCGACACCGTGGCCGAGCGGGCCTCGGCGCTGGGCGTCCCCCCGGACGGGCGTGCCGCCACGGTGGCCTCCGACAGCGGCATCGGGGCCACCCCGTCGGGCTGGATCAAGGACGCCGACGCGGTGGGGGCGATGGTGAACGCACTGGGCGCGGTCATCACCCGGATGCGGGAGCGCGTCGAAGCGACCGGGCAGCCCGACCCGGTCTCCCAGGACCTCCTGATCGGGATCACCGCGGACCTGGAGAAGCATCACTGGATGTTCCAGGCGGAGAACGCGTAGCGGGGCACGGCGGGCTCCGCTCCGTGGTGACCGGCGTTGCACCGGTGAGCCCGTCGGTGCGCCTCCCGTGCCGGGCAGGTGAGGTTCTAGCGTCCGGCTGGAGGTGACGCCATGGTGGGGCGCAGCGTGCGCAGGGCGGTGGCGCTGGGACTCGGGGCGGTGTGGTGGTGGGCCGCGCTGCGGCTCGCCCTGGGGCAGGGCTCTGGGGTGCTGGAAGGGGCCGTCGTGACCGGTGGGTGGGGAGTGAGTCTGCTGCCCGTGCACTGTGTGCCCAAGCGGGGTGCGAACGGCGCCCTGGGCGCGGGGCGGTGGTCGGCCGCCTGGCGGACGGGACTCGTCACCAGGGCATCGCCACACCCCCGTTCGGGCGAAGTATCTGACCCGTCGTGAACGCCGAGGCGTCCGACGCCAGATACAGCACCGCGTGAGCGACGTCCTCCGGCTCGCCCACCCGTCCCAGCGGTGCCATCCGGGCCATCGCGGCCTCGGTGTGCGCCTGCGCCTCGCGGTCGTGGCGGTCGGTCATGGGAGTGCGGACCCAGCCGGGCGCGATCGCGTTGACCCGGATGCCGTGCCGGCCGACCTCGGTGGCCAGCGTCTTGGTCAGCTGCACCACGGCCGCCTTCGCCGCGCCGTAGCAGAGCAGCCCGGGGCCGCCGGTGTCGACCGCGCCGGAGGCCATGGTGACGATGCTGCCGCGGGTCTTCCGGGCGAGCATCAGCCGGGCCGCCTCCTGGCAGGCGTACAGCACACCCCTGAAGTTGACGTTCAGCACCCGGTCGAGGTCTTCGTCGCGGGTCTCCAGTACCGGGCTGCTGTGCATGATCCCGGCGATCGCCGCCATGACGTCCAGGCTCCCGCTGGACCGGACGGCCTCGCCGAGCCCGGCCCGGTCGGTGACGTCGAGGACGTGGACGAGGGCCGTGCCGCCCCGGTCCTTGATCAGCGCGGCCGTGCCGTGCAGACCGTCCGCGTCCCGGTCGGCACAGTGCACCGTCGCGCCCGCCTCGGCGAGCAGGACTGCGGACGCCCGGCCGATACCGCCGGCGGCTCCGGTGACGAACGCGGTGCGTCCGGTGAGGTCGTACGCCGTGAGGGGCATGCAAGGACCGTACGAGTGTTTCTGACGGCCCGTCAATTGGTGGGGTATGGGCACCTGTTCCGGTCGTGTCGCGGCGTCAGGTGGTCCGGCGGGGATAGCGCTCCCGCCAGCGCTGTGGCGTGCCGGGGGCGGGCGCGGGGCCGATCTGGCAGGTGGGGCACCAGTACGTGGGGCGTTCCTGGGTGCCGTCGCCCTGGTCGGCCACGCGGACCGAGGTGTGGCAGCGCAGGCAGGGGCGGGGTGCGCGGCCGTACACGAACAGGTCGGGGCGGGGCAGTCCGGTGGTCTGCCGGACGGGGCGGTCACGGTTGGCCTCGAGGATCTTCTTGGCCAGGGCGGGCAGCTTCTCGGCGCGGTCCGCGGGGAGCGCGCCGGCCGGCAGCCAGGGCGTGACGCCCAGCAGGAAGCACAGCTCGCTCTTGTACACATTGCCGATGCCGGCGAGATTGCGCTGGTCGAGCAGGGCCTCGCCGAGCTCGCGGGAGGGATCGGCGAGGACGTTGGCCAGCGCGCGCTCGGGGTCCCAGTCCGGGCCCAGCAGATCGGGACCGAGGTGCCCGACCACCCGCTCCTCGTCGGTCGTGCGCAGCAGTTCCAGGACCTGGAGGCGATAGCCGACGGCGGTGCGGTCGGTGGTGGCGAGCACCGCCCGGATCTGGTGCGCCGGCCCGCCCCGCCAGCGCTCGCCCGTGCCGAACACCTTCCAGGCCCCCTCCATGCGCAGGTGGGTGTGCAGAGTGAGGCCGCCCTCGAACCGGGTGAGCAGGTGCTTGCCGCGCGGGATCGTGTTGAGCACGGTACGGCCGGCGAGGTCGACCGTGGCGTACTTCGGCACCCGAAAGTCGCTGCGTGTCAGCACCTTGCCCGCGAGGGCCTCGTGCAGCCGCCGCGCGGCCTGCCAGACCGTGTCACCTTCGGGCATGCGTCAAGGGTGCCACGGCGGGGAGGCCGGGGGTGCGGTGGTGGGGTGGCGTGGTGGTCGGTGGTGGTTGTGGGGTGACGCGGTGGTGCGGTGGCACGGTCGTGCGGAGGTGGTTGTGGGCTGGTCGCGCCGGTGGGGCTGGTGGGTTTGGTGGATCGGGTGCGGGTGCGGGTGCGGGTGCGGGTGCGGGCGCGGGCTCAGTGTGGCGCTGGGTGGGGGCTGGGGCCCGTCAGGCTCTCAGGCGCAGGCCGCGTGGGGTCGCCACGAAGCCCGCGGCTTCCAGCAGTGCGCCTATGGGCGAGGTCAGTGCCTGGGCGCCGTTGATCTTTTCGACCGTGACCGTGCCGAGGGAGCCCGCGCGGGCCGCCGCGGCCAGGGCCTCGGCGGCCGTACGGAGGCGGGGGTCGTCCGGGGCCGCGGTGTCCGGGGCGGCGGGCCAGGCCAGCAGTGTCTTGCCGCCACGCTCCATGTAGAGGGTCAGCTCGCCGTCGACCAGCACGACGAGTGAACCGGCCTTGCGGCCCGGCTTGTGTCCCGCACCGGTCGGCGGCTCCGGCCAGGGAAGGGCGGCGCCGTAGGCGTTGGCGGGGTCGGCCGCGGCGAGGACGACGGCACGGGGATCGGGCTGCGAGCCGCCGTTACGGCCGTTGCCGTAGCGCCGGTTCGCGGTCGGGCCGTAGACGTTGCTGCCGCCTCCTCGGGGGCCGCCGTAGCCGGGGGAGGAGAAGGGGTCGGCGAGATCGCGGGGGGAGACGTAGTCGCCCGGGGCCGGCGGGGGGTCCGCAGGGGGCCAGGTGAAGTCGCCGTCGAGACCGGGGTGGGCGAAGCCGCCGTCGGCTCCGTCGAAGGCGTTGGGGGGCGTGTGGCCGTGCGGGGCGCCGTCGGTGCCGGTGAAGCCGCCCGGGAAGTCCCGGGAGGCGAAGCCGTTCGTCGGGCCCGGGTCCGCGAAGCCGCTTCCGGCGGCCGGGACGGGCAGGCCTTCGCTCCGGTCGCGGGCGTTGGACACCGCGCGCAGCCGGTCCACCGCGCCGTCCATGGCGAACTGGGCCGCGCCCAGGCCCTCGACCACGTAACCGCGTCTGGCCTGTCCGCTCTCCTCGAAGACGGACAGCACGCGGTAGACCGCCGAGAAGCCGCCCTCCACGCCCTCCGCGGCGACCGCGCCCCGGGTGACCACGCCGTGCCGGTCGAGCAGGGTGCGGGCCAGCGCGTGGGCGCGCACGGTGGCGTCCGGTTCGGTCACGGGCAGCAGCGACCAGCGGCCGGCGACGGTCGGCGGCCCGGTGCGGGAGGCCGTGCGCGCGGCGGCCGTCAGCGAGCCGTAGCGTCCACGCGGGACGGTGCGCTTGGCACGGTGGGCGGTCGAGCCGGCCGTACGGCCCGAGCCCAGCAGGGAGCGCATCGGCGCGAGGGTGTCGTTGGTGAGCCGGCCCGACCACGCCAGGTCCCAGAGCGCGTCGGCCAGCTGGGGGTCGGTGGCGTCGGGATGGGTGGTGGCGCGCACCTGGTCGGCGATCTGCCGGAAGAACAGGCCGTAGCCGCCGGACAGCGCGTCCAGCACGGACTGGTGGAGCGCGGTCAGCTCCAGCGGATGCGGCGGCGGCAGGAGCACCGGAGCCGCGTCCGCCAGGTACAGGGAGACCCAGCCGTCCTTGCCGGGCAGGGCGCCGGCCCCGGCCCACACCACCTCGCCCGCCGCGGTCAGCTCGTCGAGCATCGACGGCGTGTAGTGCGCGACGCGCGAGGGCAGGACCAGCTTCTCCAGCGCGGAAGCGGGTACGGAGGCGCCCTGCAACTGCTCGACGGCGCGCACCAGTCCGTCGATGCCGCGCAGTCCGTGGCCCTTGCCGATGTGCTGCCACTGTGGCAGGAACTGGGCGAGGGCGGCGGGCGGCACGGGCTCCACCTCATGCCGCAGCGCGGCCAGGGAACGGCGGCGCAGGCGGCGCAGTACGGCCGCGTCGCACCACTCCTGGCCGATGCCCGCCGGGTGGAACTCGCCCTGTACGACGCGACCGGCCGCCGCGAGGCGCTGGAGGGCGCCCTCGGTGACCGCGACGCCCAGGCCGAAGCGGGCCGCCGCCGTGGCCGACGTGAACGGGCCGTGCGTGCGGGCGTACCGCGCGAGGAGGTCGCCCAGCGGGTCCTTGACGGGCTCGGTGAACGCCTCGGGGACTCCGACGGGCAGTGCGGTGCCGAGCGCGTCGCGCAGCCGGCCCGCGTCCTCGATCGCCGCCCAGTGGTCGGCGCCCGCGATGCGGACCTTGATGGCCCGGCGGGCGCCCGCCAGCTCCCGTGCCCACTGCGGGTCCGCGCCCCGCGCGACCAGCTCGGCGTCGGTCAGCGGGCCGAGCAGGCGGAGCACGTCGGCCACGCCCTCCACGTCCTTGACCCGGCGGTCCTCGGTGAGCCACTGCAGTTCCCGCTCCAGCTCGGTGAGGACCTCCGCGTCGAGCAGTTCGCGCAGTTCCGCCTGGCCCAGCAGCTCGGCCAGCAGCCGGGAGTCCAGGGAGAGCGCGGCGGCCCGGCGCTCGGCGAGCGGGGAGTCCCCCTCGTACAGGAACTGGGCGACGTACCCGAAGAGCAGGGAGCGGGCGAACGGGGACGGCTCCGGAGTGGTGACCTCGACCAGGCGCACCTTGCGGGACTCGATGTCGCCCATCAGCTCTACGAGGCCGGGTACGTCGAAGACGTCCTGGAGGCATTCGCGGACCGCCTCCAGGACGATCGGGAAGGAGCCGAACTCGCTCGCCACCTGCAGCAGTTGGGCCGCCCGCTGGCGCTGCTGCCACAGCGGGGTGCGCTTGCCGGGGTTGCGGCGCGGAAGCAGCAGCGCGCGGGCGGCGCACTCGCGGAACCGGGAGGCGAACAGCGCCGAGCCGCCGACCTGGTCGGTGACGATCTGGTCGACCTCGCCCTTGTCGAAGGCGACGTCCCCCGCGCCGACCGGCGCCTGCTCGCTGTCGTACTCCGCGCCGGCCTTCATCGGCTCCTGGTCGAGCAGGTCCAGGCCCATCAGGTCGGCATCGGGCAGGCGCAGCACGATGCCGTCGTCGGCGTGCATGACCTGCGCGTCCATGCCGTACCGCTCGGAGAGGCGGGCGCCGAGCGCGAGCGCCCAGGGGGCGTGGACCTGGGCCCCGAAGGGGGAGTGGACGACGACCCGCCAGTCACCCAGCTCGTCGCGGAAGCGCTCCACGACGATCGTCCGGTCGTCCGGGACGTGGCCGCAGGCCTCGCGCTGCTCGGCCAGGTACGACAGCACGTTGTCCACGGCCCAGGCGTCCAGGCCCGCCGCCAGCAGCCGCGGCCGGGCGTCCTCCTTGGCCAGGGAGCCGACCTCACGCAGGAACGCGCCCACCGCGCGGCCCAGCTCGAGCGGGCGGCCCAGCTGGTCGCCCTTCCAGAACGGCAGTCGGCCCGGCACGCCCGGCGCGGGGGAGACCAGGACGCGGTCGCGGGTGATGTCCTCGATGCGCCAGGAACTCGTGCCCAGGGTGAAGACGTCCCCCACCCGGGACTCGTACACCATCTCCTCGTCCAGCTCGCCGACCCTGCCGCCGCCCTTCTTGGGGTCGGAACCGGCGAGGAACACCCCGAACAGGCCGCGGTCGGGGATCGTGCCGCCGGAGGTGACGGCGAGCCGCTGGGCGCCCGGCCGGCCGGTCACGGTGCCGGCCACGCGGTCCCAGACCACGCGGGGGCGCAGCTCCGCGAACGCGTCGGACGGGTAGCGGCCGGCGAGCATGTCGAGGACCGCCGTGAACGCCGACTCGGGCAGCGAGGCGAACGGGGCGGCGCGGCGGACCATCGCGAGCAGATCGTCGAACTGCCAGGTGTCCAGAGCCGTCATGGCGACCAGTTGCTGCGCGAGCACGTCCAGCGGATTCGCGGGCACCTTCAGGGACTCGATCGAGCCCGAGCGCATCCGCTCGGTGACCACGGCCGCCTGGACCAGGTCACCGCGGTACTTGGGGAAGACGACACCGGTGGAGACGGCGCCGACCTGGTGGCCCGCGCGGCCGACGCGCTGGAGCCCGGAGGCGACCGAGGGCGGGGACTCGACCTGGACGACGAGATCGACGGCGCCCATGTCGATGCCGAGTTCGAGACTGGAGGTGGCGACCACCGCGGGCAGGCGCCCGGCCTTCAGGTCCTCCTCGACCAGGGCACGCTGTTCCTTGGAGACCGATCCGTGGTGCGCGCGGGCGATCACCGGGGGCGCGCCCTGCGCCGCCCCCGAGCCGCCCATCAGTTCGGCGGGAGCGTGGTGCTCGTCCAGGGTCTCGCCGGTCGCGCGCTCGTAGGCGATCTCGTTGAGCCGGTTGCACAGACGCTCCGCCAGCCGGCGGGAGTTGGCGAACACGATCGTGGAGCGGTGGGCCTGGACCAGGTCGGCGATCCGCTCCTCCACGTGCGGCCAGATGGACGGCCGCTCGGCGCCCTCGCCGGCGTCGGCGGCGGGGGCGCCGCCCAGCTCGCCCATGTCCTCGACGGGGACGACCACGGAGAGGTCGAACTCCTTGCCGGACTCCGGCTGGACGATCTCCACCTTGCGGCGCGGGGACAGATACCGGGCGATCTCGTCCACCGGGCGGACGGTCGCCGACAGGCCGATCCGGCGGGCCGGTGCCGGCAACAGCTCGTCCAGCCGCTCCAGGGACAGCGCGAGATGCGCACCGCGCTTGGTGCCCGCGACCGCGTGCACCTCGTCCAGGATCACCGTCTCCACACCCGTCAGCGCGTCCCGCGTCGCCGAGGTGAGCATCAGGAACAGCGACTCGGGCGTGGTGATCAGGATGTCCGGCGGGCGCGTGGACAGCGCGCGGCGCTCGGCGGCCGGGGTGTCGCCGGAGCGGATGCCGACCTTGACCTCGGGCTCGGGCAGGCCCAGGCGCACGGATTCCTGGCGGATGCCGGTCAGCGGGCTGCGCAGATTCCGCTCGACGTCCACCGCGAGGGCCTTCAGCGGTGACACGTACAGCACCCGGCAGCGCTTCTTCGGGTCGGCCGGCGGCGGGGCCGAGGCCAGCTGGTCCAAGGCGGCGAGGAACGCGGCCAGCGTCTTGCCGGAACCGGTCGGCGCGACCACCAGCACGTCCGAGCCCTCGCCGATGGCCTGCCAGGCGCCCGCCTGGGCCGCGGTGGGCGCGGAGAAGGCCCCCGTGAACCAGCCGCGGGTCGCGGGGGAGAAGCCGTCGAGGGCTCGATGTGCGGAGCTGACCATGCGTCCATCCTGCACCCGGCCACTGACAATCGCGCTGACCTGCGTAGACGTCGTGCCGTCGGGCGGGAGCCGCGGCCGGCTCCTGGCGGTGGGGCGCAGCGGGCTGCGGGCGGTGGGGCGGAGAATGGGGGCATGGCGGGTACAGCGGGACGGCGCGGGGACCGGCCGGGTGAGGGCCGGGCGGCCGACGACCGGGCGGCCGATGACCGGGGCCGGCGGCCGGCGGAGCGGGCGCGGCACTGGCGGTACGAGGAACTGCCCGGTGTCGATCTGCTGCGGGCCCGGTACATACACAAGACCTTCGTGCGGCACACCCACGAGCACTTCGTGATCGCGGCCGTCGCCGACGGCGTCGAGGTCTTCCAGCACCGCGGCTCCGACGTGTCCGTGGGCGCGGGAGCCCTCGCCCTGGTCAACCCCGACACCCCGCACACCGGCCGGGCCGGCGTCCCCGAGGGCTGGCGGTACGGCGCGGTCTACCCCTCGCCCGACGTGGTCGCCGCGATCGCCGCCGAGACCACCACCATCCGCGGCACCCCGGGCTTCGTCAGCCCCGTCCTCGACGACCCCTACACCGTCCGCCTGGTCCACCAGGTGCTCCGGGCCGCCGACGAGGGCAACGCGCTGGCCGCCGACACACTGCTGCGGGTCGTCGTGACCCGGCTGCTGCGCCTCAACGGCGGACCGCTGCCGCAGCGGCGGACCCGGCCGGCCGGAGCCCGCGTCGCCGACCGCGCGCGTGCCGTGCTGGAAGAGCGGATGGCCGCGCCGCCGACCCTCGAACAGCTCGCCACCGACCTCGGGACCGGCCCGTTCGCGCTGCTGCGGGCGTTCCGTGACGTCCACGGCATGCCGCCGCACACCTGGCTGACCGACGCCCGCGTGCGCCGCGCACGGCTGCTGCTGGACGCGGGGACGACACCGGCCGAGGCGGCCGTCGCCGTCGGCTTCACCGACCAGCCCCACCTCACCCGGCACTTCGCCCGGATCGTCGGCGTGCCCCCGGGCGCCTACCAGCGCGAGCGCAAGAACGTACAAGACGCCGGCTGACGGCCACCCGTAGCGTCCGGGGCGTGGCACAGCAGACAGCACGCGCGGACATGACCGCCGACGGTGCGCAGGAAACGGAAAAGCCGGACAAGGCGGTGGTGCGGGACGCCCTCGGGGTCGGCATCGCCGTGGGCCTGTCCGGATTCGCCTTCGGGGTGACCTCGGCCGGCAGCGGACTCGGGCTGCTCCAGAGCTGCGCGCTCAGCCTTCTGGTGTTCACCGGTGCCTCCCAGTTCGCGCTGGTCGGAGCGCTCGCCGCCGGGGGCGGTCCGTTCACGGCCGCCGCCGGGGCCTTCTTCCTGGGCGTGCGCAACGCGTTCTACGGGCTGCGCCTGTCGCAGGTGCTCGCTCTCCCGCGCGCGGTGCGGCCGTTCGCCGCCCAGTGGGTGATCGACGAGACCACGGCGGTCACCCTGGCGCAGCCGACCCGGCGCGCCGCGCGCATCGGGTTCACCGTCACCGGGCTCTCCCTGTACGTGCTGTGGAACCTCACCACGCTGCTCGGCGTGCTGGGCGCGAAGGCCATCGGCGACACGCGCGCGTGGGGCCTGGACGCGGCCGGCCCCGCCGTGTTCCTGGCCCTGCTCGCGCCGATGCTGAAGACGGCCACCGAGCGCACGGTCGCGGGCCTCGCGGTGCTGCTGGGCCTCGGCCTGCTGCCGGTCCTGCCGGCCGGTGTGCCGGTCCTGGCGGCGGCGCTGGCGGCACCGGTCGCGCTCTACGCCGAGGGCCGGCGCAAGGGGCGTGCGCGCGGGGACGTACCGGGTGGACCCCGTGGGTCCGTGAAATCGGGCCCGCAGGGAGGGTCCGCCGTATCGGGAGTGCAGGAGGGGGACGCCGCGTCGGGCGCGCAGGCGGGTCCGGCCGCGTCCGGCGTACAGGCAGGACCGGCCGCCTCGGGCGTACCGGAAGGATCGGAGGAGGACCGGTGAACACCTGGATCGCGATCGGCGTGACCGTCCTGGGTTGCTACGCCGTCAAGCTCGCCGGGCTGCTGGTGCCCGCGGGCGCGCTGGAGCGACCGGTCGTGCGGCGGCTCGCCGCCCTGCTGCCGGTCGCCCTCCTCGCCGCGCTCACCGCACAGCAGTCGTTCGCCGACGGGCACGCGCTCGTGCTGGACGCCCGGGCCGCCGGGCTCGGCGCGGCCGCCGTGGCCCTGGTGCTACGGGCACCGTTCCTGCTGGTCGTCGCCGCCGCGGTGGTGGTGACGGCGGGCGTACGGGCTCTCGGCGGGTGAACGGCGGCCCGCCGGAGGGGGGCAGGAGCCGGTTCAGCCCACGAAGCGGCCGTGGGCCCGCAGCGTGCGCAGCGCCTCGATCGTGACCATGGAGCGTGCCTCCAGCGCGGGGGCCGCTGCCCAGTGGCGCCAGCGGACCGGCCACCCGCCGTCCTCTTCCTGCTCGGCGGCCAGCCGGTCCAGGGAACGCGCCATCTCGTCGTCGGTGAACCACGCGCGCGCGAGCGAGTCCGGGGTTCTGGCGAAGTCGTGCGGGAAGTGGTGCTCGCCCGGGGCGTAGCCGGAGGCGACCGGGTAGGCCTCGAGCCGGTCCGGGTCCAGTGCCGCGAGCCGCTGGTCGCGCACCAGGCGGCCCAGCCGGTCGGCGGCGGCCTCCGCACGTGGGCGGTCGGGAACGGTGTCCAGGAAGGCCACGGCCGCCTCCACCTCGTAGGGGTGGGACTTGTCCAGGCTCTCCACCGCCTGCCAGCAGAAGTCCGTGGCCCGGAACAGCCAGGCGTGCCACACCTCGTTGCGGTGCAGCAGCCCGACCACCGGTCCGGTGGCGAGCAGCTCGCTGGGAGGGTCGTCGACGACCGGGACGAACGGTGCCGCCGGATAGCCGCGCTGGCTGGGACAGACCGCCGGCAGGGCGCCGTCGGCGGTCGAGACGGACGTCAGATAGCGGCACACGCGCTCCACCCGCTGCCCGCCGCACCGCCCGACGGCGTCCAGGACCCGCAGGGCGTGAGCGGTGTGCAGGGGCTGGCTGACAGGTCCGCGCAGATCGGGCTCCAGCGCGTGCCCGTAGCCGCCGTCCTCGTTGCGATAGGCGTCCAGCGCCGTCTCCACCGCGGCCGCGGCGCCGTTCAGGAAGTGGTACGCGAAGAGGTGCTGCTCCAGCACGCGCGCGGTGAGCCACACGAACTGTTCGGCGCGGAACAGCGGGGAGCGTGCCGGGGGCGTGCAGGGGAGTGGGGAAGCTCCGGTTTCGGCCATGCGTCAGACCGTAGGGCGGAAAGCGTTCTCGCAAGGCCGTCCCGGGCAGGCCCCACCCCCAGGGGCGGGATACTGGAGTCATGCGGTTGACGGTCTTCTGGCAGCGGATGGCGGAACACTTCGGTCCGGGGTACGCCGACACCTTCGCGCGCGATCACGTCATGTCGGAGCTGGGCGGGCGCACCGTGAACGAGGCGCTGGACGCCGGCTGGGAGGCGAGGGACGTCTGGCGCGTCGTCTGCACGGTCATGAACGTGCCGGGCGAGAGGCGCTGACGCGGACCTCGGAGTCTCGCGTCCTTCCCCTCCTGCGGACGGGGCGCGGAACGGTGACCGAAATGACCCGATCGTCCGGGAAGGGTTGCACGCTACGGCACTGATCGGTCACGAAAACCGCAGGTGGGCGCCGGTTGTCGGTGACGTGGGCGAGACTGGGTCCGTGGCACCCACTGACGAGGACAACGAGTCGCCCACCCGGTACACGGCACCGACCGGTACGACACCGCATGACCGGCCTCCGGCCCCCGGCGCCGTCGCCCCGGCCGGCCGCATGCCGCGCTGGCTGCCGCGCGCCATGGTGCTCGCACTCGCGCTGATCGCCTCGTTCCAGCTGGGCAGCTGGGCCTTCCACCAGCTGACCGGGCTATTGATCAACATATTGATCGCGTTCTTCCTGGCCCTCGCGATCGAGCCGGCGGTGAGCCGGATGGCCGCCCGTGGCATGCGCAGGGGGCTCGCCACCTTCCTGGTCTTCCTCGCGCTGACGGTCGTGACCGCGGGGTTCGTCGCCTTGCTCGGCTCCATGCTGGCCGGCCAGATCATCAAGATGGTCGAGGGGTTCCCGGACTACCTTGACTCGCTCATCCACTGGATCAACGAGACGTTCCACACGCAGCTCAGAAGAGTGGACGTCCAGGAGGGCCTGCTCCACTCCGACTGGCTGCGCAAGTACGCGCAGAACAGCGCGGCCGGCGTCCTCGACGTGTCCGCACAGGTGCTCGGCGGGCTGTTCCAGATGCTGACGGTCGGGCTGTTCTCGTTCTACTTCGCAGCCGACGGCCCCCGGCTGCGCCGCGCCCTGTGCTCCGTCCTGCCGCCCGCGCGCCAGGCCGAGGTGCTGCGCGCCTGGGAGATCGCCGTCGACAAGACGGGCGGCTACCTCTACTCGCGCGGCCTCATGGCGCTCATCTCCGGCATCGCCCACTACATCCTGCTCCAGGCCCTGGGCGTGCCGTACGCGCCCGTGCTCGGCGTCTGGGTGGGCCTGGTCTCGCAGTTCATCCCCACCATCGGGACGTACCTCGCGGGCGCCCTGCCCATGTTGATCGCGTTCACCGTGGATCCCTGGTACGCGGTGTGGGTGCTGGTCTTCGTCGTGGTCTACCAGCAGTTCGAGAACTACATGCTGCAGCCCAAGCTGACCGCCAAGACGGTCGACATCCACCCGGCGGTCGCCTTCGGCTCGGTCATCGCCGGCACCGCGCTGCTGGGCGCCGTCGGCGCGCTGATCGCCATCCCCGCGGTGGCCACCCTGCAGGCGTTCCTCGGGGCCTACGTGAAGCGGTACGCCGTCACGGACGACCCGCGGGTGCACGGGCACCGGGGCCGCGGGCCGGGCGGTCCGGGGCTGATCGCGCGGGTGCGGCGACTGTGGGACGGGCGGCCAGGCCTGGAGGAGTCGTCGTAGGCCGGCCCGCCTGGGCCCGGTCCGCCGGGCGTCTTCAGCCGCTCAGTACGTGAGCACCGCCCACACCATCGCTCCGGCGACGGCCGCCGCGTAACAGCCGGCCGCCGTGGTGACGATCCGCAGGCGCACCGGCTCGCTCCAGGGGGAGCGGGACAGCAGCCAGGCCAGCAGGGGCAGGACGAGGACCGCGTGCAGGCTCACGCCGTGCAACGGCTTGAGCGGGGCTGTCGAGTGAAAGGCGGCCTCCTGGTGGCCGGTCCGGGTCAGTACGACCCCGCGCGCGATCATCGCCGCACCCGAGGCCAGCGCCACCAGCAGGATCGCGAAGCCGGAGCGGACGGCGAGGGACATGCCGGCGGGGCCCGTCGGGCGGTGCCGGAAGGACGCGACGGCGAAGACGGTCAGCAGGGCGACCAGTACACCGCCGCCCACCGCGAGGGTCATGGACACCGCCGTGTCGAAGGGGGTCTCCATGTTCAGATGCGAGGGCACCCGGCGCCATGCCTGGAGGGTGATGCCGCCCACCTCCACCACGCAGTCGGCGGCGAAGACGAGCAGCAGGACCGAGCGCAGCCGCGCGCCGACCCGCAGATACGACGTCACCCAGGTGATCGCCATCAGGGTCAGCCCGAAGGAGAGCCCGAAGGTGACCGGCTTGCGCCAGGACACGGGGCCGTCCCAGGGGCCGCCGTCGACCGCGAACACCACCAGGTGCGCGAGGCCCGACAGGACGAGGAACAGTCCCGTCGCATGACAGAGACGGTCGGTGGCGCGCGGAATCTTCATGGCCCAAGGCTCCCGGGAGCGGGCCGCGAGGTCGTCCTCCGGCCGAAGGCAGTCGCGCTGCACCGCCGGGAGTAGGGGCTCGACCGCCGGTCCGGGCCGACGGCCCCGCTTCCCCGCGCCGGCCTCGGGGTGCCGTCGTGGCGCGCTTGACACCAAAATCGAACATCCATTCTCATGGAGGCTCAGGCGAGGCTTTCGGCAAGAGACTTCGTCCCGATTTGCGGGGAGAAGTACCTCGGTTATCCACAGGCTGGGCCTGCGTCGGGGCGCATTGTCAGTGGCAGGCGTTAGCGTCTTTGACGTGAAGCGATCGACTCAAGCAAACCGGGTGGAACCCATGGCAGGAACCGACCGCGAGAAGGCGCTCGACGCCGCGCTCGCACAGATTGAACGGCAATTCGGCAAGGGCGCGGTCATGCGCATGGGCGAGCGGTCGAAGGAGCCCATCGAGGTCATCTCGACCGGCTCGACCGCACTCGACGTCGCCCTCGGTGTCGGTGGCCTCCCGCGCGGCCGTGTCGTCGAGATCTACGGACCGGAGTCCTCCGGTAAGACGACCCTGACCCTGCACGCCGTGGCCAACGCCCAGAAGGCCGGTGGCCAGGTCGCGTTCGTGGACGCGGAGCACGCCCTCGACCCCGAGTACGCGAAGAAGCTCGGCGTCGACATCGACAACCTGATCCTCTCCCAGCCGGACAACGGCGAGCAGGCCCTGGAGATCGTGGACATGCTGGTCCGCTCCGGCGCCCTCGACCTCATCGTCATCGACTCCGTCGCCGCGCTCGTCCCGCGCGCGGAGATCGAGGGCGAGATGGGCGACAGCCACGTCGGTCTCCAGGCCCGGCTGATGAGCCAGGCGCTGCGGAAGATCACCAGTGCGCTCAACCAGTCCAAGACCACCGCGATCTTCATCAACCAGCTCCGCGAGAAGATCGGCGTGATGTTCGGCTCCCCCGAGACCACGACCGGTGGCCGGGCGCTGAAGTTCTACGCGTCGGTGCGTATCGACATCCGCCGCATCGAGACCCTCAAGGACGGCACCGAGGCGGTCGGCAACCGCACCCGCTGCAAGGTCGTCAAGAACAAGGTCGCGCCGCCCTTCAAGCAGGCCGAGTTCGACATCCTCTACGGCCACGGCATCAGCCGCGAGGGCGGCCTGATCGACATGGGCGTGGAGCACGGCTTCGTCCGCAAGGCCGGCGCCTGGTACACGTACGAGGGCGACCAGCTCGGCCAGGGCAAGGAGAACGCGCGCAACTTCCTCAAGGACAACCCCGACCTGGCCAACGAGATCGAGAAGAAGATCAAGGAGAAGCTGGGCGTCGGTGTCCGGCCGGAGGAGCCCGTTGCCGAGCCGGGCGCGGACGCGGCGGTGACCACCGCGGCCGAGGACTCCGCCAAGGCGGCGCCCGCCACGGCAGCCGCCAAGGCCACCAAGCCCAAGGCCGCCGCAGCCAAGAGCTGACCCGTGACACGACGAACCGACTGGGCCGAGTACGAGTACGCCACCCCCGGTGCCCCACGGGGGAGGGGCACCGGGGATCACGGGGACTCCGCCGCGGACGGTGACGGCGGGTACGGACGTGACGAGCACGGCGCGTACCGCTCCGCCGGTGCCCAGGAGGGCGACGGCATCCACCCGGACGGCGCGGCCGACGAGCCGCACGGGGGCGGCTCGCCCGGCCGTGGCGCCGGGGGCCCCGCCGGTCCGCGAGGCGGGCGGGGACGCGGCGGTCGGCGGCGGCGCGGCTTCGGGGACGCGCCCGGTGAGGACGAAGGCGCCCCTTCCTCGTCGAGGGCCGAGCGGGGGGAGTCTTCAGGGGACCCGGCTGAGCGGGCCCGGGCGATCTGCCTGCGCCTGCTCACCGGGACCCCGCGCACCCGCAAGCAGCTCGCGGACGCCCTGCGCAAGCGGGAGATCCCCGAAGAGGTGGCCGAGGAGGTGCTGTCGCGGTTCGAAGAGGTCGGCCTGATCGACGACGGCGCGTTCGCGGACGCCTGGGTGGAGTCCCGGCACCATGGCCGGGGGCTCGCCCGGCGCGCACTCGCCCAGGAACTGCGCACCAAGGGGGTCGACTCGACGCTGATCGACGAGGCAGTCGCCCAGCTCGACTCCGAACAGGAGGAGGCGACCGCGCGCGACCTCGTCGCCCGCAAACTGCGCGCCACCCGCGGCCTCGACCGCGACAAGCGGCTCCGCCGCCTCGCCGGCATGCTCGCCCGCAAGGGCTATCCGGAGGGCATGGCCCTCCGTGTCGTCCGTCAGGCTCTGGCGGAGGAGGGCGAGGACGCGGAACTCCTCGGAGACGGGGACTTCTGACGTCCGGGTGCCCCGTCCGGCGCGGCGGGGCCGGCCGGACGGCCATCGGTGTGTGCCACGAAGGGCCACCGGTCGGGCGCGCATGATTGTCATGGGCATGTCGTCTTGGTGGGGGTAACCCCCGGCGAAGACGCCGGGCCACCGCAGTGCTCTCCCACCCCCGCGCGGGCGAGTCTGTACGCACACTCCGGACCACGGCACACACGGCCGAGGCCGGACGTGTACGACACAACCCACACGCACAACAGAAGAGAGCCCTCCCCGATGATGCTGCGTTACGCCCTCCGGACAGTCCGCGCCCGAAAGGCCGGCTTTCTCGGCGCCTTCCTCGCCCTGATGTGCGCTGCCGCTCTGATCACCGCGTGCGGGACGCTGCTCGACACCGGCCTGCGCGGCACCATCCCCACCGAGCGCTACGCCGCCACTCCCGTGGTGGTCTCCGGCGACCAGTACGTCCACCAGACCACCGTCAAGCACAAGCACGGCAAGACCAAGGTCAAGCACAAGGCGAAGCCCATCGCCGAGCGCGCCTGGCTGCCCGCCCGCCTGGGCAGCAGACTCGCCCGCCTCCCCGGCGCGGCCCGGGTCGTACCCGAACTCACCTTCCTGGCCCAGCCGTCGACCCCGGCCGGAACCGGTGGCCGTACCGCCTACGGGCATGCCTGGGACTCGGCCGCGCTGACGCCGTACCGGCTGACGGCGGGCAGCCCGCCCACCTCCGACGGCGACCTGGTCGTCGACGACTACCTCGCGGCACGGGCGCATCTGCGCCCCGGCGACCGTCTCACCGTGCAGTCCACGCAGGCCCCGCGCCGGTACCGGATCACCGGTGTCGCCACTCCGGCCACCGCGGTACGCCACCAGACGTCCCTGTTCTTCTCCACCGCCGAGGCCCGCCGGCTGGCCGCACACCCGGGCCAGGTCACGGCGTTCGGGGTGCTGCCGGCCAAGGGAGCCGACCCCGAGCGAGTGCGGCAGGAGGCGGTCCGGGCGCTGCACGGCACCACCGCCCAGGTCGGCACCGGAGACGCCCGCGGACCGGTCGAGTTCCTGGACGCGGCCGCCGCCCGTGTCCGTCTGGTCAGCATGGGCGGCGCCATGGGTGGCACCTCGCTGCTCGTGGCCGTACTCGTGGTCGTCGGCACCTTCGCGCTCACCGTCCAGCAGCGCCACCGCGAACTCGCCCTGCTCCGCGCCATCGCCGCCACGTCCGGACAGATCCGTACGCTGCTCGGCCGGGAGGCGCTGATCGTCGGCGCGGCAGCGGGCACCACCGGCGCACTCCTCGGGCTGCCGCTGGGCGGCTGGCTGTACTCCCGGTTCGTCGCCCTCGGCGCCGTGCCCGCCACGCTGGAGCGCACCGTCAGCGCCTTCCCCCCGCTCGCCGGCCTCGCCGCCACCCTTCTCGGTGCCTGGGCCGCTGCCCGGATCGCCTCGCGCAGGGTCGCGAGGATCCGCCCGGCCGAGGCCCTCGCCGAGGCCAAGACCGAGCGCGCCCGCCCCGCCTGGGGCCGCCTCGCGGCCGGACTGCTGCTGCTCGCAGGGGGAGGTGTCCTCGTCGCCGTCCTCGGCGCCCTGCGCACCGAGGCCGCCTCGACCCCCGTCACCTTCCTCGCCGTCATCATCCTGTCCACCTCCGTCGCCCTCCTCGGTCCCCTGCTGGTCAGGACGGCCGCGCTGCTTCTCGCCGGACCGCTGCGGCTCACCGGTCACGGCGGCCGGCTCGCCACCGCCAACCTGCGGGCCAACGCCGCCCGTATGGCCTCCGTCGTCACCCCTCTCACCCTGCTCGTCGGTATGACCTGCACGGTCCTGTTCGTCCAGTCCACCCTCGGCGACGCCGCCCGCACCCAGGCGCGCGAAGGTGTCAAAGCGGACTGGGTGGTCGCCGCCCAGGGCCCCGGCGTCCCCGGGGAGGCCGCACAGCGGCTGCGCGCCCAGCACGACACCGTCACCGAAGTGGTCCGCACGACCGTCCGCGTCGGCCTCGACAAGTACCCCGCGCAGGGCGTCACCCCGGCCGGGCTGACCCGCACCTGGGACCCGGAGGTCACCGCCGGCTCCCTCGGCCGGCTCGCCCCCGCAACGGTCGCCGTCAGCAAACTCGCCGCCGACCAGCACCACTTGAAGCCCGGAAGCACCCTGAAAGTCACGCTCGGCGACGGCACGCCCGCCACGCTCACCGTCGCCGCCGTCTATGCCCGCGGTCTCGGCTTCGGCGACCTCACCTTCGCCCACGACCTCATCGCCCGCCACGTCGACAACCCGCTCGCCTCCTCCGTCCTCGTCGGCTCAACCCGTACACAGACACAACTCGCGACTACACTCCGTGAGTTCCCGGGGCTGAAAATTCTTTCGCCGGCCGCCGCCGACGGCCTCCACGCCGAGCAGCAGCAGACAAACGCCGAGGTCAACTACCTGGCCATGGGACTCGTCCTGGCGTTCACCGCCATCGCCGTCGTCAACACCCTCGCCATGTCCGTCGCTGAACGTGTCCGGGAGTTCGCCCTGTTGCGCCTCGCCGGCGCGACCCGTCGCCAGGTGCTGCGCATGCTGCGCACCGAGACGCTGTCCGTGCTGCTCCTCGCCACCTCGCTCGGCAGCGGAATCGCTCTCGCCGTACTCACCGCGTTCAGCCTCGGCATGACCGGCCGGGCGGCCCCCAGCGTCACGCCGCTGCTCTACGTCAGCGTCGTCGCGGTGGCCGGCCTCCTCGCACTGGCGGCCGGTGCCGTACCGGGGCGTGCGGCGCTGCGGGTGCGCGCGGTGACGGTGGCCACGGCACAGGAATAGCGCGAAGAGGGGGCGGTGGGGCGCTGCCGACGTACGTCACCCGTACCGTCGGCAGCGCCCCGTAGCCGTCATGGCCGTACCGGCTCCACCGGCTCCACCGGCAGCCCCGCCGTCCGCCAGGCCTGGAATCCGCCCACCAGGTCCGTCGCCCGGTGCAGGCCCAGCTGGTGCAGGGAAGCGGCGGCGAGGCTGGAGGCGTAGCCCTCGTTGCAGATCACCACGACCCGCAGGTCGTGCCCGGTGGCCTCCGGGAGACGGTGGCTGCCCTGGGGATCGAGGCGCCACTCCAGTTCGTTGCGCTCCACGACCAGGGCGCCGGGGATCAGCCCGTCGCGTTCACGCAGGGCCGCGTACCGGATGTCGACCAGCAAGGCGTCGCCGTTCTGCGCCGCCTCGTGCGCCTCCGGTGCCTCGATGCGCTGGTATCCGGCGCGCACACGCTCCAGCAACGTGTCGATGCCGACCGGCGGCCGACGGGTGGTGGTGCTCACTGCCAGTCCTCCGGGCGCTCGACCTGCTCCAGGCGCAACACTTGGCCGGCGCGACTGTAGCGGCGCATCTGCGGCAGGGGCGGGTAATAGGCGTGCACGGAGACCGCGTGTCGGTCCGGCGACTCGTTGAGCACCTCGTGCACATGGTGACGGTCGAACGCGCGGCCCTGTCCGGCGGACAGCCGGCGTTCGCGGTCCACGCCCTCGGCCAGTTCCAGGGTCTTCCAGCCGTCGGTCGGCAGCCGCGCGGCGAGCGAGTTCTCCTTGAGCTCGCCGGCGGCGGTGAGGAAGGCGCCGACCGAGTCGGCGTGGTCGTGCCAGCCGGTGCCGGTGCCGGGCGGCCAGCCGATCAGCCAGGCCTCGCTGCCGCGCGGCCCGTTCAGCCGCACCCAGGTGCGGCCCTCCGGGTCGAGCGGAAGGGAGGCGATCAGCTCGGCGTCGGCGGCCGTACGCCGCACGAAGTCGAGAAGGTCCGCCTGGGTGGGCGCCGGGCCGCCGGCAGCGGGGGAAGCGGAAGAAGCAGGGGACGCGGAAGAAGCAGGGGACGCGGAAGAAGCAGGGGACGTGGAAGGAGAGGAGACAGACACGTTCACCGTCCTGAGGCCTGATGAAGGTTCGCCGAACGGGCGCGCGACGGCGCCCGGAGAAAAGGGATGCGAATTTCAGCAGGACGGGCGACACACGCAGCCCGCATAGCGGACGAGGTCCATATGGACCCTCCGCCACAGGCGCACACAGGTGTCGGTCACGATCCGGAGTACAGCATGCGGCCGCAGCGCGGTCAACTCACTGTCACCATGTGGACCGGGGGCGACGGGTCTCCCGGTCAGCGCACGCCGGAGCCGGCCTGCGCCTCCTCCTTCACCGCGCCGCCCAGGGTGGCCTCCGCCGCCGCGTACAGGTCGGCCGGCCGTACCCCGTTCAGCGCGGTGACCAGGTGGCCGTCGGGGCGCACGAGCAGCACGCTGTGCGCCGGCGCACCCGGGTAGCTCTCGGCGACCAGCAGCTCCGCCCGACACGGCAGCGCGGTCACGGCGGCCGCGAGCCGGGGCATCACTCCGGCGGACATCCAGTGCTTCCGGTCCCACACGCCCGTACCCGGTGCGATCAGCACGACGAGCAGGGCCCCGCGGCCGAGCCGATCGCGCAGTTGAACGAAGGAACCGTCCTCCGCCGTGACCCGCACGTCGGTGACCGCGGCGCCCGGCGAGGTGTCGACCGCGATCTCGGCCTCCAGATGCCGGGGTGCGAGCGGCGAGTCGGCGTACGCCCCCGGCGCTCCCACCGAGCCGCGCCCCAGATGACCGTCCGTGAGCAGCGCGTCGTGTCCCCGGGAGGCGCCCGGGACGATCTGCCGCAGACCGCCACCCCCGCGCAGCACCGGCAGCGCCTGGTCGGCGGCGCGCAGCCGGGCCGCGACCACCGCGCGGCGCTCGGACTGGTAGCTGTCCAGCAGCGCCTCGTGTGCGCCGTGGTGCCAGGCGGTACCCAGCTTCCAGGCGAGGTTGTCCGCGTCCCTGAGGCCCTCGTCCAGCCCCTGGGTGCCGAGCGCGCCCAGCAGATGGGCCGCGTCCCCGGCGAGGAAGACCCGGCCGACGCGCCACCGGCGGGCCAGCCGGTGGTGCACCGTGTGGACACCCGTGTCGAGCAGCTCGTACGCCGGTTCGGAAACGCCCGTCCAGCCCGCGAGGGTCTCGCGGATCCGGGCCAGCAGGACCTCGGGCGTGACCAGGTCCTTGCCCGGCGGCAGCAGCCAGTCCAGGCGCCACACACCGCCGGGGAGGGGGCGGGCGGTCACCTCCCCGGCCGAGGGCCCGGACTGCCGCCACGGCGGCATCCGATGGAGCAACGTCCGGCCCTCCCCGGGAAGTTCCGCACGCAGCGCGGCGACCGCGTGCCGCTCCACCGCCGTACGGCCCGGGAAACGGATGTCCTGGAGTTTGCGCACGGTCGAACGGGGGCCGTCACAGCCGACGAGGTAACTGCCGCGCCACCAGGTGCCCTTGTCGCCACGCGTGTGTGCGGTGACGCCGGAACGCTCCTGCTCGATCGCGTCCAGGCGGCTGTCCACGACCACCTTCACCAAGGGCTCGTCGGCGACGGCCGTGCGCAGGGCGTGGGTGAGCACGTGCTGGGCGACGTGCAGCGGGGCCGCGGGGTCCGCCTCGTCGAAGGTGAACTCGTTGATCACCTGCTTGCGCCGCAGGGAGCGCCATCCGGCCCAACGCACGCCCTGCTCACCGAGCGCCGCCGCGGTCAGCCGCTCCAGCAGGGCGGCCGTGTCCTCGCGCAGGACGACCGTGCGCGCCGGACGTGGTTCGTCCTTGCCCGGTCCCTCGTCCAGGACGACGGAGGGCACCTCCTGGCGGGCCAGCGCCAGGGCGAGCGTGAGCCCGACGGGCCCCGCTCCGACGATGATCACCGGGTCCACGGCGCGGCGCCCCCTGCCCGTGACGATGCCCTGACGGAGACAAGTGAACAGGAAGGTGGAGCGGGGTGCACGATCACAGAACGTATGCAACCCATTGGCAGAGTTTGCGTCAAGCGACCAGGGGCAGTGGCGATCATGCCACTGCCCCTGTGAGCCGTACGGGTGAGTGCCGGAGCGTCAGGCGTACGTGCCGGTGCCGAGGGTGCCGCCCACCGCGGCCGGGTTCAGCTCTTCCATGTCGTCCGCGCCGAGCACCGCACCCGTGCTGCGCTTGCTGCGCCGCAGCCGGCGCTCCAGCCAGCTCGCGAAGGACGTCAGGGCGAAGTTGAGCACGATGTAGATGGCCGCGACGACGATGAAGCTGGCGATGACGTTGGCGTAGTTGGCCGCGAGGGTGCCGCGCTCGCTGAGCAGCTCTCCGAACCCGATCATCACGCCGCCGAGCGCCGTGTCCTTCACGATGACGACGAGCTGGCTGACGATGGCCGGCAACATCGCGGTGACCGCCTGCGGGAGCAGGATGGAGCTCATCGTCTGCCCCTTGCGCAGACCGATCGCGTACGCCGCCTCCGCCTGCCCCTTGGGCAGGGAGAGGATGCCCGCGCGGACGACCTCGGCGAGCACCGAGGCGTTGTAGAGCACCAGGCCGGTGACCACCGCGTACAGGGGCCGGTCGTCGCTGGTGACCTGCGTGTAGCGGTTGTAGAACTCGTTGGCGAACAGCATCAGCAGCAGCACCGGGATGGACCGGAAGAACTCGACCACCACGCCCGCCACGATGCGCACCCAACGGTGGTCCGACAGGCGGGCTATGCCGAAGACGGCGCCCAGCGGGAGGGCGATGACCATGGCCAGAGCCGCCGCCTTCAGGGTGTTCGTGAGGCCAGGCAGCAGGTACGTCGTCCAGGCCTCGGAGGTGGTGAACGGCTGCCACAGCGCCCACTTCAGCTGCTGCTTGTCGTCCATCGTCCGCCAGACCCACCAGACCAGTGCGGCCAGCAGGACGAGGAAGACGACGGAGAGGAGGGCGTTGCGCCGCTTGGCGCGCGGGCCGGGAGTGTCGTAGAGGACGGAACTCATCGCTTCACCGCCAGTCGGTTGCCGAGCCAGCCCAGGAGCAGTCCGACGGGCAGGGTGAGGATCACGAACCCGAGGGCGAAGACGGCGCCGATGGCCAGCGTCTGGGCCTCGTTCTCGATCATGGTCTTCATCAGGGTCGCGGCTTCGGCGACGCCGATGGCGGCCGCGACGGTGGTGTTCTTCGTCAAGGCGATCAGGACGTTGGCCAGCGGGCCGATGACCGAGCGGAACGCCTGGGGCAGCACGATCAGACGCAGCGTCTGATGGAAGTTCAGTCCGATCGCGCGGGCGGCCTCGGCCTGGCCGAGCGGCACGGTGTTGATGCCGGAACGGATCGCCTCGCAGACGAACGCGGCCGTGTAGGCGATGAGCCCGAGGACGGCGAGACGGAAGCCCTGGACCTTGAAATCGGAAGCGCCCAGCGTCATGCGGAAGATGTCGGCGAGACCGAGGGAGGCGAACAGGATGATGATCGTCAGCGGGATGTTGCGGACGATGTTCACGTAGAGCGCGCCGAATCCGCGCATGATCGGGACCGGGCTGACCCGCATCGCGGCGAGCAGGGTGCCCCAGACCAGGGAGCCGACCGCGGAGAGCGCGGTGAGCTTCACCGTCATCCAGAACGCCCCAAGGACGTCGTAATCTTGAAGAAAGTCGAACACGATCTCCCGCGCTTCCGGGTGTGTGGCGTACGTGGAGGGCAGGGCGCGCCGCCGGGACAGCGGCGGCGGCGCGCCTTCGGACCCTGCGTCACCCGCCGGAGTGAGCGCCGGCGGAGTTCCGCGTTACTTGACGATCTGGCCGATCTTCGGCGCGGGCTCGTTCTTGTAGTTCGCCGGGCCGAAGTTCTTCGCCACGGCGGCCTTCCAGGAGCCGTCGCTGACCATCTTCTCCAGCGCCTTGTTGATCTTGTCGAGGGTCGCGGAGTCGCCCTTCTTGACGCCGACGCCGTAGTTCTCGTTGCTCAGCTTCAGACCGGCGAGCTTGAACTGGCCCTTGTACTTGTCCTGCGCGGCGAAGCCCGCGAGGATCGAGTCGTCGGTGGTCACCGCGTCCACGGCACCGCTCTGGAGGCTGGCGATGCACTCCGAGTAGGAGCTGTACTCCTTCAGGTTGGCCTTCGGAGCGATCGTGTCGTGGATGTTCTGCGCCGAGGTGGAACCGGTCACGGAGCACAGGTTCTTGCCGTTGAGGTCCTTGGCCTGGACGATCTTCGAGCTCTTCTTGAGCAGCAGGTCCTGGTGGGCCAGCAGGTACGGGCCGGCGAAGTCGACCTTGGCCTTGCGCTCGTCGGTGATCGAGTAGGTCGCGGCGATGAACTTCACGTCCCCGCGCGCCAGCGCGTTCTCGCGGTCGGCGCTCTTGGTCTCCACGAACTGGATGTCGCCCGGCTTGTAACCGAGCTCCTTGGCGACGTACGTGGCCACGTCCACGTCGAAGCCCGAGTAGGAACCGTCGGGCTGCTTCAGGCCGAGACCGGGCTGGTCGAACTTGATGCCGATCTTGATCTTCTTGCCGCTGTCCGAGCCGCTGTCCGACTTGTTGCCGCCACACGCGGTGGCGCCCACGGTGAGGGCGAGTACGGCGGCCGACGCGGCGGTGACCTTGCGGAGCTTCATGCTGAACATCCTTCGAATGGTGAGGAACGAGGTCCGTTGGGAAAAGCGACCCTGGGCTGCGGGAGCCGGGCCCGCACCGTCAGTGGTGCAGGATCTTGGACAGGAAGTCCTTGGCCCGGTCGCTGCGCGGGTTGCTGAAGAACTGGTCGGGCGCAGCCTGTTCGACGATTCGGCCGTCGGCCATGAAGACCACCCGGTTCGCAGCCGAACGCGCGAAGCCCATCTCGTGGGTGACGACGACCATCGTCATGCCCTCACGGGCGAGCTGCTGCATGACCTCGAGGACCTCGTTGATCATCTCGGGGTCGAGCGCCGAGGTCGGCTCGTCGAAGAGCATGACCTTCGGGCCCATCGCCAGGGCCCGCGCGATGGCGACGCGCTGCTGCTGGCCGCCGGACAGCTGGGCGGGGTACTTGTCGGCCTGTGTGCCTACGCCGACTCGGTCCAGCAGGGACCGGGCCTTCTCCTCGGCCTGCTTCTTGTCCGCCTTGCGGACCTTGAGCTGACCCAGCATCACGTTCTCGAGCACGGTCTTGTGCGCGAAGAGGTTGAAGGACTGGAAGACCATGCCGACGTCGGCCCGCAGCCGGGCCAGCTCCTTGCCCTCCTGGGGCAGGGACTTGCCGTCGATCGTGATGGTGCCCGAATCGATCGTCTCCAGGCGGTTGATGGTGCGGCACAGCGTCGACTTGCCGGACCCGGAGGGCCCGATGACCACGACGACCTCGCCGCGGGCGATCGTCAGGTCGATGTCCTGGAGCACATGCAACGCGCCGAAGTGCTTGTTGACGCTCTTCAGGACGACCAGTTCGTCGGAAGCGGCCCCGTCTTCCTTGGCCACCGATACTTTGGTCATCGCTCTCGGGCTCCGTCCTCCTCGGTTTCGCAGGACAGTAGTAAGCGGCTGTGACCTGCGTCATCACATCTGAGGGAGATCTGAGCATCACGATCCGATAGCAATCGGACACGTGTCGTAGCAGTTGTCCCACGCGCGCGTATCGGCCGGATAACTAAAGCGCCGGGCAACCGGATGCCTCTTGACGCCGTCCTTATCCATCGGCGTCACTGCCATGGTGCACGCGCGCGTGTGCGCTACGAGACCGATGAGAACCGGGACCGTACGACCGCTGAACCGGAGGGGGCTGGGATGAGACTGCTGCTCGTCGAGGACGACAACCACGTCGCCGCGGCCCTGTCCGCCGTCCTGGCCCGGCACGGCTTCGACGTGACCCACGCGCGCAGCGGCGAAGAAGCCCTGCAGGCCCTCGTCCCCGAGGGCGACGGTTTCGGCGTCGTGCTGCTCGACCTCGGCCTGCCCGACCAGGACGGCTACGAGGTCTGCGGCAAGATACGCAAGCGCACCAGCATCCCGGTGATCATGGTGACCGCGCGCTCCGACGTCCGCTCCCGCATCCACGGGCTCAACCTGGGCGCCGACGACTACGTGGTCAAGCCGTACGACACCGGAGAGCTGCTCGCCCGTATCCACGCCGTCAGCCGGCGCACCGTCCAGGAGGACCCGGCGGGCGGCGGCGACAGCGCCCTGCACCTCGGTTCCGTCCGCATCGAGCTGCCCACCCGGCAGGTCAGCGTGGACGGTTCGGTCGTCCAACTGACCCGCAAGGAGTTCGATCTGCTCGCCCTGCTCGCCCAGCGCCCGGGCGTGGTCTTCCGGCGGGAACAGATCATCAGCGAGGTCTGGCGCACCAGTTGGGAGGGCACCGGACGCACCCTGGAGGTGCACGTCGCCTCCCTGCGCGCCAAGCTGCGCATGCCCGCGCTGATCGAGACCGTACGCGGCGTCGGCTACCGCCTCGTCGCCCCGGCCGCCTAGCGGGGACGGGTGCGCGCACGCCTCCTGCCGCTGCTCATCGTCCTGCTGGCGGCCGTCCTGCTCGCGCTCGGCGTGCCGCTCGCCCTCAGCGTGGCCGCCGCCGAGCAGCAGAAGGTCGTCGTCGACCGGATCGACGACACGGCACGCTTCGCGGCGCTCGCCCAGTTCGTCACCGACGGCCCCAGCGGCTCCCGTCGCACCAGCACGGACGAGCGCTGGGAGGCGCTGCGCAGCGAGCTGCAGAGCTACTACGGCGTCTACGGCATCCGCGCGGGCGTCTTCTACCGCAACGGCTCCGCGATGGCCAACGCACCCGGCGACTGGTTCGTACCGCGCAAGGGCGAGGTGCGCGAGGCGTTCGACGAGGCGCTGCTCAGCCGGCGCAGCCACGACCCGCGGCAGGTGTGGCCCTGGCAGCACAGCCGACTGGTCGTCGCCTCGCCGGTGATCCGGGACGGGGACGTGGTGGCGGTCGTGGTCACCGACTCACCCACCGGGCAGATGCGTTCACAGACGCTGCGCGGCTGGCTGCTGATAGCGGCCGGCGAGAGCGCCGCGATGCTCCTGGCCGTCGGCGCGGCGCTGCGGCTGACCGGCTGGGTGCTCAGGCCCGTGCGGGTCCTGGACGCCACCACCCACGACATCGCCACGGGCCGGCTGAAGTCCCGGGTCGCCGCGGCCGGCGGGCCGCCGGAACTCAGACGGCTGGCCCGCTCGTTCAACGAGATGGCGGACAACGTCGAGGACGTGCTGGAGCAGCAGCGCGCCTTCGTCGCGGACGCCTCGCACCAGCTGCGCAACCCGCTCGCGGCGCTGCTGCTGCGCATCGAACTGCTCGCCCTCGAACTCCCCGAGGGCAACGAGGAGATCGCCTCGGTCCGCACCGAGGGCAAGCGCCTCGCGCAGGTCCTGGACGACCTGCTCGGCCTGGCGCTGGCCGAGCACGCCGAGGCGGATCTGCGGCTCACCGACGTCGGCGCGCTGGCCGAGGAGCGGGTCGCCGCCTGGGCGCCGGCCGCCGAGGCCCAGGGCGTCCGGCTGACCGGTGACTGCCCGCCGACCACCGCCTGGGCGGATCCGATCACCCTGTCCAGCGCGCTGGACGCGATCATCGACAACGCCGTGAAGTTCACCCCCGAGGACGGCACGGTCACGGTGACCGTCGCCTCCGACGGCGACGCCTCGACCGTCGTCGTCACGGACACCGGGCCCGGCCTCACCGATGAGGAACTCGCGCGCGTGGGCGACCGGTTCTGGCGCAGCGGCCGTCACCAGAACATCAAGGGCTCGGGTCTGGGCCTGTCCATCACCCGCGCCCTGCTCGCGGCGGGCGGCGGGTCCATCGCCTACGCGCACCACGAGCCGAAGGGACTGTGTGTGACGGTGAGCGTGCCCAGACAGGTGGAGGGCGATCCCGCGGACTAGGGCTTCACCGAGCGGTAGTAGCGCCGGGCGCCCTCCTGGAGGGGCAGCGGATCGGTGTAGATGGCGGTGCGCACGTCGACCAGTTGGGCGGAGTGGACGTGGGCGCCGATGCCGTCGCGGCTCTTGATCACCGTACGGGTCATCCATTCCGTCAGCCGTGGATCCACGTCCGTGCGGGTCATCAGCACGTTGGACACGGCGATCGTCGGCACCTCGGTGCCCTGCTGGACGGTGGGATAGGCCGACTCGGGGATGTTGGCGGCCCGGTAGTAGCGCGCCTCCTCGCCCTGGCCGTGCAGCCTGGTGACGACCTCCCCGTCGATCGGTACGAACCTGAAGGCGCCCTTCTTCGCGAGCGACAGCAGCCCCTTCGTGGGCAGGCCACCCGACCAGAAGAAAGCGTCGATCTTCCCCTGCTCCAGCTGGTCCGGGCCGGTGTCGATGCCGTCCGCGACCGGTGTGATGTCCTTCCGCGGGTTGATGCCGGCGGCCTTCAGCACCCGGTCGGCGATCAGCCGCACCCCGGAGTCGGGCAGCCCGGTCGCCACCCGCCTGTGCCGCAGATCGGCGACGCTGTGGACGTCCGAGCCGCTCGGCACGACGAGGTGCACGTAGTCGTCGTAGAGCCGGGCCACGCCGCGCAGCCGTCCGGCGCCGGTTCCGTGGCGCAGTTCGTACGCCTCCACCGCGTCGGCCGCCGCGATGGTGAAGTCGGCCTTGCCGGTCGCCACGCGCTGGACGTTCTCCTGCGATCCGGCGCTGTTGAGCAGCTTCACCTTCAGACCGGGCATGTCCCTGCCCAGCTCGCTGCGCAGCCGCTCGCCGTACTCCTGGTAGACGCCCCGGGGCGTGCCCGTGCTGAAGACGATCGTCCCGCTCGGCGGCTTCTCGCCCAGGGGCAGCAGCCACCACGCCAGCAGCCCGAGAGCCACGACACCGACAGCCGCGCACTGCAGCGTTCGACGCCTGCTGACACGGGGGAACACCTTGGACATGCGGCGATCCTGCCAGTGGGACGCTGCCCTGAACAGGGCCGGGGTCACTTCGCGGGAGTACCTGAGGGACGGAGCGCGGGCACGTGAGGGGCGGGCCGGTGGCAGGGGCGCGGGGCGGCGGGCGGTGTCAGTGGTGGCCGTTAGAGTCGCCGTATGAGCCCTTCGCCCGCCGACCTCGTCCGTGAGTTCCACCGCGCCTTCGGCCTCGACGCCCGCAGTACGCCGACGGAGGTGGCCCCCCAACTCGCCGCGCACCGTGGGGAGCTGCTCGCCGAGGAGGCCGCGGAGGTGGCCGAGGTCTCCGTCGAGGGCCCGTTGGACCGGCTCGCGCACGAGCTGGCGGACGTCGTCTACGTGGCGTACGGCACCGCTCTGGTCCACGGCATCGACCTGGACGAGGTGATCGCGGAGATCCACCGCGCCAACATGAGCAAGCTCGGCCCGGACGGACAGGTCGCCCGCCGGGCCGACGGCAAGGTCCTCAAGGGCGAGCACTACCGGACCCCGGACGTGTCGGCCGTACTGCGCCGGCAGGGCTGGAGACCGGCGGCGCAGCAGGGTGCGCCGGGCGGGTGCGGCTAGGCCATCTCCTTCGGACGTTGCCGGGGTCGCGCGGAAAGCCCTGTCGGCCGGAGCCGGCCTGATCCGAAGGAAAGGACCTGGGGGCGGGAGCGGCCGGCGGGCGCTCGCCGGGGCCGGCGCGCCGGGGGGAGGGGCTTCGGCGGCCCGGAGCCCCGGAGCCCCGGGCCGCGCCCTCGCCGCGCGCCCGCAGCAGGGCTTTCCGCGCGCCCGCAGCAGGCCTTTCCGCCGGCGCGCGGGAAGGTCCTTCCGCCCGGAAGAGACGTACGAGCCCCGGCGGGCCCGCGCCCGGTCTACCGACTCCCTCGTGCCCCCTGTCCCGGCAGAGTGCCGCCCGCCAGCTTCCACTCGCGATGCAGGGTGCCCAGGGGCACGTCCCGCCGGATGATCGGGGTGCCGAAGACGGACAGCTGGAAGCGCAGGGTGCCGGAGAGGTCGAGCCCGCCGTACACCGCCCAGTCGGCCTGGGGGGCGGCCCCGCCGCTCTCGGCGGAGGCGGTGGCCTCGCCGCGCAGATAGGGGGCCAGGTCGGCCGTGACGCCCACGGTGCCGTAGAGGCCCACCGAGGCCTCGGCGCCGAGTGCCGTCTTCACGTTCCCGGCGCTGGTGACGGAGGCGTGCACGGGCGTGCTCGACAGGTCCGAGGAGCTGACCGGCGTCCAGCCCTTGGCCGGGGCGAAGGTACCGCCCGCGGTGAAGCCGCCCTTGAGGCTCTGCTCGACGTCGACGGTGACCTTCCCGTCGCCACTGATCTGGACGTAGCAGGTCAGGTCGAGGTTGACGACGACGGGGACGGGGCCGACCTGCAGGACGGGGTCGGCGTGCAGCTTGGCGAACGGGATCCGCAGCGGCGTACCGGTGGCCGCCGCGGCCCGGCCCCTGACCGCCCAGCCGGAGGTCCATCGGCCGGACACACCGAGGTAAGCCGATCCGGGCGCCGCGTCGGTTCCCGTGCCGCCGTACGCGAAGTCGACCTGAGGAGCGACCTGGACGAACCCGTCCACGGAAGCGGTCGCCGAGGCCGGAGCTTCCGCTGCCGTCGGCACCTGGGCGCGCACGTCGAGCCTCAGGCTGCCGAGCGGAACCTTCGCGCCCTGGGGGCCGATGTGCACGTCACCGGCCTTCGACCAGGACACCTTCACATCGGGCAACAGCTTGTCGACGGCGAAGGACGAGGGGTCGACCGGAACGCCTCCCCTCGCCGTGTCGTCGCCCAACAACGCGTTGAGGGTGGCCGGTTCCGTCTGCACCTCGGTGCCGTGGTCCGTCTCACCGAGCACCTTGGTGACCTTGGCGAGCAGTCCGTGCGGCGCCCCCGGCGCGGGCGCGCTGGCGATCACGTCGCCCACGGTGGCCTGATGCGAGGGGGCGGAGGTGGGGGAGGGCGCGGAAGGGGTGGGCGAGTTCGCCTGACCGGGCCGGTGAGGAGGCCGGTCGGTGATGACGGCCCGTCGGGTGTGGCCGTCGTACGAGCTGACGGCGAGCGTGGTCCGGTGCGCCCGCCGTGCGGAACCGGTCGGGCCCGCCGTGGCGGTCGCGGTCGCGGCGGGAGCGGCGGCGACGGTGAGCGAGTGCCGCGTGCCGTCGGAGGGAGAGGGTGTGGCCCGCAACTGCTCGGCAGCCGCGGGCTGTTCGGCGTGCGGCGCGGGCGCGGAGCAGGCCGCGGCCAGGAAGAGGGTGGTCACGGCGAAGGCGGGCAGCAGGCTACGCCTGTGCCTCGTGCGTCTGCGCAAGGTAGGTCCTGGAAAAGGTGGGGGGTGGCAGAGAGGTACCGACGCTCGGGCTACTCAGGGGTAGAACCGGGCGGTAACTCGGTGACGGGCCATGAGCATGCCACGCACATGCTCATAGGCCCCTCACATTCCGGCCACAACTCAACGTGACCTGAACCACGGCGAGTTCAGGCCGTGGTGTCGGTGACCGGAAACCGGGTGCTCACAGCAGACCGGTGCCGCCGAGGCGGCTGAGCAGGCCCGCGAGCAGTGCGATGTCCTGCGTGTTCCAGCCCGGCGCCGCGAAGAGGTCCGCCGCGGTCTCCTCCGCCGTCGCCAGCATCTCCCGCAGCCGCTCCCGGCCCGTACCGGTCAGCGACGCGTAGGCCACGCGCGCGTCCCGGGCATCCGGTTCGCGGCTCACCAGCCCGATCCGCTCCAGCGGGGCCAGCCCCCGGGTGACCCCGGAGGCCGTCAGTCCCAATGCCTCCGCGAGGTCGACCCGGCGCATCCGCCCGCCGGGAGCCCGGCTCAGCCGCAGCAGCAGGGTGAAGTCGGCGAGGCTGACCCCGTGCAGACCGCTCAGCCGGGCGTCGAACCGCCGTACGAGCGCGGCCTGGGCCCGCATCAGCCGCAGGGCAGCGTCCAGGGGCTCGCTCATGTCCGGCCGTCCCCCTTCCTCGCCTTCCTCGGCGCGCCGTTCCTCGTCACGCCGTTCCCCGCCATGTTCATTGCCATCTCCTTGACTGCTCAAGTTTATGGGCGAGGTCAGAAGCCGTTCGCGCGGGCGGCGCGCCGCTGCCGCTTGCCGAGCGGCGCCTGGGCGAGGTCCTCGGCGGTGGAGCGGAGGTTCTTGAAGCCGTAGCCACGCTCGCCGAGCCATGCCTTCGCCGTCTCCTCGGCCTGCTCGGTGGCCTCCAGGATGTCCTCCTCTTCCTCCCCGGTGGCGGCGAAGCGGAAGACGAAGGCCGGCCGGGCGGCGATGTCGTAGGTGAGGGTGCCCTCGGGGGTGAAAGCGGCGCGCAGCACGTCGTGCTGGGCGGCGTCGGCCAGCAGCGCGGCGCGCTGTTCGTCGGTGAGGCCGTCGAAGACGCCGCGGACGGTGATCCGGAAGGTGCGGGTACTCATCTCGCGACCATAGGGGCGGGGGCGTGCAACCTCCACCGGGTTTTCGGGGGGCCGCCCGGCTCACCTGCCCGCCGTTCCCGGGGCCCGGCCCTGGCGTACCGGGCGTGCGCCCCCCGTCGGCAGCCCGGACGGAGGCCTCCCGGGGACCGCCTACCCTTGAGGCATGACCAGCAGCAGCGACCGGAGCCCGGCAGTGGACGTTCACGCACCCAAGAGCTACGAGATCCGCACCTACGGGTGCCAGATGAACGTCCACGATTCCGAGCGCTTGGCCGGACTGCTCGAGGACGCCGGGTACGTGCGGGCCCCCGAGGGCGCGGACGGGGACGCGGACGTGGTCGTGTTCAACACCTGCGCGGTCCGGGAGAACGCCGACAACCGCCTGTACGGCAACCTCGGCCGGCTCGCGCCCAGGAAGGCGTCGCGGCCCGGGATGCAGATCGCGGTCGGCGGCTGCCTCGCGCAGAAGGACCGCGACACCATCGTGAAGAAGGCGCCCTGGGTGGACGTCGTCTTCGGCACGCACAACATCGGCAAGCTGCCGGTCCTGCTGGAACGCGCGCGCGTGCAGGAGGAGGCGCAGGTCGAGATCGCCGAGTCGCTGGAGGCGTTCCCCTCCACCCTGCCGACCCGGCGCGAGAGCGCCTACGCGGCCTGGGTGTCGATCTCCGTCGGCTGCAACAACACCTGCACCTTCTGCATCGTCCCGGCCCTGCGCGGCAAGGAGAAGGACCGCCGCCCCGGCGACATCCTGGCCGAGGTCGAGGCGCTGGTCGCCGAGGGCGTCTCCGAGATCACGCTGCTCGGGCAGAACGTCAACGCCTACGGCTCCGACATCGGCGACCGCGAGGCGTTCAGCAAGCTGCTGCGGGCCTGCGGCACCATCGAGGGCCTGGAGCGGGTCCGCTTCACCTCCCCGCACCCGCGCGACTTCACCGACGACGTCATCGCCGCCATGGCCGAGACCCCGAACGTCATGCCGCAGCTGCACATGCCGCTGCAGTCCGGCTCGGACACGGTCCTGAAGGCGATGCGCCGCTCGTACCGGCAGGAGCGGTACCTCGGCATCATCGAGAAGGTGCGCGCCGCCATCCCGCACGCGGCGATCACCACCGACATCATCGTGGGCTTCCCGGGCGAGACCGAGGAGGACTTCGAGCAGACCCTGCACGTCGTCCGCGAGGCCCGGTTCGCGCAGGCCTTCACCTTCCAGTACTCCAAGCGCCCCGGCACCCCGGCCGCGACCATGGACGACCAGATCCCCAAGGAGGTCGTCCAGGCGCGCTACGAGCGGCTCGTCGCCCTTCAGGAGGAGATCTCCTGGGAGGAGAACAAGAAGCAGGTCGGCCGCACCCTGGAGCTGATGGTCGCCGAGGGCGAGGGCCGCAAGGACGGCGCCACCCATCGCCTGTCCGGTCGCGCTCACGACAACCGGCTGGTCCACTTCACCAAGCCGGAGCAGGAGGTGCGCCCCGGTGACGTGGTCACCGTCGAGGTGACGTACGCCGCCCCGCACCACCTTCTCGCGGAGGGCCCGGTCCTCGACGTGCGGCGCACGCGCGCGGGTGACGCCTGGGAGAAGCGCAACGCCGCCGAGGCCGCCAAGCCGGCGGGTGTCATGCTGGGCCTGCCGAAGATCGGGGTACCGGCTCCGCTGCCGGTCGCCACGGGCACCGGCTGCGGCTGCGACTGACCGGAGCGCAGCGGGGCCGAGGACGGGCCGGAGCGCAAAGGGGCCAAGGGCGCGGCGGTGAGGAACCGCCCGCCGCGCCGATGGAGTGAGGTCGCCCCCCCCGGAAGGGCTGGGCCCGGTGGCCCGGGAACGTTCGGTCCGGCCGCCACGGAGCGCCGCGTCCGGCCGCCACGGAGCGCCGCGTCCGGCCGCCACGAAGTGCCGTGTCCGGCCGCCACGGAGCGCCGTGTCCAGTCGCCCGGAGCGCTGCCTCCTTTCGCCCCGGAGTGCCGTCTCCCGCGCGTACGGCGTTACCCTGCCGATCATGCTTGTCGCCGCCGCAGTCTGTCCTTGCCCTCCGCTGCTCGTGCCCGAGGTCGCCGCCGGCGCCGCGCCCGAACTGGACGCCGCTCGCGCGGCCTGCGTGGACGCGCTCGGCGTGCTCGCCGCCGCGCGCCCGGACCTGCTGGTGGTCGTCGGACCCGCCGAACAGAGCGGGGGCGGGCCGTTCGCGCAGGGGACGGCGGGCAGCTTTCGCGGATTCGGTGTGGACCTGGCCGTACGTCTGGGGGCCGCGCTGGGCACCGATCAGGCCCCCGATCAGGCCCCCGATCACGCCCCCGATCGCGCCGCCGAGCGCGAGCTGCCGGCCTCGCTGGCCGTCGGCGCCTGGCTGCTGGAGCGCACCGGCTGGGCGGATGCCCCGATCGAGGGGCTCGGTGTGGGCGAACCGCTCGCGCCCGAGCGGTGTATCCAGACTGGACGGGAGATCGGCGCCCGGGCGGAACGGGTGGCACTGCTGGTGCTGGGAGACGCCAGCGCGTGCCGGTCGGTCAAGGCGCCGGGGTATCTGGACGAGCGGGCGGCACCCTTCGACGCGGAGGTCGCGCGTGCGCTGGGAGCGGCGGACGTGGCGGCCGTGAAGGCCCTGGACGCGGAGCTGGCGGTCGAGCTGAAGGCCGCGGGCCGGGCCCCCTGGCAGGTCCTGGCCGGGGCCGCGGAGGACGCGGGCCTGAGCGGCGCCCTGCTGTACGAGGACGCGCCGTACGGCGTGGGGTACCTGGTGGCCACCTGGTCGTAGCGGCGGGCGCGCGGAACGGCGTACGTCCACAAAACGGCGGACGGCCGGGAGCCGTTCGGCTCCGCGACCGTCCGCCGATCATCCCGCCGAGAGCCTGGCGAGTCCCGAGAGCCTCATGACGCAGGCGGTGGACCCTCCGGCCGTGTCGGGGTCGTCGGGTCGGTGGCCGTCTGCGGACCCTCCTTGTGCGCAAGGCGGTCCATCGCCTCCTTGGCCTTGCCCGTACCCGCATGGATTTTGTCGCTGTACTTGTGCTTGGTCCGATCGTCGACGGCCTTCGCGGCCTTGTCGATGCTGTGCTGGACCTTGTCCCCGTGCTGCCGCGCGAGGTCCGACACCTTGTCCCTGGCCGGGCCGAGCTTGGCCTTCATGTTGTCCAACAGACCCATGGTCCACCTTCCCTCGCGGGACACTTACCTGCGGGCGCCCTCGCCGGCCTCGCTGTCGGCGGCCTCCCCGGCGGACTGCTGCTTCGGGATACCGGTGCCCTCGGAGGCCTCGTCCGCACCGGCGTCCGACCGGGCCGGCACGTCCTCGTGCCCGTTCTCACGCCCGTCGCCGGCCGATGCCTTCGCCTCCGCCGCCCCGGCTTCCTCCGCCGACTCCGCTGCCTTCGCCGACTCCGCTGCCTCCGCCTCGGCCCCGGCCGGCTCCGTGCCGGCCTGAGCCTCGGCGGCCGACGCCTCCTGAGTCGCCTTCGACCTGCCGAGGAGTCGTGCAAACACGCCCATATCCACTCCATACGGTACTCGTGCGGGCGAATTCCCGCGTCACCCGGTGCGTACGGTTGCGCCGCCCGGGTCACCGCCTCCGGCGAACCGGGGGCGGTATCTCGCCACGGGCAACGACCAGGGATGCGCACCGTCACGTAACTCGTTCGAGACCTCGCCCTGAGGTTTGCGAGACTGGTGCGGTGAGCAGCGCACTCCCCGCCCCCCGCGTCATCGCCGTCGTCGGACCCACCGCGGCCGGTAAGTCCGATCTGGGTGTTTTCCTGGCCCAGCAGCTCGGCGGGGAGGTCGTCAACGCGGACTCCATGCAGCTGTACAGAGGGATGGACATCGGCACCGCCAAGCTGACGCCGGAGGAGCGCGCCGGCGTCCCGCACCACCTGCTGGACATCTGGGACGTGACGGTCACCGCCTCGGTCGCCGAGTACCAGAAGCTGGCCCGCGCCCGGATCGACGCCCTGCTCGCCGAGGGCCGCTGGCCCATCCTGGTCGGCGGCTCCGGCCTCTACGTCCGCGGAGCCGTCGACAACCTGGAGTTCCCCGGCACCGACCCCGAGGTCCGGGCGCGTCTGGAGGAGGAGCTGGCGCTGCGCGGCTCGGGCGCGCTGCACGCCCGGCTGGCCGCCGCCGACCCCGAGGCCGCCCGCGCCATCCTGCCCAGCAACGGCCGCCGTATCGTCCGGGCCCTGGAAGTCATCGAGATCACCGGCCAGCCCTTCACCGCCAACCTCCCGGGCCACGACTCCGTCTACGACACCGTTCAGATCGGTGTCGACGTGGCTCGTCCGGAACTGGACGACCGCATCGCGCGGCGCGTCGACCGGATGTGGGAGGCGGGCCTCGTGGACGAGGTGCGCGCGCTGGAGGCGCAGGGCCTGCGCGAGGGGCGTACGGCGTCGCGCGCGCTGGGCTACCAGCAGGTGCTCGCGGCGCTCGCCGGGGGGTGCACCGAAACGGAGGCCCGCGCGGAGACCGTGCGCGCCACCAAGCGCTTCGCGCGCCGCCAGGATTCGTGGTTCCGGCGCGATCCCCGGGTGCACTGGCTGAGCGGGGCCGCGGCGGACCGCGGGGAACTTCCGCACCAGGCCCTGACGTTGGTCGAACGACCGGTCACAGCCTGATCACGTGATGGCATCGGGATGCGCCGCCGGTCATCCGGGCCTCCGGGGCCGTGCCATCATCGAGCTTCGATCGACCAAGTGGAGCCTAGTTGGGAGGGCGCGTGGCGATGGAGGCCGGCCCTCGCGACACCGCACAGAGTACCGAGCACGTCACCACCGACAGTGACGACCCGGGCCGGGGCGACGACCGCCTCACCGGCGACCGTCCGGCCGAAGACCGTCTCGATGAGGCCCACCTCGGCGAGGCCCGGCTCGGCGAGGTCCGTCTGACCGACGACGGCCCCGACGAGATCCCCAGCGGCGTGACCGCCGACGGTCCGGCGCCCGAGGAGATGTACCCGGACGGACCGGAGGTCGAGGTCGAGCTGCGCCCGCAGCGCCGCCTGCGGATCTGGCAGCTCGCGCCCATCGTCGGGCTCTCCGCCGTCGGGTCCCTGATGTTCGCGTTCCCGCTCGCCTTCGACTTCGGCGACAGCGGCGCCGTGATCGCCATGCTCGGCCTGCTGATCTGCTCCTGCGCCGCGGGCTGGGGCATGATGGCCGCCCGCCGGGTGGGACACACCTGGCCGGGGCTGCCCCCGCGCGGTTCCGGCCGCCGGGTGGACTGGCGGGTGGTGCTCGGGTACATGCTGCTGGTGGCCGTAGTGGTGATTCTCGCCGTCTGGCGCGTCGCACGACTCCGCTGAAGCACCCAAGACTCCTCTGAAGCACCCACCGCTCGCCGCCCACGGCCCACCGGCTCCCCGGCGGAGCGCTCCCGTACGATCGAGGAATGAGCACGCGGATCGCCTTCCTCAAGGGTCACGGCACGGAGAACGACTTCGTGATCCTCCCGGACCCCGACAACGCCCTCGAACTGCCCCCGGCCGCCGTCGCCGCCCTGTGCGACCGCCGGGCGGGCATCGGTGGCGACGGGGTGCTGCACGTGGTGCGGTCCGCGGCCCATCCGGAGGCCCGGGAGATGGCCGCCGAGGCCGAGTGGTTCATGGACTACCGCAACGGCGACGGCTCGATCGCCGAGATGTGCGGCAACGGCGTCCGTGTGTTCGCGCGCTACCTCCAGCACGCCGGGCATGTGGCCGAGGGCGACCTCGCCGTCGCCACGCGCGCGGGCGTGCGGACCGTCCACATCGCCAAGGACGGAGACATCACCGTCGGCATGGGCCGCGCCCGCCTCCCGGAGGGTGACGTCACGGTGCGGGTCGGCGAGCGCAGCTGGCCCGCGCGCAACGTGAACATGGGCAATCCGCACGCGGTCGCCTTCGTCGACGACCTCGCGCACGCGGGCGACCTGTACGCCCCGCCCCCGGTCAGCCCGGCGGACGCCTACCCGGACGGGGTCAACGTGGAGTTCGTGGTCGACCGCGGCCCCCGCCACGTGGCCATGCGGGTGCACGAGCGCGGCGCCGGCGAGACCCGCTCGTGCGGGACGGGCACGTGCGCGGTCGCCGTGGCCGCCGCCCGCCGTGACGGCGCCGAACCGGCCGTGACGGGCACCCCGGTGACGTACACCGTCGACGTGCCCGGCGGACGCCTGGTCATCACCGAACGGCCCGACGGCGAGATCCAGATGACCGGACCCGCCGTGATCGTCGCCGAGGGCGAGATCGACGGCGCATGGCTGGAAAACGCCGTCGGCTGAGTCGGCGCAGGCGCTCGGGCGACGGCTGCGGGCGTCCGGATCAGCGGTGACGCGCCACCGGGGCCGTTCGAAACCCCGGCCGAGCGCAGCGCACGTGGCGCAAACGCTAAACCTCTTTCCCGTCGCTCGAATGGGTGATCCGTTTCACGCTCGGCGAGAGGCGGTCTACCGCACGTGGTGGGCTCGATAGCATCAAGCACCGGCACGGACGGGGGAACGTCGCCATCCCTGAGCCGCGTACGCCCTGGGGCCCCGTCCGCCGGTCCACGAGCCGGAGGTGCCCATGAGTGCGGAGGCCACGAACCCTGCGACGCCCGGCCCGGTGGCGCCCGCGGCATCCGCTGCGGCCGCGCTGCCGGTGACGGTCCGCCGGAAGTCCCGCCCCCGGCTCGATCTGCGCCGCCTGGGCCGGGCCGCGCTGCTCGGCCCCGCCGGCCGCGGCAGACTGCCCGACGCCATCGGTCACGTCGTCGAGGCGCACCGCGCCCACCACCCCGACGCGGACATCGACCCCCTGCGCCGCGCCTACGTGCTCGCGGAGTCCTCGCACCGCGGCCAGATGCGCAAGAGCGGCGAGCCGTACATCACCCACCCGCTCGCGGTGACCCTCATCCTCGCCGAACTCGGCGCGGAGACCACCACCTTGACGGCCTCACTGCTCCACGACACGGTCGAGGACACCGATGTGACGCTGGAGCAGGTGCGGGAACAGTTCGGGGAGGAGGTCCGTTATCTGGTCGACGGCGTCACGAAACTGGAGAAGGTCGACTACGGAGCCGCCGCCGAGCCGGAGACCTTCCGCAAGATGCTCGTCGCCACCGGCAGCGACGTGCGCGTGATGTCGATCAAACTCGCCGACCGCCTGCACAACATGCGCACCCTCGGCGTGATGCGCCCGGAGAAACAGGCGCGGATCGCCAAGGTCACCCGCGACGTCCTCATCCCGCTCGCCGAGCGCCTCGGCGTGCAGGCATTGAAGACCGAACTGGAGGACCTGGTCTTCGCCATCCTCCACCCCGAGGAGTACGACCACACCAGAGAACTCATCGCCGCGAACGCCGCCCGCTCCGGCGATCCGCTCGCCGAAGTGGCCGACGAGGTGCGCGGCGTGCTGCGCGAGGCCGGAATCCAGGCCGAAGTCCTCATCCGGCCGCGGCACTTCGTCTCCGTCCACCGCGTGGCCCGCAAACGCGGACAGCTGCGCGGCACCGACTTCGGCCGCCTGCTGGTGCTGGTGGCGGAGGACGCGGACTGTTACGGCGTGCTCGGCGAACTGCACACGTGCATGACGCCGGTCGTCTCGGAGTTCAAGGACTTCATCGCCGTACCGAAGTTCAACCTGTACCAGTCGCTGCACACCGCCGTCGCCCGGGCGGACGGCCAGGTCGTCGAGGTCCTCATCCGCACCCACCAGATGCACAAGGTCGCCGAGGCCGGCGTCGTCGCGCTGGGCAACCCCTACGCCCCCGCCTCCGACGCCCCCGCCTCCGACGCCCTCGCCGACGGCGAGCGAGCCGACCCCACCCGCCCCGGCTGGCTCTCGCGCCTGCTCGACTGGCAGGAGGCCGCCCCGGACCCCGACACGTTCTGGTCCACCCTCCGTGAGGACCTCGCCCAGGACCGCGAGATCACCGTCTTCCGCCCCGACGGCGGCACCCTGGGCCTGCCCGAGGGCGCCACCTGTGTGGACGCCGCCTACGCGCAGTACGGAGAGGACGCGCACGCCTGCATCGGCGCCCGGGTCAACGGCCGCCTGGCAACCCTCAGCACCGTCCTGAAGGACGGCGACACCGTCCAGCTCCTCATGGGCCAGGACCCCGCCTCCGAGCCCTCCCGGGAATGGCTGGAGCACGCCCACACCCCGGCCGCCCGCATCGCCATCCAGCGGTGGCTCGCCACCCACCCCGGCGGCGGCACCGACACCGACGCGGCGAGCGACCCCCGCCGCGACCTCGCCGAGGACGGCGGCCCCCGCTCCGCACCCGCCACGGGCACGACGCCCACGGGATCCGCGGTGAGCGCGACCGGTGAGAGCGCCTCTCCCACACGCCCCGCCGCCTCCGCCCGGCGCCCCCGGGGCGCCGAGGTGCTCGTCGACCGGCCCGGGGCCGCCGTACGGCTCGCCGGGTGCTGCACGCCCGTACCACCGGACGAGATCACCGGCTTCGCGGTCCGCGGGGGAGTGGTGACCGTGCACCGGGCGGAGTGCGCCGCGGTGGCGCACATGAAGAGCCGGGGGCGCGCGGAGATCGGCGTCAGCTGGGGGGAGACCACCGGGTGCCGGGTCACGCTGGTCGCTGAATCGTTCGGCCGCCCGCATCTGCTCGCCGACCTCACCGAGGCGATCGCCTCGGCAGGAGGCGACATCGTCTCCGCCACCGTCGAGCCGCCCAGCCAGCAGCGGGTCCGGCACACCTACACCCTTCAGCTCCCCGACGCGGCCCACCTGCCGGCCCTGATGCGCGCCATGCGGGACGTGCCCGGCGTGTACGACGTGAGCCGGTCCCAGCACCAGGCACCGGCCTCCTGAAGACGGCCTCCTCGGGCCAACCCGTTCGAGTGGGCCGGGCGCGCGTCGCCGTCGCAGCGCGGGCGCGCACTGGTAGCGGTGGTCCATGCTGCTCACCCCGCGCCCCCGGCTCAAGTCCGGGATCTCCCGGCATCGGAAGGCGGCCCTGCTCGCCTCCGCCGTCTCCGTCTGTCTCCTCGCCGCAGCGGCCCCGCCCGAGCCCCTGGGCGTCGGCGACCGGCTCTACCCCCACCTGGGCAACCCCGGCTACGACGTGGCGTCGTACGACCTGTCCTTCACGTACGCCGGCACCAATGACAAGCCGTTGCAGGCCGTCACCACCATCGCCGCCTGGACCACCGCGGACCTGGACCGCATCAACCTCGACTTCGCGCACGGCACCGTGAAGTCCGTCGAGGTCGACGGCCGTCCCGCCGGTTTCGCCGACGCCGGCGAGGACCTGGTCGTCACCCCGGCCCACCCCCTCCGGGAAGGCAGCTGGACCAGGATCACCGTGCGGCACACCAGCGACCCCGTCGCCGGCAAGGACGCGGACGGCGGCTGGGTGCGGACCTCCGACGGCCTCGCCATGGCCAACCAGGCCGACGCCGCCCACCTGGTCTTTCCGTGCAACGACCACCCGTCCGACAAGGCGATGTTCACCTTCCACGTCACCGCCCCGAACGGCTACACCGCCGTCGCCAACGGCCTGCCCACCGGAGCGGACCGGACCGGACGCACCACCACCTGGACCTATCGCACGCGGCACCCCATGGCCACCGAACTCGCCCAGGTGTCCATCGGCCGCTCCACCGTGGTGCACCGCGAGGGACCGGACGGGCTGCCGATGCGTGACGTCGTGCCGAGCGGCGACCGCAAGACCCTCGAACCCTGGCTCGCGAAGACGCCCGGCCAGATCGCCTGGATGGAGAGCAAGGTCGGCCGGTTCCCGTTCGAGAACTACGGCGTGCTCATGGCCCAGGCCTCCACCGGCTTCGAACTGGAGACACAGACCCTCTCGCTGTTCGAGAAGAACCTGTTCACCGACCCCGCCTACCCCAAGTGGTACATCGAGTCGGTCATGGTGCACGAGCTGTCCCACCAGTGGTTCGGCGACAGCGTCAGCCCCCGCACCTGGTCCGACGTCTGGCTGAACGAGGGGCACGCCACCTGGTACGAGGAGCTGTACGCCGAGGAGAAGGCGCACCGGCCCATGGACGACCGGATGAAGGCCGCCTACGGCGCCTCCGACCGCTGGCGCGAGGCCGGCGGGCCGCCCGCCCGGCCCAAGCCTCCCGCGCCCGGCCAGAAGATCGGCATCTTCCGGCCCAACATCTACGACGGTGCCGCGCTCATCCTCTACGCCCTCCGGCAGGAGATCGGCCGCCCCGCCTTCGAGCGGCTGGAGCGGATCTGGGTCCGCGACCACCGGGACTCCACCGCCACCACCGCCGACTTCGTCCAGCTGGCCTCCATGGTGTCCGGCCGTGACCTGACCGGCTTCTTCCAGGGCTGGCTGTACGGCGAGAAGACCCCGCCGATGCCGGGCCACCCGGACTGGAAGAGCACTCAGCCGGCCAAGGCCCCGGCCCACGAATAAGACGGTGACGGGGCGTGCCGACCCGTGCGACCATTTTCGGGTCGGCACGGCACGGGACACGGGAATCTCCCGGGGTACTCGTGCGTTGAAAAGGGCGAGCGGTCCCGGTGACCGCCGTCCCGGCGCCGTCACGGCATTCCATCGACGTAAGGATCCAATGACCTCCTCTTCTTCCCCTTCCCAGGACGCCAAGCGCCTCGCGCACGCCTATCCCGAGGGCCTTCGGGCCGATGCCCTGATGGAAGAGGACGTCGCCTGGAGCTACGAGATCGACGGCGAGCGTGACGGCGAACAGTTCGACCGTTCCGAGCGCGCCGCTCTGCGCCGTGTCGTGGGCCTCTCCACCGAGCTGGAGGATGTCACCGAGGTCGAGTACCGCCAGCTCCGCCTGGAGCGGGTCGTGCTCGTCGGTGTGTGGACCACCGGCACCGCGCAGGACGCCGACAACTCCCTCGCGGAGCTGGCCGCCCTCGCCGAGACCGCGGGCGCGATCGTGCTCGACGGCGTCATCCAGCGCCGCGACAAGCCCGACGCGGCCACCTACATCGGCTCCGGCAAGGCCGCCGAGCTGCGGGACGTCGTGCTCGAGACGGGCGCGGACACGGTCATCTGCGACGGTGAGCTGAGCCCCGGCCAGCTGATCCAGCTCGAAGACGTCGTCAAGGTCAAGGTCATCGACCGTACGGCCCTGATCCTCGACATCTTCGCCCAGCACGCCAAGTCCCGGGAGGGCAAGGCGCAGGTCGCGCTGGCGCAGATGCAGTACATGCTGCCCAGGCTGCGAGGCTGGGGTCAGTCGCTGTCCCGGCAGATGGGTGGCGGTCGCGGCGGCCTCGCCACGCGTGGCCCCGGTGAGACCAAGATCGAGACGGACCGGCGACGGATCCGCGAGAAGATGGCGAAGATGCGCCGGGAGATCGCGGAGATGAAGACCGGCCGCGAGATCAAGCGCCAGGAGCGCCGGCGCAACAAGGTGCCGTCCGTCGCCATCGCGGGCTACACCAACGCCGGAAAGTCCTCCCTGCTCAACCGCCTCACGGGCGCCGGCGTCCTGGTCGAGAACGCCCTGTTCGCGACCCTGGACCCGACCGTCCGCCGGGCGGAGACCCCGAGCGGCCGGCTGTACACGCTGGCGGACACCGTCGGCTTTGTACGCCACCTGCCGCACCACCTGGTCGAGGCGTTCCGCTCCACCATGGAGGAGGTCGGCGACTCCGACCTGATCCTGCACGTGGTGGACGGCTCGCACCCCGCCCCGGAGGAGCAGCTCGCCGCCGTGCGCGAGGTGATCCGGGACGTCGGCGCCACCGACGTGCCCGAGATCGTCGTGATCAACAAGGCGGACGCGGCCGACCCGCTGGTCCTGCAGCGGCTGCTCAGGGTCGAGAAGCGCTCGATCGCCGTCTCGGCCCGCACCGGCCGGAACATCGACGCGCTGCTCGCCCTGATCGACGACGAGCTGCCCCGTCCCTCGGTCGAGATCGAGGCGCTCGTGCCGTACACCCACGGCAAGCTCGTCGCCCGCGCCCACACCGAGGGCGAGGTGATCTCCGAGGAGCACACCGCGGAGGGCACCCTGCTCAAGGTCCGGGTGCACGAGGAGCTGGCGGCCGACCTGGCGCCGTACACACCGGTCCCGGCGGTCTGATCCACGGCTGTACGAAAGGCCCGCCTCCCACCGAGGGGGCGGGCCTTTCCGCGTTCACGCCCCTACTGCCCGGCGAACTTCTTGCTCACCGACTGGTACACACCCTTGGCCACGTCACCCAGCCTGGGACCGGCCAGCCAGCCCGAACTCACCGGGCCGATGGAGGTGTTCGACACCAGCGCCGGCTTGCCGTCCGCACCGGTCTCCACCCAGCCGCCGCCGGAGGAACCGGCGGTCATCGTGCAGCCGATCCGGTACATCGTCGGTTCCGACTGCTCGATCGAGAGCCGGCCCGGCTTGTCCTTGCACTGGTACAGCAGCTGACCGTCGAACGGAGCCGCCTCCGGGTAACCGGACGCCGTGATGCCGGCGACCTTCGGGACCGCCGGGGCGTTGAAGTTCACCGGCAGCGCCCCGCCGACCGTCTCCTCCAGCGACTTGCCGCCGCTGCCCTGCTCCGGGGTCACATGGATCACCGCGAAGTCGTACGGGGCGCCGTGGCCGCCGGTCTCACCGCCCTGGTCGATCCACTGCTGGGAGGTCTGCGCCGCATCGGCCCACCACACGCCGTACGGCGCGATCTCGGACCGGCTGGCGTTCTGCAGCTGGTCGGCCGATTTGCCGGCGTTGTTGTACGACGGCACGAACGCCATGTTGCGGTACCAGCCGCCCTCCTTGCCGGCGTGCACACAGTGCCCGGCCGTCCAGACGAGGTTGGACTTGCCCGGGTGCGCGGGGTCCTCCACCACCGTGCCCGAGCAGACCATGTGGCCCTCGGGGGAGTCGAAGAACACCTTGCCCGAGGCCGCCGCGTTGGTGTGGTACGGCGCCGCGACCGACTGTGCCTTCACCGGCTGCGGGATCGGGTCCGTCACGCCCTGGTCACCGGAGATGTCGTTGTCGTCGACGCCCTTGGTCGGGTCGTTGGCGTGACGCATCCGGTCCGGGTCCCACAGGCCCTTGATGATCGGGTTGATGAAGTCGTTGGCCTCGCGCAGCCAGTCCTGCTTGTTCCAGTTCTTCCAGGCGCCGTTCTTCCACTTGTCGATGTCGATCCCGTGCTCCTTGAGCCTCTTCCTGAGGTCGTCCGGGATCCTGATCTTTCCGTCATCGGAGCCGCCCGCGGTCGCGGTGGCGGTCGGCGTGCCGTCGGCGTGGTCGTCACCGTCGCCGTTGCAGGCGGTGGCGGTCATCGCCAGCGCCGAGACGAGGGCGACCGTCGCCAGCGCGGAGGAGGTGCGGCGGGTGCCCCTCCCTCGCCGAACGGTGAACGACGGCCGTATGGATCGCATGCTCTTGACTCCCCCTGCTGTGAAGGAACTAGGCGCTTCGGCCGTGCCACCGGCGGTGAACTCGTGGGGAGTTCATGCCGCTCTCACGACCGTCTGGGAACGGCTGTACAGACTATGCGGTCGCTGTGGGGGAGTTCCGACGGTACGGCAACGGTTCGGCTACAAGCGGCCTGACCTGGTCAATCGTGGCAGCTCTGACCCGAGTTGACGTCCGCTCACGTCTGAGGCGGTTTCGACCGTGCCGGCCGGACGGCCGAGGGCGGCACGGACGGTTCTGCCGGTCTCCGTACCCGCTCCACCGCCCGAGGCGGGCCCGTACAAGGCGGTCCTGGAGCGGCCGGGGACCCCCCTCCGGCAATGATCTTGCGGGGACCCGTAACCCGCCGGGCGGTCGGCGGTTGTAAGGGTGGGGGGCCTGCTGTCTGTGTCCGGTCCCCGCGGATCGACATGCCTGTGAACAACGGGGGAGGACAGCGAGCCGTGGCCGTAACGGAGTCGGTGGCTGAGGGCACGCACGGGGAAGCACGCGCCGTGCACGAGGGGATCCTCAGACGCCAGTCGGCGCGCGAGTCCTCGGCGCGCACCTACGCCCGGGCCCTGCCCATCGTGCCCGTCCGGGCGCGCGGCCTCACCATCGAGGGCGCCGACGGCCGCCGCTACCTGGACTGCCTCTCCGGCGCCGGCACCCTCGCCCTGGGCCACAACCACCCCGTCGTGCTGGAAGCCATCCGCGGCGTCCTCGACTCGGGCGCCCCCCTCTCCGTCCTCGACCTCGCGACCCCCGTCAAGGACGCGTTCATCACCGAGCTGTTCCGCACCCTGCCGCCCGGCCTCGCCGACCGGGCCCGCGTCCAGTTCTGCGGACCGGCCGGCACCGACGCCGTGGAGGCCGCCCTCAAACTGGTCCGGGCCGCGACCGGGCGCACCGGCATCCTCGCCTTCACCGGCGCCTACCACGGCATGACCGCCGGTGCCCTGGCCGCGTCCGGCGGCGCCCGCGACATCCAGGTCGCCCGGCTGCCCTATCCCCAGGACTACCGCTGTCCCTTCGGCGTCGGCGGCCCGCGCGGCGCCGAACTCGCGGCCCGCTGGACCGAGTCCCTCCTCGACGACCCCAAGTCGGGCGTGCCGTTGCCCGCAGGGATGATCCTCGAACCCGTCCAGGGCGAGGGCGGGGTGATCCCCGCACCGGACGACTGGCTGCGCCGCATGCGGCAGCTCACGGCGGACCGGTCCGTCCCGCTGATCGCCGACGAGATCCAGACCGGAGTCGGCCGGACCGGCGCCTTCTGGGCCGTCGACCACAGCGGCATCACCCCCGACGTGATGGTCCTGTCCAAAGCGATCGGGGGAAGCCTTCCGCTCGCCGTGATCGTCTACCGCGACGACCTCGACGTCTGGCAACCCGGCGCCCACGCGGGCACCTTCCGCGGCAACCAGCTCGCCATGGCCGCGGGCACCGCCACCCTCGCGTACGTCCGCGAGAACGCCCTCGCCGGACGAGCCTCCGACCTCGGCGCCCGCATGCTCGCCCAGCTCAGGGAGCACACCCGGCAGTTCGCGTGCGTGGGGGAGGTGCGGGGCCGTGGGCTGATGATCGGGGTCGAGCTGGTGGAACCGGAGGCCGACGGAGCCACGTCCGCCGAGGCACCCGCCACCGGCGAACGCGCCCTCACGCCGACCGGCCCGGACCCCACGCACTCCCCACGCCCCGCCGCCCCGGAACTCGCCGCAGCCGTGCAGCGGGAATGTCTCCAGCGCGGGCTGATCGTCGAACTCGGCGGCCGACACTCCGCCGTCGTCCGGCTGCTCCCTCCCCTCACGATCAGCGACGAACAGGCGGCGGCCGTGCTCGACCGCCTGGCCGACGCGCTGGCCGCGGTGGCCCGCCACCATGAGGAGCACGGCCCACAGCCCCGCCGACACCACGGCCCCGCCCAGTGCGCGGGCTGACGACGGCCGCCCGCCACCCAGGCCCCGAGCCCGGCACCAGCCACGGCACCACGACCGATGCCCGTCACACGCACGCTTTTTTTCCACACGAACATCCAGTCCGTCCAGCGGCCTCCGCAGACGACCCGCACCTTCACCTCACGCCCACCCGCACCCACCGAAGCGGCCGGCGAACGCCGCCCGACCGGCCCGTCCCACCGGCCGACTACCTCTCGGCGCCGCCCACGAGGGGCAGGGCGGCCGAGCCGTTGCCGTGACCGCCCCGCGCACCACCCGCCCCAGCCCCCGAGGAGCCGCCATGAACGCCACGCCCGCCCCCGACGGCCGCTCCGACACCCCCGACGGCCGCTCCGACACCCCCGACGAGCAGGAGGACAGCGGCACCCCGAACGCGCCCGTGCCGCTCGCCGAGTCGGTGCCCCAGCAGAAGCGGCGGACCGCGGACCTGACGCGCCGCACGGAACCCGGCCCCGATCTGCTGGAAGACCCCGATCCGCGCACCGCCGCCGAGGCCGCCGCCGTGGAGAACCTCCTGCGGTGCTGGGTACGCGAGACCGATCTGGCCGCCCCCACCACCGGCAGTCTCCGCATCCCGCTTCCCGCCAGCGGCACCTCCTTGATCACCCCGGTCCGCTACTGGTCCCCGACGGGCTGGCACCGCTTCGGACCACCGCGCCTCACCGGCGCCCCGGACACCGCTCCTGCCGTCGACGCCGTCACCCTCGCCGCGCTGCTCACCCGCGAGACGGCCGGGGGCACCGGCAGCACGCTGAACGGCACAGCCCACACCCCGGACCCCGCCGCCACGGCCACGGCCACTGCCACCGCCACCGGCGACGGCAGCGGCGACGGCGCCGACCTGGTGGCCAGGGTGGCCGACTCACTCCGCCGGACCGCGACCTTCATCCGCGACCGACGCGCACACCCCGCAGACACCCCGGACCTCTTCCTCAGTACCGAGCAGGCCCTCCTCCTCGGACACCCCCTGCACCCGACCCCCAAGAGCCGCGAAGGCCTGACCGAGTCCGAAGCCCGGCTGTACTCACCGGAGTTGCGCGGCGCCTTCCCCCTGCACTGGCTGGCTGTCGCCCCCTCTCTGCTCGCCACCGACTCGGCCTGGACCGAACGCGGCCGCACCGTCCCCGCCGGCCACCTCATCCGACGCCTCGCCAGAGGCGGACTCCCCCTGCCCGACGGCTGCACCGCCCTGCCGCTGCACCCGTGGCAGGCACGCGAGCTACGGCACCGGGAACCCGTGGCCGCCCTGCTCGACGCCGGGCTCCTCCGGGACCTCGGCCCCCTCGGCCCCGCCTGGCACCCCACCTCCTCCGTGCGGACCGTCCACCGAACCGGTGCCCCCGCGATGCTCAAGCTGTCGCTTGGCCTGCGCATCACCAACTCCCGCCGCGAGAACCTGCGCAAGGAACTCCACCGGGGAGTCGAGGTGCACCGGCTGCTGCGCACCGGTCTGTGCAAGCGGTGGCAGGCCGCCCACCCCGGCTTCGACATCGTCCGCGACCCGGCCTGGCTGGCCGTCGACGGCCCGGACGGCCTGCCCGTGCCCGGACTCGACGTGATGATCAGACACAACCCGTTCACCCCGGCCGACGACGTCGGCTGCGTCGCCGGACTCGTCTCACCCCGGCCCGTCCTGTCCGGGCCGGGAAGCGGCCCGGACACGCAGTCCACGACATGGCCCATGCGATCCCGGCTGGCCCAGCTCGTGGCCCGGCTCGCCGTCCGCACCGGCCGACCCGTCGGAGCCGTCGCCGCCGAGTGGTTCCTGCGCTACCTGGAGCAGGTCGTGCGGCCCGTGCTGTGGCTGGACAGCGAGGCCGGCATCGCCCTCGAAGCCCACCAGCAGAACACGCTGCTCCTGCTCGACGGCGAAGGCTGGCCCGTCGGCGGCCGCTACCGCGACAACCAGGGCTACTACTTCCGCGAGTCCCGGCGGGCCGAGCTGGACGCGCTGCTCCCCGGCATCGGCGAGCGCAGCGACACCTTCGTCTCCGACGAGGTCACCGACGAACGCTTCACCTACTACTTCGCCGTCAACAACGTGCTGGGCCTGATCGGTGCGTTCGGCTCCGAGGGACTTGCCGACGAGGGACTCCTCCTCGCGGCCTTCCGCCGGTTCCTCACCCAGCTCACCTCCGGCGACGCTCCGTTGCGCACGACCCTGCCCGGCCGCCTGCTCGACTCACCCGTCCTGCGCTGCAAGGCCAACCTGCTGACCCGGCTGCACGGCCTGGACGAACTCGTGGGTCCGGTCGACACCCAGTCCGTCTACGTCACCATCGCCAACCCCCTTCACTCCTGACCGCCTCCCACCGACCTCCCGCACTTCCGAGGAACATGACCCACCACGTCTTCCGAGAGGAGCGCACCGTGCCTCCCACCGACGCGAGCGCCGGCTCCGGTCCCACCGCCGCCCCACTGAGCCGCACCGGCACCCGAACGGGCAGCGCGGGCATGCCGGACGCCCTGTTCAGCCACTTCGCCGTCGAGGACGACGACGCCGACAGCGAGGACACGCTGGACCTCCACCTGCCCTCGGAGTTCGTCGCCCTCTTCGCCGGGGGAACGGACTACCTCCTCGACCGGCTCCCCACCTGGGGCCCGGTCGTCACCCCGGCCGGCTCCTTCCAGCTCGTGCCCGTACGCCTCGAAACCGACCTGCCGCTCGTCCACCGCTGGATGAACGACCCCGCCGTCGCGGAATTCTGGGAGCTGGCCGGGCCCCCGAACCGGACGGAGGAGCATCTCCGGGCCCAGCTCCACGGTGACGGACGCAGCGTGCCGTGCCTCGGAGTCCTGGACGGCACCCCCATGAGCTACTGGGAGATCTACCGGGCGGACCTGGATCCCCTGGCCCGCCGCTATCCGGCCCGTCCGCACGACACCGGGATCCACCTCCTCGTCGGCGACGCCGCGGACCGGGGCCGCGGGCTGGGGACCGCCCTGCTCGGAGCCGTGAGCGACCTCATCCTCGACCGGCGTCCCGCGTGCGCACGTGTCGTAGCGGAACCCGACCTCCGCAACACCTCCTCCGTCGCGGCCTTTCGGAGTGCCGGCTTCCGTCTCGCGGCCGAGATCGACCTGCCCGGCAAGCGGGCCGCCCTCATGGTGCGGGACCGAGTCCCGCGCGATGCGCCGTAGCGCCGAGTGACGACAGCTTCACATGGGGTGCGCCGCCCGAGTCGATCCGGTTCCCACTCGGTCGTCCACCTGCCCCTTCCCGTTCCCGCGCCCGCCCCCCTGGCCCCCGGCCCCCGTAGTCCTCCCGCTTCCACCGCCCCCACCCAGGAGCCCGGCCGTGATCCCGCTCGTGGTCCCGCTTGTCATCCCGTCCCACGTCACCGCCTTGATCGCCCGTTTGTCAGTGCCGGGCCGTAGGGTGGTCGGGCTATGACGAAGCCCTCACTCCCCGAACTCCTGCATGCCGCTGTCACAGCCGTCGGCGGCACGGAGCGCCCTGGCCAGGTGACCATGGCCGAAGCGGTCGCCGAGGCGATCGACGACGGATCCCACCTGCTGGTCCAGGCCGGTACCGGCACCGGAAAGTCTCTCGGCTACCTGGTGCCCGCGCTCGCGCACGGGGAAAGGGTGGTCGTCGCGACGGCCACCCTCGCCCTCCAGCGCCAGCTCGTGGAGCGTGACCTGCCGCGCACGGTCGACTCCCTGCACCCGCTGCTGCGCCGTCGCCCGGAGTTCGCGATGCTGAAGGGCCGGTCGAACTACCTCTGTCTGCACCGTCTGCACGAGGGCGTACCGCAGGACGAGGAGGACGGCCTCTTCGACCAGTTCGAGGCCGCCGCACCGACCAGCAAGCTGGGCCAGGACCTCCTGCGGCTGCGCGACTGGTCGGACGAGACCGAGACCGGCGACCGGGACGACCTCACCCCGGGCGTCTCGGACCGCGCGTGGGCGCAGGTGTCGGTGTCGTCACGGGAGTGCCTCGGCGCGTCGAAGTGCGCGTACGGGGCCGAGTGCTTCGCGGAGATGGCGCGCGAGCGCGCCAAGCTCGCCGAGGTCGTGGTGACGAACCACGCGCTGCTCGCCATCGACGCCATCGAGGGCGCCCCGGTGCTGCCCCAGCACGAGGTGCTCATCGTGGACGAGGCGCACGAGCTCGTCTCCCGCGTCACCGGCGTGGCCACGGGCGAGCTCACGCCCGGCCAGGTGAACCGCGCCGTGCGGCGTGCGGCCAAGCTCGTCAACGAGAAGGCCGCGGACCAGCTCCAGACAGCCGCCGAGGGCTTCGAACGGCTGATGGAGCTGGCGCTGCCGGGCCGGCTGGAGGAGATTCCGGAGGATCTCGGCTACGCCCTGATGGCGCTCAGGGACGCCGCCCGTACGGTCATCTCCGCGATCGGCGCGACGCGCGACAAGTCGGTGCAGGACGAGGACGCGGTACGCAAGCAGGCGCTGGCGTCCGTGGAGACGGTGCACGACGTGGCGGAGCGGGTCCTGAACGGCTCGGAGTGGGACGTCGTCTGGTACGAGCGCCACGACCGCTTCGGCGCCTCGCTGCGGATCGCTCCCATGTCGGTCTCGGGGCTGTTGCGGGAGAAGCTCTTCGCGGACCGCAGCGTCGTCCTCACCTCCGCGACCCTCAAGCTGGGCGGCGACTTCAACGGGGTCGGCGGTTCCCTCGGGCTCGGTCCCGAGGGAGCCGAGGGCGACGACCTGCCGGCGTGGAAGGGCGTCGACGTGGGCTCACCCTTCGACTACCGCAAGCAGGGCATCCTGTACGTCGCCAAGCATCTGGCGCGTCCCGCGCGTGACGGCGAGCGCGCCGACATGCTGGACGAACTGACCGAGCTGATCCAGGCGGCGGGCGGTCGCACCCTCGGGCTGTTCTCGTCCATGCGGGCGGCCCAGCTCGCGGCGGAGGAGCTGCGTGCCCGGATCCCGGAGTTCCCGATCCTGCTCCAGGGCGAGGAGACACTCGGTGAACTGATCAAGAACTTCGCCGCCGATCCGAAGACCTGCCTCTTCGGCACGCTCTCCCTCTGGCAGGGCGTCGACGTCCCCGGCCCCAGCTGCCAGCTGGTGGTCATGGACAAGATTCCGTTCCCCCGCCCCGACGATCCGCTGATGAGCGCCCGGCAGAAGGCGACGGAGGAGGCGGGCGGCAACGGCTTCATGGCGGTGGCCGCGACGCACGCGGCCCTGCTGATGGCGCAGGGCGCCGGCCGTCTCATCCGCGCGTCGGGGGACCGGGGCGTGGTCGCCGTACTGGACCAGCGCCTGGCCACCGCGCGGTACGGCGGCTTCCTGAAGTCCTCGATGCCGGACTTCTGGTACACCACGGACCGTAGCCAGATCCGTAAGTCGCTCGCGGCGATCGACGCGGCGGCGAAGCAGGCGGAAGCCCGGTAGAGCCCTTCCGGACGGCCGGGAGAACCCTTCCCGCCCGAACGAGGGAGCGCGCCGGTAGGTCAGGGCGCCCGGGCGGGAAGGGCCGAGGCCGAGCACGGAGTGGAACATGCAGGGCCCCGGAACCGGCGCAGGGGTTCCGGGGCCCGGTCAGGGAGCGAGCCGGCCGGCCCGCCCGCCGCGGACGTCACACGCGGCGCAGCACGGCGACGACCTTGCCGAGGATGGTCGCGTCGTCACCGGGGATCGGCTCGTAGGCCGCGTTGTGCGGGAGGAGCCAGACGTGGCCGTCCTCGCGCTTGAAGCGCTTGACGGTGGCTTCGCCGTCGAGCATGGCCGCGACGATGTCGCCGTTCTCGGCGACCGGCTGGCGGCGGACGGTGACCCAGTCGCCGTCGCAGATCGCCGCCTCGATCATGGAGTCGCCGACGACCTTCAGGACGAACAGTTCGCCGTCGCCGACCAGCTGGCGGGGGAGGGGGAAGACGTCCTCGACGGACTCCTCCGCGAGGATGGGGCCACCGGCGGCGATACGGCCGACCAGCGGGACGTACGACGCGGCGGGCTTGCCGGCGGTGTCCGTGGGCTGCACCGTCACGGCCTGGTCGGAGCCGCGCACCTCGTACGCACGCGGACGGTGCGGATCCCGGCGCAGGAAGCCCTTACGCTCCAGTGCCATCAGCTGGTGTGCGACCGAGGACGTGCTGGAGAGGCCGACGGCCTGGCCGATCTCGCGCATGGACGGCGGGTAGCCGCGCCGCTGGACGGAATCCCTGATGACCTCGATCACCCGGCGCTGCCGGTCGGTGAGTCCCGAGCTGTCCGCCCGGATCCCTGGAGGTCGGCCCGGCAGGGAGCGCTTGTGCCCCTCGGGATTCGCGGCTTCGTTCATCGCATGTACCGGCTCGACTCGGCCCTGGGAGCGGTCCTGGGCAGTGATGGTGGCACTGTCTGCGGTGGTGGTCACGTCGGCCCCTCTCGATGGTCTCCCTGCTGGACAACGGTAGTTGCTTTCGAAAGGTTGCGCCAAACACACGTTCGAGTGAAAAAGTGCGTTTCACCTGACGTGATCATGCGTCTGGGTGTATGGCTAACGCGACACCTGGCGGACAAAAGCGCCCATTGTTGTACCCTTCACCGCCGGGGTGGCTCGCCTCGTGGGCTGCGGCCCAGTGTGCCATCCGGAACCCGTTCCTCCGTGACTCGGGCCCCTTCTGTGCCGGAGTCCTACGCGTCCTCCGTGCCGCGCCCACGGTATCTCCGTAAGTGCCACAGCGATACGGCTGTGCGTCCGCGTGTCCCGGACGGCCGTGGAAGGTGCCTGTGGCGTGTCGTCGCACTGCGACACGCGAGTCTGCCTCGGTGTATGAGCCAATCCCCACATGTAGTGGTTGGATGGCTACAGCAGCCCACAAGTTGTGGTCCCCCCGGTCGGAGTCGACTCCGCGATCGCCTATGCTTAGGGCTGCTTCGCGGGACCCATGGGGTCTGACGAGGCTTTTGAGTCTGCTGTGAGGAGGGTTGGAGATCATGCACTGCCCCTTCTGCAGGCACCCCGACAGCCGCGTGGTCGACAGTCGTACGACCGACGACGGCACGTCGATCCGCCGGCGCCGCCAGTGCCCTGACTGCTCCCGTCGTTTCACGACCGTGGAGACGTGCTCGCTCATGGTGGTCAAGCGGTCCGGCGTCACCGAACCGTTCAGCCGCACCAAGATCATCAACGGTGTGCGCAAGGCATGCCAGGGACGGCCTGTCACCGAGGACGCGCTCGCCCAGCTCGGCCAGCGGGTCGAGGAGGCGGTGCGGGCCACCGGAAGCGCCGAGCTGACCACTCACGACGTGGGGCTGGCCATACTCGGCCCGTTGCAGGAGCTCGACCTCGTGGCCTATCTGCGGTTCGCCTCCGTCTACCGGGCGTTCGACTCGCTCGAGGATTTCGAGGCCGCCATCGCGGAACTGAGGGAGGCGACGCGAGGCCGCGCCGTGGACGAGGAAGGCGCGGGCACGGGGAGCCAGGAAGACGATCGCGGGCCGGACGGAACCTCCCAGGTTCCCGTGCCCGCCCACGCCGCCGACTGACCGGCGGGCCGGAAACCGGGAGGAGCCCCGGGTTCCGGCCGGCAGGCGGCGACCGAAGACCTGTTGCGGGTGGCAGCTGAGGGTGCCCGCAACACACGACACAACACCGTGCCACGGGAACAAACGGGGCACTTCAGGGCGTTTTTTGCCCGTATAGGGAGGCGGCATGACAGAGACGGCGAGCGGTCCGGCACGAGGTTCCCGAGCCAAGGGCGGCAAGACGGGCAACAAGGGACTGCACATCGAGCGCATCCACACCACCCCCGGCGTACATCCGTACGACGAGGTCTCGTGGGAGCGCCGTGACGTCGTCATGACCAACTGGCGCGACGGCTCGGTCAACTTCGAGCAGCGCGGCGTCGAGTTCCCCGACTTCTGGTCGGTGAACGCGGTCAACATCGTCACCAGCAAGTACTTCCGCGGTGCCGTCGGCACCCCGCAGCGCGAGACCGGCCTGAAGCAGCTGATCGACCGCATCGTGAAGACGTACCGGAAGGCCGGTGAGGACTACAAGTACTTCGCCTCGCCCGCCGACGCCGAGATCTTCGAGCACGAGCTGGCGTATGCCCTCCTGCACCAGATCTTCAGCTTCAACAGCCCCGTCTGGTTCAACGTCGGGACCCCGCAGCCCCAGCAGGTCTCCGCCTGCTTCATCCTGTCCGTCGACGACTCCATGGAGTCGATCCTCGACTGGTACAAGGAAGAGGGCATGATCTTCAAGGGCGGCTCCGGCGCCGGCCTGAACCTCTCCCGCATCCGCTCCTCCAAGGAGCTGCTCTCCTCCGGCGGCAACGCCTCCGGTCCCGTCTCCTTCATGCGTGGCGCCGACGCCTCCGCCGGCACCATCAAGTCCGGTGGTGCCACCCGCCGCGCCGCCAAGATGGTCGTGCTCGACGTCGACCACCCCGACATCGAGGACTTCATCGAGACCAAGGTCAAGGAAGAGGAGAAGATCCGCGTCCTGCGCGACGCGGGCTTCGACATGGACCTGGGCGGCGACGACATCGCGTCCGTCCAGTACCAGAACGCCAACAACTCGGTCCGTGTGAACGACGAGTTCATGACGGCGGTCGACGGCGGCGGTCGGTTCGGCCTGCGCGCCCGGATGACCGGCGAGGTCATCGAGGAGGTCGACGCCAAGGCGCTGTTCCGCAAGATCGCCGAGGCCGCCTGGGCCTGCGCCGACCCCGGCATCCAGTACGACGACACCATCAACCACTGGCACACCTGCCCCGAGTCCGGCCGGATCACCGCGTCGAACCCGTGCAGCGAGTACATGCACCTGGACAACACGTCCTGCAACCTGGCCTCGCTGAACCTGATGAAGTTCCTGAAGGACGACGGCAAGGGCAGCCAGTCCTTCGAGACGGAGCGCTTCCAGAAGGTCGTCGAGCTGGTCATCACCGCGATGGACATCTCGATCTGCTTCGCGGACTTCCCGACCCAGAAGATCGGCGAGAACACGCGCGCGTTCCGCCAGCTCGGCATCGGCTACGCCAACCTCGGAGCCCTGCTGATGGCCACCGGCCACGCGTACGACTCGGACGGCGGCCGCGCCCTCGCCGGCGCCATCACCTCCCTGATGACGGGCACGGCCTACCGCCGCTCCGCCGAGCTGGCCGCGGTCGTCGGCACCTACGACGGCTACGCCCGCAACGCCGACGCCCACAACCGCGTCATGAAGCAGCACGCCGACGCCAACGGCACGGCCGTCCGCATGGACGACCTGGACACCCCGGTCTGGGCCGCCGCCACGGAGGCCTGGCAGGACGTCGTCCGTCTCGGCGAGAAGAACGGTTTCCGTAACTCCCAGGCGTCCGTCCTCGCCCCGACCGGCACCATCGGTCTCGCGATGTCCTGCGACACCACCGGTGTCGAGCCGGACCTCGCGCTGGTGAAGTTCAAGAAGCTCGTCGGCGGCGGCTCGATGCAGATCGTCAACGGCACCGTGCCGCAGGCCCTGCGCCGCCTGGGCTACCAGGAGGAGCAGATCGAGGCGATCGTCGCCCACATCGCCGAGCACGGCAATGTGATCGACGCCCCCGGTCTCAAGCACGAGCACTACGAGGTCTTCGACTGCGCCATGGGCGAGCGTGCCATCTCCCCGATGGGCCACGTCCGCATGATGGCCGCGATCCAGCCGTGGATCTCCGGCGCCATCTCCAAGACGGTCAACATGCCGGAGACGGCGACCGTCGAGGAGGTCGAGGAGATCTACTTCGAGGCCTGGAAGCTGGGCGTCAAGGCGCTGGCCATCTACCGCGACAACTGCAAGGTCGGCCAGCCGCTCTCCGCCAAGACCAAGGAGAAGGAGAAGGCCGAGGTCACGGAGAAGACCGAGGCGGCCATCCGCGAGACGGTCGAGAAGGTCATCGAGTACCGCCCGGTCCGCAAGCGCCTCCCCAAGGGCCGTCCGGGGATCACCACCTCCTTCACGGTCGGTGGCGCCGAGGGCTACATGACCGCCAACTCCTACCCGGACGACGGTCTCGGCGAGGTCTTCCTGAAGATGTCCAAGCAGGGCTCGACGCTCGCGGGCATGATGGACGCCTTCTCCATCGCGGTCTCCGTCGGTCTGCAGTACGGCGTGCCGCTGGAGACGTACGTCTCGAAGTTCACCAACATGCGCTTCGAGCCGGCCGGCATGACGGACGACCCGGACGTGCGGATGGCGCAGTCGATCGTCGACTACATCTTCCGCCGCCTGGCGCTGGACTTCCTGCCCTTCGAGACCCGCTCCGCGCTCGGCATCCACTCCGCCGAGGAGCGTCAGCGTCACCTGGAGACCGGTTCCTACGAGCCCTCCGACGACGAGGTCGACGTCGAGGGCCTGGCCCAGTCGGCGCCGCGTGCGCAGGAACTGAAGGCGGTCGCCATGCCGAAGGCCGAGGCCGAGGTGGCCAAGCCCGCCCCGAAGCAGGCGCACACCAGCGCGGAGCTGGTGGAGATGCAGCTGGGCATCCAGGCCGACGCCCCGCTGTGCTTCTCCTGCGGTACGAAGATGCAGCGGGCCGGCTCCTGCTACATCTGCGAGGGCTGCGGCTCGACCAGCGGCTGCAGCTGATGACACACGGTTGCTGAAGTAAGGGGCGCCGGCCATGGGCCGGCGCCCCTTACCGCTATCGGGCTCTGCCCATGACCCGTGGGAAGTCCGCGGGGTCCTCGTCGAAGCCGTGCACACCGGGGCGGAACGCCCACTCCCCGGATTCGTCCCGGACGAACTCGGCGATCGTCGCCGCCGTGGCCCCGAGGACGGAGCCGAAGTCGTCCTCGGCGAGCACGGTATAGCCCTCCCTGATCCGCATGGCCGGATTCAGCACGTCGACGAACGCCTTGTGCGCGGCTCGCTGCTGGATGACGACACCCACCACCACGCGCGCGTACCGGCCGTCGAGGCGGTCGAGTTCGAGTGTCATGACCTCGTCCCAGCCGAAACCCCTGCCGTCGGTGCTGTCCCGGTTCAGGAAGATCGTGCCGTCCGGCGAGCGGCTGTCGAAGTGCACCAGATAGGCCGGAGTGCCGTACGCGTCGGCCGAGACGAAGGTAGCGGCGACGATGTCCAGATCCGTCGGCGGCTGCCCCGCCGGGCTGGGGTCCCACTTGAGCGCGACCTCGACCTTGCGGATCCCCTTGCTGAAGCCGGTCACCAGGCTTCCCCTTCCCCCCTTGTAGGAACCACGGTCCCCAACTCGCCCGGAGTCAGGGCTCCTTGTCCATCGTGCCACGCGCGCGGGGGCGCACGCGCGGGCGATCTCCGCCGGAGCGTGACCGACGCCACGCCCGGTGGCCTTACGATGGCGCGGTGCTGGTCAAGTGGATTCGCTGCACCGTGGTGGACCGCCGCGGGTTCGAGCGGGGGCAGCGGAAATGGGCGGGGCTTCCGGGAGAGCCGGGTTTTCGCGGACAGGGCGGGGGCTGGAGCCGGCAGCGGCCGGGGAGGGCGCACATATTCGCCTTCTGGGAGAACCGTGCCTTCTACGACTCCTTCATGGCCCGCTCGCACGACCGCCTGGCGGCCGCCCAGTCCGGCACGTTCAAGGACGCCCAGGTCAAACTCTTCGAATACCGCTTCGACGTGAAGACGGGCTTCGAGCCGCGCTTCACCGACGCCGATCTGATCCGGGTGGCCCTCTGCCGGATCCACGAGGAGCGCGTCGAACACTTCACGCTCATGCAGGAGAAGGTCTGGAACCCCGCGATGGCCGGTTCCCCCGGCATGATCCGCGGGATGTTCGCCGAAGCGCCCGCGCAGGAGTTCCTGGTGCTGTCGATGTGGCGGTCGGCGGCCGAGCACGGCAAGTACCGCACCGAACGGGTGGAACGCCTCGCCCTGCGAGCCCAGACCGAGGCGGACGTCGCGGCGCTCTCGGGCGACATCGTGGATCTTGAACCGTCCTGGACGGTCTGAGGTCTCACGGGGTGACGCGAAACGGGTTTGAAAATCAAACCCACGGGTCGTGGATGTGCGGAGGGTGCGCGAAACCAACGAGAGTGCCGCAGACCGTGCTCACGAACTGTCCCGGGCGTCGGATTCGTGTGACGTACGCCGTATGAGGCCCCTACGAGTGCTCGACTTCGCCCGGCTGGATCTAGGGTTTTGGCATGGCACGACCACGGCGCATCGTCCTTGTCCGGCACGGCGAGTCAACGGGCAACGTCGACGACTCCGTGTACGAGCGCGAGCCCGACCACGCTCTCGCGCTGACCGAGCGGGGCCGGCGGCAGGCCGAGGAGACCGGCGAACAGGTCCGGGAGCTCTTCGGCCGCGAACGCGTGAGCGTGTACGTCTCCCCGTACCGCCGTACCCATGAGACGCTCCACGCCTTCCACCTCGACCCCGACCTCATACGCGTCCGGGAGGAGCCCCGGCTGCGCGAGCAGGACTGGGGAAACTGGCAGGACCGCGACGACGTGCGCCTGCAGAAGGCCTACCGTGACGCGTACGGCCACTTCTTCTTCCGCTTCCCGCAGGGGGAGTCCGGCGCCGACGTGTACGACCGGGTCGGCGGCTTCCTGGAGAGCCTGTTCCGCAGTTTCGAGGCCCCCGACCATCCCCCGAACGTGCTCCTGGTCACGCACGGGCTGGCCATGCGGCTGTTCTGCATGCGCTGGTTCCACTGGACGGTCGCGGAATTCGAGTCCCTGTCGAATCCCGGGAACGGTGAGATGCGGATGCTCGTCCTCGGTGAGGACGGCAAGTACACACTCGACCGGCCCTTCGAGCGCTGGCGCAAGCCGGTGCCGAACTGGGTCAACGGATAAAGTGACAGAGCGATGACCGCTGACTCCTCTTCTCTCGGGCGCCTGGAGCGCACCCTGGCCAGCCTGCGCGGACTGGCCGTCGGGGACGCCCTGGGCTCCCAGTTCTTCGTTCCGGCGAACTACCCCCTGCTGAAGCGGCGCGAGCTGCCCGCGGGACCCTGGCAGTGGACGGACGACACCGAGATGGCCGGCTCCGTGGTCGCGGTGCTCGCCGCTCACCACCGCATCGACCAGGACGCGCTCGCCCGCTCCTTCGCCGAGCACCACGACTTCGACCGGGGTTACGGACCCGCGGTCAACCGGTTGCTGCGGCTCGTCCGGGAGGGCCAGGACTGGCGTGAGCTGGCCGCCGGGCTCTTCGACGGCCGGGGCTCCTGGGGCAACGGAGCGGCGATGCGGATCGCGCCCCTGGGTGCCTGGTACGCGGACGATCCGGAGCAGGCGACCCACCAGGCGGAGATCTCCGCCTATCCCACCCACCAGCACCGGGAGGCCGTGGTCGGCGCCATGGCGGTGGCCGCCGCGGCGGCGCTGGCCGGCTCGCCCGACGGGCCGCCCGGCCCCGAGGCGCTCCTGGACGGCGTCATCGCGCTGGTGCCCAAGAGCGCGGTCGGCCAGGGGCTGCGCCGGGCCCGTGACATGCTCGACTACGGCGACGCGGCCACGGTCGCGGCGGTTCTCGGATGCGGGCGCCGTACGACGGCCCATGACACCGTGCCCTTCGCCCTCTGGTCCGCGGCCCGGAGCCTCGGCGACTATGAGACGGCCTTCTGGACCACCGCGCAGGCGGGCGGGGACATGGACACGACCTGCGCGATCATGGGCGGCGTGCTCGCATCCGGCAAGGCGGGGGCACCGCCCGCCACATGGGTGGAGCGGACCGAGGCCCTGCCGGACTGGGTCCCCTCGGGGGCGTGAGGGTGCCGAGCGGCGTGGCTTGCCCGGCCGGGCGTCCGTGAGCGTTCACCCTGCGTGACCCTCGGGGACAGATGCTGAAAACTCTCTGTGCCTGCCGGGAACTCTCCGTGACCGCGGCCCGTTCTTCCCGTATCCGCCTGTGCCGCGTTGTTCGGTGTCAGGCCGAAGGATGTCAGGCCGGCGGTGAGGTGCGGAGGGGGACGAAGGGGGTGAGCCATGATGCCCGGTTCGATGGCGCCCGCGGTGCTTGGGCCGTTGATTCCGGTGCTGGTTCTGCTGCTGGTGCCGGCTCTGCTGTCGGCGGTGCCGGTGGCCGCGGTGCGGCCGATCGGGCCGCCGTGTGCGCCGTCAGCGGCTGGGTGGCGGTCCGGTCGGCCGCGGCTCTGCGCGGCTCGCGGTGGCTCAGCCCATGCCCGGCCCCGCCACGCCGGCGAGGGAATCGAGGTCGCTCTTGCGGACCCGGATCACCAGCCAGGCGGTGAGGAACGCCAGTCCGGCCATCGCGGCGGCCGGCACGAAGGCGGTGGAGATGCCGTGGGCGAGCACCTCGTGGCCCCACGGTGCGGGCAGCTGATGCGTCTTGGCGAACTGGGCCTTCTGTTCGGGCGAGGCATCGGCGAGGAACTTCGGCAACTGCTTCTTCATCTCGTCCTTGCCGGCCGAGCCGAAGACGGTCGTCAGGATGGACAGGCCCAGCGAACCACCCACCTGCTGCATGGCGTTGAGCAGCCCGGAAGCCGCGCCCGCCTCGTGCTGGGCGACACCGGAGACCGCCGTGACGGTGGCCGTCACGAAGTTCAGGCCCATGCCGAACCCGAACACCAGCATCGGCCCGAGCACTCCACCGAGGTAGGAGCTGTCCGGCCGGATGAACGCCTGCCAGACCAGGCCGATCGCCACGAGCGCGGTGCCGGCCATCATGAACGGCTTGGGACCCAGTGCCGGCAGGAAGCGCTGGGACAGGCCCGCGCCCACCGCGATGGCGACGGTCACCGGGAGGAAGGCCAGGCCGGCCTTGATGGCGCTGTAGCCGAGCACGTCCTGCACGAACAGCACGATGTAGAAGAACATGCCGAACATGGCCGCGGCCAGACTCAGCATGATCACGTATGTGCCCCAGCGATTGCGGTCGGCGAACATCTTCAGCGGGGTGATCGGCTCTTTCGCCCGCATCTCGGTGAAGACGAAGGCGAGCAGCAGCACCACGGCGGCGACGAACGAGCCGAGGGTGAGCCTGTCCCGCCAGCCGTTCTCCGCGGCGCGGATGAAGCCGTACACGAGCGAGGCCATGCCCGCCGTCGAGGTCAGCGCGCCGGTGATGTCGAAGCGTCCCGGGTGCCGCGGGGACTCGTTGATGTACAGCGGCGCGAGCGAGGCGATCAGTATGCCGATGGGCACATTGACGAACAGCACCCACCGCCAGTCCAGCCAGTCGGTGAGCATGCCGCCCGCGAGCAGGCCGATGGCCCCTCCGCCCGCGGAGACGGAGGCGAACACGCCGAAGGCCCGGTTGCGTTCCGGGCCTTCGGGGAAGGTCGTGGTGATCAGCGCCAGCGATGTGGGCGACGCGATCGCGCCGCCTATGCCCTGCAGGGAGCGCGCGGCGAGCAGCTGCCAGGGTTCCTGGGCCAGACCGCCCAGCAGCGAAGCGAAGGTGAAGAGCAGGATGCCGGCCATGAACACCCGGCGGCGGCCGAGGATGTCACCGGCCCGCGCTCCGAGCAGCAGCAGACCGCCGAAGGTGAGGGTGTAGGCGCTCACCACCCATGTGAGGTCGGTCGTGCTGAACTTGAGCGCGTCTTGAATGTGCGGGAGCGCGATGTTCACAATCGTCGCGTCGAGTACCACCATGAGTTGGCAGGCCGCGATGACGGTGAGTGCGATGCCGGGATGCCCCTCCCGGCGGGCCACGCCCGGTTTCTGGTCCTGGAGCAGCTGAGAGGTCGTCACTATGGGTCCCCCATAAAGGCATTAGTGAACGCTCGCGTTCACTGTCGCGTCCACGGTAGTGAGTCCCCAACAGTGAACGCAAGCGTTCACTTAATCTCGTGTGCTGCTCGGCGTCCCCCTGTTGCTGCCGCGCGGCGCTCCCCGCCCCGGAATCCCCGCTTCCTTTGCATGTTGGAGAAACGCTCATGGTTACCTCGCGCTGGTCCGCCGCCTCTGCGCGGCCGGTGTCCCCCCGTCGGCGCGGTGCGGTGCTGGAACGAGCGATCCTGGACGCCGCCCTGGAGCAGCTCGGCGCGGTCGGCTGGAAGGGGCTGACCATGGAAGGCGTCGCGGCCGGTGCTCAGACCGGCAAGGCCGCGGTGTACCGCCGATGGCCCCGCAAGGAGGACCTCGTCGCGGACGCCCTGGTGACGGGCCTGCCTCGGATGGAGACGGCTCCGGACCTCGGGAGCGTTCGCGAGGACCTCCTCGCCCTGTGTCGGCAGGTCCGGCGGATCATGTACTCACCACCCGGCCTCGCGCTCCGCGCTGTCATTCACGAATGCGATCAGGTGCAGGCCGAGCGCTTCCAGAGCGTGATCGTCGGAGGAGTGGTGGAACCGACCGTCCAGCTGCTCCGCGAGGTCATCATGCGGGGTATAGAGCGCGGAGATGTCCGGCCGGACGCGGCGAACGGGTATGTCTTCGATGCCGTCCCGGCCATGATGATGTACCGCTCGAAGATGTGCTTGAGCGAATGGAGCGATGAGGATCTCGAGGAGATGATCGACCAGTTGATGGTCCCGCTGCTACGTCCGCACGCGGCTTGATTCCTCGCGCCGGCGATCTTGCCGAGGGCCGGGAGACCGGGGTGTCGCCGGGCGATCCCGGCGGCGTAGGCTAAGGGCGCCATGCCGTACGAACCGCCTACACACACCGTCGAGCGCTCCTTGCGCGCCACGACCGGAGCGAAGGTCATTGCCGGTATCGACGAGGTGGGGCGCGGCGCCTGGGCCGGACCCGTCACCGTCTGTGCCGCGATCACCGGACTCCGCCGGCCCCCGCAGGGGCTGACCGACTCCAAGCTGCTGACGATCAAGCGGCGTACGGAACTGGCCGAGATTCTGCATGCGTGGGTGACGTGCCATGCGCTGGGGCATGCTTCCCCCGAGGAGATCGACGATTTGGGGATGACGGCCGCGCTGCGGCTCGCCGCGGCTCGCGCCCTGGACGCGCTTCCGGTCCGCCCCGACGCCGTCATCCTCGACGGAAAGCACGACTATCTCGGCGCCCCCTGGGCGGTGCGCACGGTGATCAAGGGCGATCGATCGTGTGTGGCCGTCGCCGCCGCGTCGGTGATCGCCAAGGTTCAGCGCGACAAAATGATGGCCGAACTGGGTATCGACCATGCAGACTTCGGATTTGCGGACAACGCCGGGTATCCGTCCCCCGTGCACAAGGCCGCATTGGAGGAGTGGGGGCCCACCCCGCACCACCGCTTGTCGTGGGCGTATCTTGATGCGTTGCCTCAGTGGCGGCACCTCAAGAAGGTCCGCAGCTGGACGGAAGGAAGCGTTCCGGAAATCGAGGGTCAGCTCGGCTTCGATTTCTGACGGTTCCGCTCGCACTGATGTGCCACCCGGTCATCCGCGCCGCACCAACGTTTGATAAAAATCAGCTCATGCCTCTCATTCCCGAGGAGCCTCAGATTCACGAGAGTGCCCAGGGTCCCCGCGTCACTCCGGCCAGCGGCCGTACCGCGCCGACCCCCCGCCCCGTACCCGGCCCCCGCCCCGCGGCTCCGGCCCGCCCTGGTCGTCCCGGCCCCCCGCGGCCCACGGCGCCGGTGCAGCGCACGCCGCGTGACGTGGCTCCGGCCAAGTCGGGCCCGTCCGGCCCGACCGCTTCCGTCGCCGCAGCGGCGACCCCGCAGATCCAGCTGATCCCGGCCTCGGCCGAGGGTGCGCTGGACGCCGCCGAAGAGGCGGTGGACCTGCTCCTGGACTCGGGCCGTGCCCCCGGCGACGTGCTCGTGCTCACCACCGGTGCCCAGCACCCGTGGGCGGAGCATGAGCTGTCCTTCGGCGAAGCGGCCTATTGGGCGCAGCACGACGCCGGGGACGACGTCTTCTACGCCGACGGTGCCGCCGCCGCTCGCGCCGGATCCCGCCCCGTGGTCGTCGTGGCCGTGAACGGAGGCCCCGCCTCCGCCGCGGTCGCCGCCCTCCCGCTGGCCCACGCACGGGCCGGTGCCCTGTTGATCGTCTGCGGCGACCCGCAGCAGATCAACTCGGTGCTGGGCGCCGGGGTCTGAGCCGATCCCGGCCCCTCGGGGCACCGGCGTGAAGTGGCAGCCGCTCCCGCGGTCGTCCGCACGGTGTGCCCTTCGGCATGCCCGGACGACATGCGGGGGCCACGAGGGTGCGGGGCCGTTGCGCTGATGGCGCGGCTCTCCCCGCGCACGCAGGACAGAGCGTTCAGGCCGGGCGGGCCCCAGTCCGCCGTGGCCGTCCACGCCGGGCCGGCTCGCGGCCCACGCCCCGCACAGCCGTACCCCGCCGTGCCGGGATGCGGTGCTCCTGCGGTGACTGGGGGCGGCGGCGGTCCGCCGGTTCTGCCGCGCGGTGGTTCGTAGCGCGATGAGCGGGTGCCGGCCCCTCGGCTGTTCGGCGCCGGTTGCCGCGCATGGCGTCCCGGTCGGGCCGCCACCGGAAATCGCCGCCCATCCCGTGCTGACGGGCGGCCCCGGACGGCGGGCGTGCGGCCAGGCCGGTGCCGTTCTTCAGCGGGCCGCGGCGCGGCGCAGGACCTCGGAGACCGGGCCGCCGGTGCGCGGTGCGCGCGGCGGGGCCTCCGCCATGGCGAATGACTCCGGCTCCGAGTGAGCGTTCGGACGGCGTCCACCGCGTCCCTCGCCGAGGACCTGCCAGCCCTCATGGGTCAGCGTGATGTACGCCCCGCACCGCAGCCCGTGCAGGGTGCAGGCGTCGCGCAGGCCCCACATCCAGGCGCCGTCCTCCTCGGTCCAACGCCCGTCGCCCTCACGGCAGTAGAGCAGTACGGCCGTGCGCACGGGCGTACGGCGGCGCAAGTCGTGCGGGATGATCCGGCGCAGCTGGGACAGCAGCGCGTTGCGGAACATCCAGCCGTCGGCCGGGGCCGGACGCCGCGTGAAGGAGGCGCTGGCGCACAGCCGCTCCTCCGGATCGAGCACCGCCACGACCGCCGTCGCCGGCTCGGGGCGATGGCGCGTATGGAGCCCGCTGACGACCTCACGAGGGCTGCGCAGCAGAGGGATTCCGGCGGCAGCCCACTCGGCCGGCTCGAGCAGGCGACTGGCGGAAGCGGCGGACACGGAGGTCGACAACGATGCCGCCGACGACGAGGCGAATCCGAAGGTCACGTTCCTCCCTTCGGCTACGCGCCCATACTGCGGGCGAGGTCGGATTCGGGGGAGCGCGCACCGCAGCGAAGCCCTACCGGATCACGGACGAGCCGTGCGGGGAGCGGACCTCAATTCTTCCTGTCGAACTTGGCTGCGGCAACGAGCAATTGGGGCCACCGACTCTTATCTGGCGGTGTGAGGCTTATATCCCTACCCAAAGGTTCGACTGCTGACGCCTGGGCCCCGTCAGGGCGTGTACGGCCGCCCGGTGAACCGCGACCCGGTCAGCCCTGGACGGCGAGGACCAGCGGCAACACCCCCTGGGCCCCGGACTTCCTGAGCAGGCGTGCCGCGACCGCGAGCGTCCAGCCCGTCTCCGTGAAGTCGTCGACCAGCAGCACCGGTCCGCGGGCGTCGGCGAGGGCCGAGACGAGGGCGGGCGGCACCGACAGCACACCGTCGAGGCCCTTCAGCCGCTGCGCGCTGTTGCTGCGCGGCAGCCGGGGCACGTCCCCGGCGTGGTCCACGGAGCCGAGCAGGGGCAGCCGGCCGATCTCGGCGATCCGCGCGCCCAGCGACTCGATCAGCCGAGGCCGGGAGCGTGAGGCGACGGTGACCACACCCACAGGCCGGGGCGGAGCGTCGGGCGCCCCGGAAGCCCAGCCGCCGGGCCCCTTGGCCCAGTCGGCCAGCACGTCGACCACGGCTCGCGCCACGTCGTCCGCCACCGGCGCGTCCGGCGCCTGGGGCGCGAAGAGCGGACGGAGCCGATTGCCCCAGCCGATGTCCGAAAGGCGCCCGAGAGCGCGGCCCGGCGAGGCCTGCTCACCGGCCGGGATGCGCCCCTTGAGATCGATGCCGATGGCCGGCAGGCCGGTCGGCCACATGCGCCGGGGCTCCACCTCGACCCCGGCACGGCCCAGGTCGCTCCGCGCGGCGTCCACCGCAGTGGCGGACGTGTCGGCGGTGAAGCGCGGACCCGCGCAGTTGTCGCACCGGCCGCAGGGTTTGGCTCCCTCGTCGTCCAGCTGGCGCTGCAGGAACTCCATGCGGCACTCGGTGGTGGACGCGTAGGCGCGCATCGCCTCCTGTTCCGCCGTCCGCTGCCGGGCGACCCAGTCGTAGCGCTCGGCGTCGTACGACCATGGCTGTCCGGTCGCGATCCAGCCCCCCTTGACGCGGTGCACCGCCCCGTCCACGTCGAGGACCTTCAGCATCGTCTCCAGCCGGGAACGGCGCAGTTCCACACGTGGCTCCAGCGCCGGCAGCGAAAGCGGCCCGTCCGCACGGGCGAGGACGTCCAGGGTGCGCCGGACCAGCTCCTCGGAGGGAAAGGCGAGCGACGCGAAGTACTGCCAGATCGCCTCGTCCTCCCTGCCCGGCAGCAGCAGCACCTCGGCGTGCTCCACACCGCGGCCGGCCCGGCCGACCTGCTGGTAGTAGGCGATGGGGGAGGAGGGTGAGCCGAGGTGGACCACGAACCCGAGGTCGGGCTTGTCGAAGCCCATACCGAGCGCCGACGTGGCTACCAGCGCCTTGACCCGGTTGCCGAGCAGGTCCTCCTCGGCCTGCTGCCGCTCGGCGTTCTCCGTCTTGCCCGTGTACGAGGCGACCGTGTGCCCACGCTGCCGCAGGAACGCGGTGACCTCCTCGGCGGCGGCGACGGTCAGCGTGTAGACGATGCCGGAGCCCGGCAGCTCGTCGAGGTGGTCGGCGAGCCAGGCCATCCGGTGCGCGGCGTCCGGCAGGCGCAGCACGCCGAGGCTCAGGCTCTCCCGGTCCAACGGTCCGCGCAGCACCAGGGCGTCCGAGGCGCCGCCGGTGCCGAGCTGTTCGGCGACGTCAGCGGTCACCCGGGCGTTCGCCGTGGCGGTGGTGGCCAGCACGGGGACACCGGGCGGGAGGTCGGCCAGCATGGTGCGCAGCCGCCGGTAGTCCGGCCGGAAGTCGTGGCCCCAGTCGGAGATGCAGTGGGCCTCGTCCACGACCAGCAGCCCGGTGGCCGCCGACAGCTTGGGCAGGACCTGGTCGCGGAAGTCCGGGTTGTTCAGACGCTCCGGGCTGACCAGCAGGACATCGACCTCACCTGCCGCGATCTCGGCCTGGACCGCCTCCCACTCCTCGGTGTTGGCGGAATTGATGGTGCGGGCGTGGATCCCGGCCCGGGCGGCGGCCTCCACCTGGTTGCGCATGAGCGCGAGCAGGGGCGAGACGATCACCGTGGGGCCGCTTCCGCCGGCCCGCAGCAGTGACGTCGCCACGAAGTACACCGCGGACTTGCCCCAGCCGGTCCGCTGCACGACCAGGGCCCGGCGGCGGTCGGCCACCAGCGCCTCGATCGCCCGCCACTGGTCCTCGCGCAGCCGGGCCGCGCCCGTGGCATCCCCGACGAGCCGGGCGAGGACGGCGTCGGCCTGGGCCCGGAGATCCGCGTTGCTCGTGTGCTCCATGCCTCCCATACAACAGGACGGGACCGACAAGCGGGCCGGCCCGGCCCGAAGCTGTGGACAACCACGGCGATCTTGTCGTGTCCCTGATTCGACTTATCCACAGGCTCAAGCGGACTCTCGAGATCCGCGAGATCGTCGGCGCATGACGAATCACAGCGAAACCACCGGACCGTTCGAGAACAGCGACATCCCGGGGCGGAAGCCGTCATCCGGACCGTCCGCGCACGACCCGCAGGTCACCCTGCGCACCCCGGCCGAACTGGCCGACGCCCTGCCCTACCTGCTCGGTTACCGCCCGGAGGACAGCATGGTGCTGGTCGCCCTCCACGACCGCGAAGGCCGGGGCAGGTTCGGCGGCCGGGCCCGGCTCGGCATCCCCGAGAACGAGGAGGACTGGGACGCGGCCGCACACCAGCTGGTCCACGGTCTGGTGACCGGCAGCGAGCGGCGCGGCACCCGGCCCGAGCAGATGGTGGCCTACATCTGCCAGGAACCCGGCCCGGGAGAGTCGGGCCGGGACGTCAAGCGACGACTCGAGCGGCTGGCCGACCTGCTGCGCACCCGGTGCGGCGACCTCGACGTGCCGGTCATCGAGGCGCTGTGCATCTCCGGCGGCCGCTACTGGTCGTACTGCTGTCCGATCAAGGGCTGCTGCCCCGCCGACGGCTCGCCGATGGGCCTTCCCGGCACCTCCGTACTGGCCGCCGCGGCCACCTACGCCGGCATCCAGGTGCGCGGCACCCTCAGGGAGTTGCGTGCCAGGCTGCAACCCTGGGAGACCAGCGCGGCCCTGGAGCAGGAGATCGTGCTCGACGCGGCCGGCATGTCCCTGGTGCCCCGGATGCTGGACGAGGCGATCCGGGCGGACGTGGCGGAGGAGACCCTCGACCTGGCCGAGCGGGTCATCCGCCGCTTCGCCGTGGCAGCGCCCGTGTCCGGCACGCATCCGGCCGACCTGCGCGACGACGACCTGCTCGGAAACGACGAGGCGGCGACACTGATCCTCGGCCTCCAGGACCGCACGACCCGTGACCGGGCAGCCGCGTGGATGGAGGGCGACGAGGCAGGCCCGGCGCTCCGGCTCTGGCGCGCCCTGGCCCGCCGCTGCGTCGGGCCCTACGGGGAGCACGCCGCCGCACCGCTGACCCTGGCCGGTTGGGTCGCCTGGTCGACGGGTGACGAGCTGGAGGCCCGAGAGGCGCTGGCCATGGCGCTGGGCGCCGATCCCGACTACCTCTTCGCGCGTCTGCTGCACCAGGCGTGCAACGAAGGACTGGACCCCGAATCGATCCGACGTTGCCTGCGCGCGGAACGCACGGAGCGGACATCGCCGGAGCACGCCGGGCACTCCGACCCGGCGCCGGGAACGACCCTGACCGAGCCCGCTGCATCACCGGTGGCGACGCCGGGAGCGATCGAGGGGACGGATCATCAGGTCGGTGAACCGGGTGCCGAAGAGAGGGCTGAGACGGACGCCGGGAAGGTCACCCGGCGTCGGCACCGCGTCCGGTCCGCCGACCCCGGCGACGGTGTCCGCAGCGCCCGCGCGGCGGCCGGACGACGGCGTCCGACGGGCTCCCACCCCCGATCGTCCGCCGCCGAACCCTCGCGGCCCGGAACCAGGGGCCGGGGCGCCACGCGCACGCGTGCGGCCGGCGCCGACGACGGCACGGCGAGGGGCGCACAGCCGGGAAGCGGTCACTGTGGAGCCGAGGGGGACGGATGAACGCCGGGCCAGGAAGCCCGAGCAGGCGGCCGGCCCGGCAGAAGCCCGCCCGCGCGGACCGGCGCCCGGTCGGGCAGGTCCACCTGAACCGTCTTGCGTGCCTGGTCCGCCGTGGGCGGTCGGCTTACCGGCCCCCGTTGACCCGTCCGGGGGCGTACGGCTCGCTCGGCGACCTCCGCCTCCTGGACACCGTCACCCCGCTCGATACCTCACTCGGCCCGGCTTCCTCGCTCGGCCCGGCCTCCTCCCTTCGCCAGGCCCATGTCCCGGGCCGGCCCCACCGCGCACGCCGGAGCGCGCCGCCGGTCCGCGCAGGCGCACGGCGCGACGGGTGGTGGCACCGGCTCGGCAGAGCGCTCACAGGCGCCTTCTCCACCCCGCCACGCCGCCATTCGGTCGGCATCCCCCAGCCGAGCCGTGACCCGGACGAGTCCGTCTCCGTTCACCTGAGTGGCGGAACGCCCCGACGGGCCCTGCCGCCGCACGACCCCAGCTCCCCGGTGCGCCCCATCGGCCGCCCAGCACGTCCGAGGCCCACCGAGCGCAGAAGAGGCCACCCCATGTACCAGCAGCCGACTTCGCCCTCCGCCGCCGACGACGAGCGTCCGCCCTGGGACAGGCGCGAGCCGCCCCCGCCGGGCCGCGTCGGAGCCGTCCCCCGGACGGCCATCGGCGTGCCACCGCCACCGCCGGCACCACCGCCTCCGGCCCTCAGGCCGGCCTCCCCGGTCGGCCGACGCAGGTACCCGTCACCGGACCCCGGCCGCTCCCGTCCCTCCGCCCCACCGGCCCGTACGCCCCAGGGCAGCCGTCCGGTGCCCGAGCTGCCGCCCACCCATGCGGCGCTGGTCTGCGTCGCCCTGCCCGGCCTCGTCATCTCCGACGAGCTGGGACAGCTGACCGGCCGGGGACTGGACGGGTACTACCGCGACGGCAGGCGCCTGCTCTCGCGGTGCCAGCTCCGCGTCGCAGGCCGTGAGCCACTACCGCTGCAGGCAAGGATGACGGGAGCCGACAGCGCCCGCTTCGTGGGCACGCTGCGCATGTCACAGACCGCCCGCCCCGATCCGGACGTCGTGGTCGAGCGGACGCGTCACGCCGACGGAACCGAGCGGATCACCCTCCGCAACGCCGCGCCGCGTGCTCTGCGGCTGCCCGTCGAAGTCGCCCTCGGCACGGATCTCGCAGAGCTCGGCACCATCGCCTCGGGCACGGCGGGCCCCGAACTCCCGGCCACGGTCCACGACTCGGGCCTGCGCTGGGCCAAGGCCGACTTCGCCGCCTGCGTCACCTCCGATCCGCCGCCGTCCGACTCACTGGCGTCCGCCGGACTGCTGCGCTGGGAAGTGGAACTGCCACCTGGCGGCACGGCAGCCGTGGAACTGCGGGTACGCCCGGCCGGCGCGGGTCCGTTGCGGGCGGCGGGCCACGCCGCGACCAGCGCCCTCGCCCCCGCCCGCGCGGCGGGCGACGACCCTCGCGTGGCAGCCCTGCTGCACACGGCTGTCGCCGACCTCCAGGCACTGCTCGTGCGCGACCCCGCACACCCGTCCGACACCTACCTCGCGGCGGGCGCGCCGTGGCGTTGCGGGATGGCCCCTGCCGAGGCTCTCGCCGCCGCCCGCATGACTCTGCCGCTGGGCACCCGACTCGCCGCGGGAACACTGCGCACCCTGGCCCGCACGCAGCTCAGCGGGCCCGGACCGCAGGCGGGCATGATCCCCGGGCCACGACGAGACGCCGGACCGCTCCTCCCGCCGAGCTGCACCGGAACGGAGGCCACCCTGCTCTTCCCCGCAGTGCTCGCAGAGGCCCGCCGCTGGGGACTGCCCGAACAGGAGACGGAAAAGCTGCTGCCCACGGCCGAACGCTGCCTGACCTGGCTGCGCACCGCCGCAGGTGACGGCCCGTACCTCCCCGACCCGCAGCCCGCAGGCCCGGTCCGCTGCGAGACACAGGCCCATGCCTGCCGCGCGGCCCAGCTCGGTGCCGACCTCCTGGAGGCCTACGACAGACCGGGAGCCATGGAATTGCGCGAGTGGGCGCGAGCCTTGCGGACGGCGTTCCGGAGCGACTTCTGGATGGAGGATCACAGCGGCGGACGCCCGGCCGCGGCCCTGGCACCGGACAGGCGACCCCTGCCGTATCTGGGCTCCCACGCCGTCCATCTGCTCGACACCGGCCTCCTCGGTTCCGGCCGGCCGGCCCCGGGCCTGCTCGACAAGGTGCAGACCGAACATCTCGCCCGGCTGCTCGGCGGCCCCGCCATGGACGCGGGCTGGGGGCTGCGCGGTCTCGGTGCCAAGGAGCCGGGGCACAATCCGTTCGGTCACCGGACCGGAGCCGTGCGGGTCCACGAGACCGCGCTGGCCGTCGCCGGACTGGCCGCCGCCGACTATGAGAAGGAAGCCTGTGGTCTGCTGAGAGGACTACTGGACGCCGCGGAACACTTCGGTCACCGGCTGCCCGAGATGTTCGCGGGCGAACAGCGCACTGCCGGGAGCGCTCCCGTCCCGCACCCCGCGGCCTGCCGCCCGGCGGCCACTGCCGCGGCCTCCGTGATCCTGATGCTCACCGCGCTCGCGGGTATCCGCCCCGACGCCCCCGCCGGTACGGTCACCCTTCGCCCGGTGCGGAGCGCCCCGCTCGGCGAACTGGGGCTGACCGGGTTGCGCGTGGCGGGCGCCCCCTTCGCCGTACGGATCAGCCGGCTGGGCCTCGCGATGGTCGAGGAAGCGGCGGACGGCCTCCAATTGGGAGTGTGAGCTCGTACGACAGGGCGTGTGACCTCGTACGACACGGTCGGGGCGACGGACAGGAGCCATCCTCGAGCCTCATAACGGAACGAAGCGGAACCACCACCGATGCGGTCGGCGAAGGGAGTGTTTATCGTCAGGCAGACGACTATGATCGCGACATGCCCTACGACCCGTCAGCCTTTCCGCCCTTCGCCGTCACCGTGGATCTGGTCGTGCTGACCGTGCGCCGCCATGCCCTGTGCGCGCTGGCGGTGCGCAGGGGCGAGCCTCCTTTCCAGGGGCGCTGGGCGCTTCCCGGCGGTTTCGTACGGGCCGACGAGGACCTGTCCCAGGCGGCGGCGCGCGAGCTGGCCGAGGAAACCGGGCTGTGTGCACACGACCCCTCGGCTCCGGCGCAGGACAACGGTGCCCACTTGGAGCAGCTGGCCACCTACGGCGACCCTGAGCGGGACCCGCGCATGCGCGTGGTCAGCGTCGCCCACCTGGCGCTCGCGCCCGACCTGCCCGCACCCCGCGCGGGAGGCGACGCCAGCAACGCGCGCTGGGCGCCGGTCGAGGAACTGCTCCAGCAGGGCGGCTACGGCCGGGACGGCGAGCCCGTGGCACCGCTCGCCTTCGATCACGCCCAGATCCTCGCCGACGGGGTGGAACGGGCCCGTTCCAAGATCGAGTATTCGTCGCTGGCCACCGCGTTCTGCCCGCCCGAGTTCACCGTCGGGGAGCTGCGCAGGGTGTATGAGGCGGTGTGGGGCGTGGCCCTCGATCCGCGCAACTTCCACCGCAAGGTCACCGGGACCCCCGGATTCCTCGTGCCCACGGGAGGAACGACCACGCGCCAGGGCGGCCGGCCCGCTCAGCTCTTCCGGGCCGGCGGCGCCACCCTGCTCAACCCCCCGATGCTGCGCCCCGAGGTGTGAAACGCGCGGTGGTCGGCCGGCGTGACGACGAGGCGGACCGACCGCGCCGGATGACCCCCGGCTGCGTCGAACGGTGGACATGAGCCGGGTCCGCATCCACGACAGTGTGGGAGCGGACCGGGTTATACCGGAAAAACTGGACATCGCACGCTATCTTGCTGCAGGTGATCCAGGCCTTCGGACTGACCAGCAATCCCCGCAAGGCGCACCCGCCCGCCCTCGACGACGTCTCCTTCGAGGCGCGCGCCGGGCATGTCACCGCGCTCCAAGGAGCCACCGGCGCGGGCAAGACAACGGCGCTCAGACTGATGCTCGAGCTCCAACCGGGCCGCGGCATCACATACTTCAAGGGACGCCCCCTGCACCGGATCGCCCATCCGGCACAGGAAGTCGGGGTGCTCCTCGGTGACGTGCCGGGGCATCCCTCCCGCTCGGTCCGCGGACATCTGCGCATGCTGTGCGCGGCGTCCGGAGTGCCTGCCCGGCGCGCCGACGAAGTCCTCGAAGCGGTCGGCCTCGTCAGCCTGCGCGAGGAGCGCCTCGGCACGCTCTCACGCGGCATGGACCGCAGACTCGGCCTGGCCGCTGCCCTGCTGCCCGACCCGCACACGCTCGTCCTGGACGACCCCACCGAGGGACTCTCCGCCCGCGAGGCGCAATGGGTGCACAGCATGCTGCGCGCTCACGCCGACCAGGGCGGCACCGTCCTCTTCACCACCGCCGACTCCAAGGAGGCGGCACGCACGGCCGACCGGGTCGTCACCCTCGACGCAGGCAGGCTCGTCGCCGACCAGGAGGCCAAGGAGTTCGCCCGCACCAGGCTGCGTCCGCGCGTGGCCGTCCGCAGCCCTCACGCCGCGCGTCTCGCGGCTCTGCTCACCAAGGAGGCCCGCACCGCCCGCCGCTCCGTGGAGGTGGTCAGGGAGGGCGGCAACCGCCTCTCGGTGTACGGCTCCACCACCGCCGACATCGGCGAGACGGCATTCCGGCACGGCATCCTCGTACATCAACTCGCCGACGAGGTGGGCGACATGGGGCCGCGCGCCGATGCCGCGTCCGGCGCCTCCCCGGCGGAACAGGGGCATGCCGCGGGGGAGGAGGCGCAGGCCGAACGCGAGATGGCCGCTCCCGTCCGGGCGGAGCCGGAGTCCGACGACGCCAACCCCGGGGCGCCCACGGCCGACACGGAGGGCGCGGCACCCGACCTGCCGGCGGAGGAGCCGGACACGGCGACGCCCGGGTTGCCGGCCGCGCAGAGCGATGATGCCGAGGTCGACTCGGGCGCGCCCGAGCGGGACGCCCCCGCAGTCGGCCTCTCCGCGGAGGAGCGGGAGCGCGCCGCGTCAGAGCCACAGGACGCGACCGCAACAGGCCGCTCGTCGGAAGAGCGGGACCACGTCACCGTGACCGCTTCGGTGCCGGAGGCGGAGCGGGCGCTGTCAGGCCTCTCCACGCTCGCGGAGCCCCAGAGAGTGTTCGGCTTCTCGGCGCCGGAGCGGACACAGGCCGGTGGCGGCGAGCGGACGGTGCTCAGGGATGGCTCCGACCACCTGCCGGAGTCCGAACGCATGGAGACCGTTCAGACCGCGTCGTCGACGACCGTGATCTCGGAAGCCGACGACGCGCAGCACGGGGCCGTCGCGCCCGCCGACGAGGACGTACCCGGCAGCGGTCGCAGGGCACTTTCCGGCGGGGCCGTCTCCGCCGACGCGCTCGCGACGGCCGACCGCGGACGGTCCGCCGACGCGACGGCCACGGCGCACGCCGGTCGGGCCACCGTCTCGACCGTCTCCGACTCGACCGTCTCCGAGTCGCACGACCGCGGCACCGCCACTCCCTCGGCCGGTATCCCCGCCAGTCGCACCCGCCTCCCCGGTGCCAGAAACCCCGGCGCCGGTCTCGCACCGGCCCGCCGCACCGTCCGGCCGGACACGGCCCGCACGCTCGAAGCCCTGACCCCCCTGCCACCCCCCATCTCCGTCCGCCCCGCCCCCAGCCCCCTTCGTCCCCTGCGTTACGAGATCCGGCGTGCCGCGGGTGTCGGTGCCGGATTCCTCACCTGCGGTGCCGTCCTGGCGGTGTCGGCGATCACCGCCGTACTTCTGGCCCGAATCGGCCACACCCCGCAGGCGCGGCTGTTCGCGGCGTGGCCACGGGAACTGCCGCTGCCGCCCGCGGCGCTCGCGGCCGGGCTGCTCGGCGCGCTGGCCTTCGGGGACGAATTCCGCCACCCCGCCTTGGCGGCGGACCGCGGCACCGTGCCCCGCCGGCTCGGGCTGCTGACCGCGAAACTGCTCGTCTCCGGGGCCACGGCGATGCTGCTGGCCTTCCTCACCATGGGCTGCGACGCCGAAGTGCTCTACATCTTCTACGGACGGGAGCTCACACAAGTTCCCCCGGACTGGCTCCCGCTGGCCGCGAGTTGGTTCGGACTGGTCGTCGGCTGCGCCTGGGCCGGTGTGCTGGCGGCCGGTGTCTTCCGGTCGACCACGGCCGGCCTGGCCGCCGTACTCGCCGTACCCGTCCTCGTCGTTCCCCTGGCGCACATGGTGCTCCAGGGGTCCGGCGTGCGGATGGCAGCCGGGTTGTCGGAACGGATGCGGGAGCTCCTGCTGCTGCAGTGGCCCTTCGGGGGCGAGCGCTATCTGGTCGGCGGGGTACGGATTCTCGCCCAACCGTACGGCGGCGCACTGGCGTTGTCGCTGGCGGCGCTGCTCTGCGCGTATCTGCTCACCGCACTGCGCTCCAGGCTCCGGTGACGACTGTGCGTAAGTTTCTGATCCTGGTGTGTGCGCAACTCCCCACAGAAAGCCCATTTCTTTCCGATAAGGCGTCAATTGCGACGGGGTGAGCGATCACCCTTTCGTGTGCTTTTCACCAAAGACCTCAAGGGAGTTGGAGACGACGCCGACAAAGGATCCGTGAGTACCCTTGCGCACACCATGATGACCGCCGCCCGCTCCTCCGACTCCGGTCTGGCCGGCCCGGGCGAACTCGACCGCTACCCCTACGCCGAGGCCCCGGTGGCCGACCGCGTCGGAGCGCCCTCCTGGGACGGCGCGGAACCCGATCTGGGCCGTGTCGGCCGGCGGGCCGCGGGCAGCCGCGGCCGCGGCCTGCACGGCCAACTCGTTCAGCAGCTGGGACAGATGATCGTCTCCGGCGACCTGGGTGCGGACCGCCCGCTGGTGCCCGAGGAGATCGGCCAGCGCTTCGAGGTCTCCCGTACCGTCGTCCGCGAGTCCCTCCGCGTCCTCGAGGCCAAGGGCCTGGTCAGCGCCCGTCCGAACGTCGGCACGCGCGTGCGCCCCGTCAGTGACTGGAACCTCCTCGACCCGGACATCATCGAGTGGCGGGCGTTCGGGCCCCAGCGCGACGACCAGCGCCGCGAGCTCAGCGAGCTGCGGTGGACGATCGAGCCGCTCGCCGCTCGCCTCGCCGCCGGGCACGGGCGTGAGGAGGTGCAGCAGCGCCTGTGCGACATGGTGGAGATCATGAGCCACGCCATGGCGCAGGGCGACGCACTGACCTACTCGCGCGCCGACACCGAGTTCCACGCGCTGCTCATCCAGATCGCGGGCAACCGCATGCTGGAGCACCTCTCCGGCATCGTCTCGGCCGCCCTGCAGGTCTCGGGCGGTCCGGTCACCGGCTGTGACCGGCCGAACGAGACGTCGCTCGCGCAGCACGCGCGGATCGTCGACGCCCTCGGCACCGGCGACGGCACGGCGGCGGAGGCGGCCATGCGTCAACTGCTCACGGTGCACCCCGAGGTGGAGCGAGTGGTGCCCGCCCCGCGCGAGCACTGACCGAGACGAAGGTGGTGCGGTCGCCAGAGTGCGGCGTCCTCGTGGTTCTCGGGGCGGCGCCGGGCCGGTACCGGCCGTCGCCGGACCTCGCCGGATCCTTGCGGGTCCGGCGGGGTCCGGCGGGGCCCGGCGGTGTGGTGGCCGTCGGGGTCGTGACTGGGTATGACGATGCGAGTGAGCCATTCTGTCCGTAATTGACAGGATCTGACCGCTTACGGGGTGTGACTCGGGCCACGCAGATTGGGCGTAACGCTCGTGGAAGCAACGCGATGACCTAAGAGGTGACAGCCGCGGAGGGAATACGGACGCCATGCAAGGCGCTGTGCATCTTCCCGGCCCCCGCCCGCTCCGTCGGCCCATCCCCAGGCCGGTGGTCGGCTCCAGTCCGCAGTGGACGGTGCCGGAAGCCGTTTTCCAACGTTCCGAGAGGTTGTTCGTGTCGGCCAGCACATCCCGTACGCTCCCGCCGGAGATCGCCGAGTCCGTCTCTGTCATGGCGCTCATTGAGCGGGGAAAGGCTGAGGGGCAGATCGCCGGCGACGATGTGCGTCGGGCCTTCGAAGCTGACCAGATTCCGGCCACTCAGTGGAAGAACGTACTGCGCAGCCTCAACCAGATTCTTGAGGAAGAGGGTGTGACGCTGATGGTCAGTGCAGCAGAGCCCAAGCGCACCCGAAAGAGCGTCGCAGCGAAGAGCCCGGCCAAGCGCACCGCCACCAAGACGGTCGCGGCGAAGACGGTGACCACCCGGAAGGCCACCGCCGCCACGGCCGCCCCCACGGCGCCCGCCGATCCGGCCGAAGTCGATTCCGCCGAGGACACCGCGCCCGCCAAGAAGGCCGCCGCCAAGAAGGCGACCACCAAGAAGGTGGCCGCCAAGAAGACCGTCGCGAAGAAGACGGCCGCCAAGAAGACCACCGCGAAGAAGGACGACGCCGAGGTTCTCGAGGACGAGGTTCTCGAGGAGACCAAGGTCGGCGACGAGCCCGAGGGCACCGAGAGCGCCGGCTTCGTCCTGTCCGACGAGGACGAGGACGACGCGCCTGCCCAGCAGGTCGCCGCGGCCGGCGCCACCGCTGACCCGGTCAAGGACTACCTGAAGCAGATCGGCAAGGTCCCCCTGCTCAACGCCGAGCAGGAGGTCGAGCTCGCCAAGCGCATCGAGGCGGGTCTGTTCGCCGAGGACAAGCTGGCCAACGCGGACAAGCTCGCGCCGAAGCTGAAGCGCGAGCTGGAGATCATCGCCGAGGACGGCCGCCGCGCCAAGAACCACCTCCTGGAGGCCAACCTCCGCCTGGTGGTCTCGCTGGCCAAGCGCTACACCGGTCGCGGCATGCTCTTCCTGGACCTCATCCAGGAAGGCAACCTCGGTCTGATCCGCGCGGTCGAGAAGTTCGACTACACCAAGGGCTACAAGTTCTCCACGTACGCCACCTGGTGGATCCGTCAGGCGATCACCCGCGCCATGGCCGACCAGGCCCGCACCATCCGTATCCCGGTGCACATGGTCGAGGTCATCAACAAGCTCGCGCGCGTGCAGCGCCAGATGCTCCAGGACCTGGGCCGCGAGCCCACCCCGGAGGAGCTGGCCAAGGAACTCGACATGACCCCGGAGAAGGTCATCGAGGTCCAGAAGTACGGCCGCGAGCCCATCTCGCTGCACACCCCCCTGGGTGAGGACGGCGACAGCGAGTTCGGTGACCTCATCGAGGACTCCGAGGCCGTCGTCCCCGCCGACGCCGTCAGCTTCACGCTCCTTCAGGAGCAGCTGCACTCCGTTCTGGACACCCTGTCCGAGCGTGAGGCCGGCGTCGTCTCCATGCGGTTCGGTCTCACCGACGGTCAGCCGAAGACCCTCGACGAGATCGGCAAGGTGTACGGCGTGACGCGTGAGCGCATCCGCCAGATCGAGTCCAAGACCATGTCGAAGCTGCGCCACCCGTCGCGTTCGCAGGTGCTGCGCGACTACCTCGACTAGGTCGGTCCGTACGACGCGGAAGGCCCGGCCCTCACGTGGGGGCCGGGCCTTCGTGCTGCGCGAGACCGGACTCTGGATGACTCTGGGTGTCCCAGTAGATCTCCAGAGTGAGGAGCCTGCATGCATCGCTCCATTGCCCGGGCGCTGATCCGGCCGCTGGTCATGGCGGCCGCCATGACCGCCATACCCCTGGTCGGTGCGGCGCCGGTGGCCGCCGACAGCGTGGTGGTCGGGGGGTTTCCGATAGAGGTCTCGCAGGCTCCGTGGACCGTGGCGCTGTCCAGTCGTGACCGGTTCGGGGGTACCCGGGCCGGCCAGTTCTGCGGCGGTGTGGCGGTCGCGCGGACCCTCGTGCTCACGGCGGCCCACTGCATGGGCGACGAAGTCCTGGGAGCGCCGCCGGACCGCGCGCGTGACCTCAAGGTGATCGCGGGCCGCACGGACCTGCTGTCGAGCGAGGGCCAGGAGGTCGCCGTACGGGACGTGCGGGTCAACCCCGGCTACGACACCGCGTCGAACTCCGGTGACTTCGCCGTGCTCACCCTCGCCGAGCCGCTGCCCCAGAGCGCGGTCGTCCCTATGGCGGGCGCCGGCGACCCGGCCTACGCGCCGGGTACGAAGGCGCTCGTGTCCGGGTGGGGCGACACGACAGGCGGGGGCGCCTACACGCACCGGCTGTACGCCGCGCACGTACAGGTGCTGCCCGACGATCTCTGTTCCCGCGCCTATCCCGGCGGCCCGGACGGCGCCTACCGCGCCGGCTCCATGCTCTGCGCGGGGGAGGCCGCAGGCGGCCCAGATGCCTGTCAGGGCGACAGCGGCGGCCCCCTGGTGGCCGGAGGGATGCTGATCGGGCTCGTGTCGTGGGGCGACGGCTGCGGGCAGCCGGGCAGCCCTGGGGTGTATACGCGCGTCTCCGACGTCGTGCGCGTGCTCAACGCGTCCTCGACGGCTCCGAAGGGCACCACCAGGCCCTCCTGAGGGCTCTGTGAAGGCATGAGCACGGGCGGCCGCTCCTGGAGAGGAGCGGCCGCCCGTTCACCGGCCTGTGCCGGGGCTGGCTCGTCGTGTGTGCGAGATTCAGCGCTCTTCTTCAGAAGCGGTGTTCGGAACGGTCGTCAGCCGCTCCGTCTCGTCCTGTATCTCAGCGGCGATCTTCTTGAGTTCCGGCTCGAACTTGCGACCGTGGTGGGCGCAGAAGAGCAGTTCTCCGCCGCTGAGCAGGACGACGCGCAGGTATGCCTGGGCGCCGCAGCGGTCGCAGCGATCGGCGGCCGTCAACGGGCTCGCGGGGGTCAGAACAGTAGTCACGTCGCCTCTTCTCTAGCTCGACGAGCTGTCGTACCAGGGTCAACATCCAACCAGCCCGAAAACGTTCCCGCTCGTGGCTTTTCCTCGAAAAAATCTTTCGGGGCGGCTGTCTGCTGCCGGTTGGCGGCGAATGTGCCGTAGTGCGTATCTGTGTGCTTACGGTTTCGCGCGGTCTTGTGTGTCTCGGTCCTCCCGGCGGGGTTGCCGGTTGTTCATGAGGACGTGCCCGGAGCCTAAATGGTTCATGCCTCCAAGGGAACGTGATATGTACTTCACTCCAACGAGGGATCGAACACGCATACGAGCCTGGACTAGTCTGAGTTCCCCAGCGAGGGTGGCGTTACACCGGCTCTACCAGGCCTCGGTACCCTCTGAGCGGCAACCGAAGCCGCCCCTCTACCCAAGAGGGGGCCACCTGAAATTCAGCGAGGAGCGAACCGCGTGACCGCCGATACGTCCGTGCCGTCCACAGCGCTGCTGGCAGGAGCAGACCGGGACGGTTCCAACTACACCGCGCGGCACCTGCTCGTCCTCGAGGGTCTCGAGGCCGTGCGCAAGCGCCCGGGCATGTACATCGGCTCGACCGACAGCCGTGGTCTGATGCACTGCCTGTGGGAGATCATCGACAACTCCGTGGACGAGGCCCTCGCGGGCGTGTGCGACCACATCGAGGTGATCCTCCACGACGACGGCTCCGTGGAGGTGCGCGACAACGGCCGCGGGATCCCCGTGGACGTCGAGCCCAGGACCGGCCTTTCCGGCGTCGAGGTCGTCATGACCAAGCTCCACGCGGGCGGCAAGTTCGGCGGTGGCTCCTACGCCGCCTCCGGCGGTCTGCACGGCGTCGGCGCCTCCGTGGTCAACGCCCTCTCCGCCCGCCTCGACGTCGAGGTCGACCGCGGCGGCAACACGCACGCGATCAGCTTCCGGCGCGGTGTGCCCGGCGCCTTCGCCGCGGACGGCGCCGACGCGAAGTTCGAGGCCAAGAGCGGCATGCGCAAGGCCAAGAAGATCCCCAAGACCCGCACCGGCACGCGCGTGCGGTACTGGGCGGACCGGCAGATCTTCCTCAAGGACGCCAAGCTCTCCCTGGAGAACCTGCACCAGCGCGCCCGGCAGACCGCCTTCCTCGTGCCCGGTCTCACCATCGTCGTCCGCGACGAGTTCGGTCTCGGTGAGGGCGGCAGCAAGGGCGAGGAGTCCTTCCGCTTCGACGGCGGCATCAGTGAGTTCTGCGAGTACCTGGCCAGTGACAAGCCGGTCTGCGACGTGCTCCGCTTTTCGGGCCAGGGCTCCTTCAAGGAGACCGTCCCGGTCCTGGACGAGCACGGCCAGATGACCCCCACCGAGGTCACCCGCGAGCTGGGCGTCGACATCGCGCTGCGCTGGGGCACGGGCTACGACACCACCCTCCGGTCCTTCGTGAACATCATCGCCACCCCCAAGGGCGGGACCCATGTCGCCGGCTTCGAGCAGGCCCTCACCCAGACGATGAACGACGTGCTGCGGGCCAAGAAGATGCTGCGGGTGGCCGAGGACAACATCGTCAAGGACGACGCCCTGGAGGGACTGAGCGCCGTCGTCACGGTGCGTCTGGCCGAGCCGCAGTTCGAGGGGCAGACCAAGGAGGTCCTCGGCACCTCGGCGGCCCGCCGCATCGTGAACAACGTGGTCACCAAGGAGCTGAAGGCGTTCCTGACCGCCACCAAGCGGGACGCCGCCGCGCAGGCCCGCGTCGTGATGGAGAAGGTGGTCGCGGCCGCCCGTACGCGCGTCGCGGCCCGCCAGCACAAGGACGCCCAGCGGCGGAAGACGGCCCTGGAGTCCTCGTCCCTGCCGGCGAAGCTCGCCGACTGCCGCAGCGACGACGTCGACCGCAGCGAGCTGTTCATCGTCGAGGGCGACTCCGCGCTCGGTACGGCCAAGCTGGCGCGGAACTCCGAGTTCCAGGCCCTGCTGCCGATCCGTGGCAAGATCCTCAACGTGCAGCGGTCCTCGGTGACCGACATGCTCAAGAACGCCGAGTGCGGGGCGATCATCCAGGTCATAGGAGCGGGCTCGGGCCGTACCTTCGACATCGACCAGGCCCGCTACGGCAAGATCATCATGATGACCGACGCCGATGTGGACGGCTCCCACATCCGCTGCCTGCTGCTCACGCTGTTCCAGCGCTACATGCGGCCGATGGTCGAGGCCGGCCGCGTCTTCGCCGCGGTGCCGCCGCTGCACCGCCTCGAGCTGATCCAGCCGAAGAAGGGGCAGGACAAGTACGTCTACACGTACTCGGACCGTGAGCTGCGGGACAAGCTCATGGAGTTCCAGAGCAAGGGCATCCGGTACAAGGACTCGATCCAGCGCTACAAGGGTCTGGGCGAGATGGACGCCGACCAGCTGGCCGAGACCACGATGGACCCGCGCCACCGCACCCTGCGCCGCATCAACCTCGCCGACCTGGAGGCCGCCGAACAGGTCTTCGACCTGCTGATGGGCAACGACGTGGCGCCGCGCAAGGAGTTCATCTCCAGCTCGGCGGCGACGCTGGACCGGTCGCGCATCGACGCGTAGCCGCTGCGCTGGGCTTCGGCCGAGCGGGAGCTTGCCGGGGCCCAGCTCGGTGCAGAAGCCGGGACTGTGGTCCGGGTTCGGCCGGCCACTCACGGGTCAGGGCCGGGACCCATGGTCCCGGCCCTCGGTCGGCATGGGGTGGTGCCGCCCTACGGCGCCCCGCCGCCACGGCGTGCGCGGCCGGCCCCGCCACCTCCGCCTACCGCCCCTCCACCCCGGCCGCCTACCGCTCCTCCACCCGGCCGAGTCCGGCTCGGGCGCCTCCCGCCCAGCCCGCCGCCCCAGCCCGCCGCTCCCGCCCGGCACGCCCGCCCCAGCGCCGCCCGTCCTTCCGGCCGCCGGGTTTCTCCACCCCTGGGTTGAGAGTGCCCGCCTCCGGGTTCCACCCTTGATCCACCCCCGCTCCGATCTCCTGGCCTGGGAATTTCCGTAGCTTCGATGGTGTCGGCGGTGCTCGCTTCCGGCACCGCTCCCTTCCGCTCACGGAGGTTCTGATGTCCGGGCTCGTCAACGTGCTGGTGATCGTGGCCGTCGCCGCCATCGTGATCGGGCGGCAGCTTCGCCCTCGCGTGATCCAGGCCGACCGGCGTTGGTGGCTGCTGCCCGTGATCCTCGCCGTCGTCGCGCTGCGCGAGCCCGCCATACTCGACGCCCACCATCGCACCGAGTCCGCCACGCTCCTCGCGGTGGAGCTGGTCCTCGGCCTGGCCATCGGCGCGGGCTGGGCCTGGACGAGCCGGGTCTGGGCGGCACCGGACGGTGTCATGTGGGCAAAGAGCACCAAGGCGAGTGCCGCGGTCTGGGCCTTGGGCATCGCCCTGCGGATCGGTGTCTTCGCCCTCGGAGCCGCCCTGGGCGTGCACCAGGACAGCTCCGCCCTGATGCTCGGTCTCGCCGCCACCCTGCTGGGCCGGGCCGGTGTCCTGGTCTGGCGGGCGCAGTCCCTGCAGGGCACGAGCCGGCCCGCCCCGGCGTACGGTGACGGCATGCCGTCGGCCCGGAAGGAGCACGCGTGACGGAGAATGCCTGGACACGCTGGCCGTCGCGGGAGGCGCTCGGCCGCGAGGGAGCCTCTCGGGCCCGGCGCCTGCTCACCCTGGCCGTCAGGCTCCTGGTGATCGCCATGCTGTTGTGGGGCGCGTACCACCAGAAGCATGTCGGCCTCTGGAGCGGCTTCGCGGCGCTGGCCGGAGTTCTGGCCGCCGCTGCCCTCGGCTGGGCCTTCTTCCGGACGACCTACGAGCACCGGCTGGTGCCCTCCCTGGCACTGATAGGCGCCCTGCTGGCCATCGCGGTCGCCGCCGAGGGCACGGGATTCCGAGGCCTCTCCCTCGTGCTCTGGTGCGGCTGTGGCATCACCGCACTGGAACGGATGCCGCTCGCCGCCGCGACCCCGGTGACATCGGTGGGCCTGGCCGCGTACTCCGCCTACAACAACGACGTATGGCTGACCACGGCCGCCTCGGTGGTGGGCATGGCACTCGCCGGATACGTCCTGCGGCTGGACGCCGAGGCCCGCGGCAACGCGCAGCAGCTGCTCGCCCAGGAGCGGGCCGCCCGCGCCGCCGAGGCGGAGTCCGCCGCCCTGGCCGAGCGGGCCCGGATCGCGCGGGAGATCCATGACGTGCTGGCGCACAGCCTCTCGGCGCAGCTGGTGCACCTGGAGGCGGCCCGGCTGCTGATCGAGAACGGCGCCGACCGTGACCGGATCCTGGAGCGGGTCGTGGCCGCCCGGGGCATGGCCCGCGACGGCCTCGCCGAGACCCGTCAGGCGCTGTCCGCGCTGCGGGGCGAACTGACCCCGCTGGAGGACTTCCTGAGCGAACTGGTCAGTGGGACGGCCGGTGCCGAGGTCACTGTGACGGGTGAGCGCAGACTCCTGTCGGCCGAGGCGTCCCAGGCGGTGCGCCGCGTCGCGCAGGAGGCGCTGACGAACGTCCGGAAGCACGCCCAGGGCGCCAAGGTGCAGCTGCGGCTCGACTACAGCGAGCGTGAAGTGACGCTGGGGGTAAGGGATTCGGGCGGTCAGGCGGGCGAACTGGCGGGGGCCGGAGGCGGGTACGGTCTGCTGGGTATGCGTGAGCGCGCCGAACTGCTCGGCGGCTCGCTCGACGCGGGGCCGGACGAGGAGGGATTCGTGGTGACGCTGAAGGTGCCGGTATGACGGAGACGGAGGAGGGGAAGAAGCCCGCGCGGGTGGTGGTCGCCGACGACCAGACCGTGGTCCGCGAGGGCATCGTGATGCTGCTCGGGCTGCTGCCCGGGGTCGAGGTCGTCGGCGCCGCGGGAGACGGCGAGGAGGCCGTGCGGCTCGTCGGGGAACTCGCCCCGGACGTGGTGCTGATGGATCTCAGGATGCCGCGTTGCGACGGCGTGGAGGCCACCCGGCGGATCCGGTCCCGGTACCCCGGGACCCAGGTCGTGGTGCTCACCACGTACGCGGACGACGAGTCGCTGTTCCCCGCCCTGCAGGCCGGTGCGCGGGGATATTTGACCAAGGACGCGGGCGGCGACGAGATCGTGCGTGCCGTGGAGAGCGTGCTGTCGGGGGACGCGGGTCTGTCGCCGAGCGTGCAGCGTCGGCTGCTGGAGCGGCTGTCGCAGCCCGAGCCCACCCCGGCCCCGACGCCGGCTCCGTCCGAGCCGCCCGACGGGCTGACCGCGCGTGAGACCGAGGTCCTGCTGCTGATCGCCGACGGGCTGAGCAACCAGGAGATCGCCCGCAGGCTGCATGTCTCGACCGCGACCGTGAAGACGCACATCAACAACCTCTTCTCGAAGACGGGTCTCAAGGACCGGGCGCAGGCGGTGCGTTACGCCTTCAGTAAGGGGCTGGTGCGGCCACCGGTGAAGTGAGTCACCTGATGGGGTGAAGAGCGGGGGGAAGAAGAGTCGGGGAACTTCCCGATCTGTCCATCCTTGGGCATGCAGTCAGGCAACGGTCGTGCCCGCGGAGTCGGGGACGGTCCCGAGAGTTCGGGCGAGAGGCAGCAAGACGCCGGCACGCCCTCCCGTGACGCCGCGCACGAGGACCCCTGGTACGACGCGCTGGCCTCCGGCTGGGGTGAGCTGGACGGCGCCGGAATGCCGGCGCCGGCCGTACCGGCCCCCCGTGAGGAGCGGAGCGGGGCGGTGGTCCGAGCGCGGGACGTGTACGTCGAGGTGCAGCGCAGCGCGGCGTTCCAGGAGGTGCGCAGCAGGTACCGGCGGTTCGTGGTGCCGGGGGTCGCGGTCTTTCTGGCCTGGTACGTGGGGTACGTGGTCGCGGCGACGACCGCGCCCGGACTCATGGCCCGGCCGGTGGCCGGGGCGGTGAACGTGGCCATGCTGGCGGGGCTCGGGCAGTTCCTCACCACGTTCCTGCTGACCTGGGCCTATGCCCGGCATGCTCGGTTGCGCCGGGACCGGGCCGCGCTGGAGCTGCGCTGGGACACCCAGGAACTGACGCGCGAAGCGCAGGGAGGTGCCTCGTGACCGGCGACCATCAGACGCTGGCGTTGCTGCTGTTCAGCGGCTTCGTGGCCGTCACCCTCGGGATCACGACCTGGGTGAGCCGCAGACGGCATGGTTCGGCGGAGGAGTTCTACGCGGGCGGCCGGTTGTTCTCCCCCATGGAGAATGGTTTTGCCATCGCGGGCGACTACATGTCGGCGGCCTCCTTCCTCGGCGTCACCGGGCTGATCGCGCTGTACGGGTGCGACGGGATGCTGTATGTCGTGGGCTTCCTGGTGGCGTGGCTGGTCGTGCTCTTCCTGGTGGCCGAACTGGTCCGCAACTGCGGGCGGTTCACCCTGGCCGACGTGGTGGCCGCGCGGATGAGCGAGCGGCCGGTGCGGATCGCGGCGGGGACGTCCTCGGTCACGGTGTCCGTGCTCTATCTGGTGGCGCAGATGGTCGGCGCGGGCAGCCTGGTGGCGCTGCTGGTGGGGCGGACCAGCGGGCCGGCCCAGACCTGGACGGTCATCGGCGTCGGCGCTCTCATGGTGATCTATGTGACGTTCGGGGGGATGCGGGCCACCACCTGGATCCAGATCGTGAAGGCGGTCCTGCTGCTGAGCGGGACGATCGCGCTGACCGTGCTCGTCCTGCTCCGCTTCCACGGCGACTTCGACCGGCTGCTGCTCACGGCCGCGGAGCACAGCGGACACGGCAGGGCGTTCCTGGCGCCTGGCCTGAAATACGGCGGGGACTGGACCGCCCGTCTCGACTTCATCAGCCTGGGACTCGCGCTGGTGCTGGGCACCGGGGGCCTGCCGCACATCCTGTCCCGCTTCTACACGGTGCCGACCGCGCGGGCCGCCCGCCGTTCCGCGGTGTGGTCCATCGGGCTGATCGGCGGGTTCTACCTGATGACGATCGTCCTCGGGTTCGGTGCGGCGGCGGTGGTGGGGACGGACGCCGTGCGCGGTGCCAACGCGGCCGGGAACACGGCGATTCCGCTGCTCGCCCTCGACCTGGGCGGCGGAGCGGACTCCACGGGGGGAACGGTGCTGTTCGCGGTCGTCGCCGCCGTCGCCTTCGCCACCATCCTCGCCGTGGTCGCCGGTATCACGCTGGCGTCCTCCGCCTCGGTGGCCCACGACCTCTACGCCTCGCTGCGACGGTCGCGGGGCGCGGGGCGCAGCGAGGTGGCCGTGGCACGGTTCGCCGCGGTCGGCATCGGCGTCGTGGCGATCGCGCTCGGGCTGCTCGCCCGTGACATGAACGTCGCCTTCCTGGTCGGACTCGCCTTCGCGGTCGCCGCGTCGGCGAACCTGCCGGTGCTGCTCTACTCGCTGTTCTGGCGCGCCTTCACCACCCGTGGCGCGGTATGGGCCGTCTACGGCGGGCTGGTCCCGGCGCTGGTGCTCGTGCTGCTGTCCCCGGTGGTGTCCGGCAGTCCCGGCTCGCTCTTCCCGGACGTCGACTTCCAGTACTTCCCGCTGCAGAACCCGGGCATCGTCTCCATCCCGCTCGGGTTCCTCGCCGGCTGGCTGGGCACGGTTACCTCGGACGAGGCCGCAGACGAGGCCAAGTACGCCGAGACCGAGGTACGGTCGCTGACCGGCGCCGGGGCCGTCTAGCGGGCCACTCGGTCCGTCACGGCGCCACCCACGCGTACCGGTGCTCCGGGCGGCCGGTGTCGCCGTACTTCAGCGACAGCCGGAGGCGGCCCGCCTGTTCCAGGTGGCGCAGATAGCGCTGGGCCGTGGACCGGCTCAGGCCGGTCCTGGCGGCCACCTCGTGGGCGGACAGCGGATGGCCGGCCCCGTGCAGAACGCCGCAGATGAGATCGGTGGTGGGCTCCGAGTGTCCGCTCGGAAGGCCGGGCGCGGACGGTGCGGGGGCCGTCCGCAGCGCCCCGAAGATCCGGTCGACCTGCTCCTGGCCGGTCAGGCCCCGGCCGCCCACCCGGTCCACCGTGCGGCGCAGGGCGGCGTAGGAGTCGAGGCGGGCGCGCAGCGCGGCGAAGGTGAAGGGCTTCACCAGGTAGTGGAGCGCGCCCAGGCGCATCGCCTGCTGGACGGTGGTCACATCGCCGGCCGCGGTGATCATGATGACGTCCGTGCCATGCCCCTGCTCGCGCATGCGGTGGACCAGGTCGAGGCCGGTCCCGTCCGGCAGATAGTGGTCGAGCAGGACCAGGTCGATTCCGCCGCGCTCGACCGCGGTCAGGGCCTGGGCAGCGCTGTGCGCCCGGGCGGTCACCCGGAAGCCGGGAACCTTCCCCACGTACTTGGCGTTTATCTCAGCGACGCGGAAGTCGTCGTCCACGACCAGGACGTCAATCATCAGGCCTCTCCTTCAAGGCCGACGAGCGGTGAGCCCGTGTTTCGGCTCCGCAGTTGTAACGCGAGCAAAATGAGCACAACAGGTTCTTGCGAGCAAAAGAACGGCTTGTGCCCACAAGACTGCTGCTGTGGCCGGGGCCACACCTACCGTCCCGGGCCATGAGCGCACACACCAGCCCCGCCATCGAGTTGCGGGGCGCGAGCAAGACCTTCAGAACCCCGTCAGGGGGACTGCACACGGCCGTGCGCGGTCTGGACCTCACCGTCGAGCGCGGCGAGTTCGTGGCCGTCGTAGGGCCGACCGGCTGCGGCAAGTCCACCACGCTGACCCTGGTCAGTGGCCTGGAGGAGCCCAGCGAGGGTGAGGTGCTGGTGGCCGGCGAGCCGGTCGACGGCGTCGGCGACAAGGTCGGTTTCGTCTTCCAGCAGGACGCCACGTTCCCCTGGCGGACGGTGCTGTCCAACGTCATGGCGGGCCCGCGCTTCCGGGGCGTGCCCAAGGCGGAGGCGAAGGAGAAGGCACGGGACTGGCTGGCCCGGGTCGGGCTCGCCGGTTTCGAGGACCGTTACCCGCACCAGCTCTCCGGCGGCCAGCGCAAGCGTGTCGCCCTCGCCGCCACCTTCGTCAACGACCCCGAGATCCTGCTGATGGACGAGCCGTTCTCGGCGCTCGACGTGCAGACCCGGGCGCTGATGTCGGACGAGTTGCTGGAGCTGTGGGAGGGCACCGGCGCCTCCGTCGTCTTCGTCACCCACGACCTGGAGGAGTCCATCGCGCTGGCCGACAAGGTCGTCGTGATGACGGCCGGGCCCGCGACCGTGAAGCAGGTCTTCGCCATCGATCTGCCCCGGCCGCGCAAGGTCGAGTCCGTGCGCCTGGAACCGCGGTTCATCGAGATCTACCGCGAGATATGGGAGTCCCTCGGCGAAGAGGTCCGCATCACCCGCGAGAGGGGTGCCGCTCGTGTCGCCTGAGGTTCTCAGCACTCCGGTCGTCGACACGGCCAAGGTTCCCGACCGCGCGCAGACCCGCGCCCAGGCCGCCCGCCGCCGCAAGGTGTTCGTGAACGCCGCACGCGTGCTGCTCCTGGTGGCCGTCCTCGGCCTGTGGGAGGGGCTGTCCCGGGCGAAGATCATCGACCCGTTCAACTTCTCCATGCCCTCGAAGATCTGGGACCAGATCTGGACCTGGGTGATGCACGGGACCGCGCTCGGCTCGCTGGGCGAACAGATCTGGTACACGCTCTACGAGGCACTCCTCGGCTGGGTCCTCGGTGTGGTCGCCGGTGTACTGCTCGGCATCGCGCTCGGACGGATCAGATTGCTCGCCGAGGTCCTTGGTCCATACATCAAGGTGCTCAACTCGATTCCCAGGATCGTCCTTGCGCCGATCTTCCTGATCTGGTTCGGGCTCGGCCCGATCTCCAAGGTCGCCTCCGCCGTCGTGCTGGTCTTCTTCCCGGTGTTCTTCAACGCCTTCCAGGGCGCCCGCGAGGTGGACCGCAATCTGGTGGCGAACGCCCGCATCCTCGGCGCCAGCGACCGCAGGGTGACCCTTCAGGTGGTCATCCCGTCGGCCACGTCGTGGATCTTCACCAGCCTGCACGTGAGCTTCGGCTTCGCGCTCATCGGCGCCATCGTCGGCGAGTACATCGGTGCGACCAAGGGCATCGGCCTGCTCGTCTCGCAGTCGCAGAACACGTTCAACCCGGCCGGTGTCTACGCCGCGATGGTCATCCTCGCCGTCGTCGCCCTCGCCGCCGAGGGACTGCTGACGTTCGCCGAGCGCCGCATCTTCCGCTGGAAGTCCACCGGTTCCGACAGCTGAACCATCCCCCTCCTCGATCACCCCTGCAACCACCCCCCGCCCCACCTCGCACCGCCCTCTCACAAGGACGTGAACCGCCATGCGCAAGACCGCCAGATACGCCTCCCTGGCCGCCGCCGGCCTGCTCGCCCTCTCCTCGCTCACCGCCTGCGCCAACGACGCGGCCAGTTCCACGGCCGACACCGGCAGCGGCGGGGGCGGCGGCAAGGGGGAGAACGTCAAGATCATGGTCGGTGGCCTGGACAAGGTCATCTACCTGCCGGCGATGCTCACCCAGCGCCTCGGCTACTTCCAGGCCGAGGGGCTGAACGTCCAGCTCCTGAGCGAGCCCGCCGGGGTCCAGGCCGAGACCGCGCTCGTCTCGGGCCAGGTGCAGGGGGCGGTCGGCTTCTACGACCACACCCTCGACCTCCAGGTGAAGGGCAAGTCCGTGGAGTCGGTCGTGCAGTTCTCGCACGCGCCCGGCGAGGTCGAGGTCGTGTCGAACAAGGCGGCCGGCGATCTCACCTCTCCGAAGGACTTCAAGGGCCGCAAGCTGGGCGTGACCGGACTCGGGTCCTCCACCGACTTCCTCACCAAGTACCTGGCGGTCAAGAACGGCGTGAACGTCAGCCAGTTCACACCGGTCGCGGTAGGAGCCGGCCCGACCTTCATCGCCGCCCTGCAGAAGGGCGCGATCGACGGCGGCATGACCACCGACCCGACGGTCGCGACGATCCTGGACAAGAAGGCCGGCAAGGTCCTGCTCGACATGCGCACCCCCGAGGGCTCGCAGAAGGCGCTGGGCGGGCCGTACCCGTCGTCGAGTCTGTACATGCAGACGGACTGGGTGAACGGACACAAGGACACCGTCCAGAAGCTGGCCAACGCATTCGTCAAGACGCTCAAGTGGATGTCCACCCACAGCGCCGACGAGATCGCCGCCAGGATGCCCGCCGACTACTCCCAGGGCGACAAGGCGCTCTACGCGCAGTCCGTCAAGAGCACCCTGCCCATGTTCACCGACGACGGTGTGATGCCCCAGGGCGGCCCGGAGACCGTCGAGAAGGTCCTCAAGGCGTTCAACCCCAACATCCAGAACGCCAAGGTCGACCTGAGCAAGACGTACACGACCGAGTTCGTCAAGGCCGTCAAGTAAGGCACACGGTCACCGCGTTCAGGCGCGGGTCGCCCACACGTAACGGTGTTCCGGGCGGCCCGCGTCGCCGTACTTCAGTGTCAGCCGGGCCCGCCCCGTGCGCTCCAGGAGCTTCAGATACCGCTGGGCGGTCTGCCGGCTCACGCCCGTCCGCTCGGCGATCTCCTGGGCGGACAGCGCGCCCTCGGCGTTCATCAGCGCCTGGCGCACCAGCCCGGCCGTCGTGGGCGAGTGCCCCTTGGGCAGCGCGGGCTCCGACGGCGCGGACAGCGCGCCGAAGATCCGGTCCACCTCCGCCTGTTCGGCCTCCCCGCCGCCGTCCAGGGTGCGCCGCAGCCGGGCGTACGCCTCCAGCTTGGCCCGCAGGCCGGCGAAGGCGAACGGCTTCACCAGGTACTGCAGCGCCCCCTGCCGCATGGCGGCCTGCACGGTCGACACGTCCCGTGCCGCCGTCACCATGATCACGTCGGTCTGGTGGCCGCGCCGGCGCATCTCGCGGACCACGGCGAGACCCGTGTCGTCCGGCAGATAGTGGTCCATGAGGACCAGGTCGACCCGCGGCAGCCGTTCCACCTGCTGCAGCGCCTCGGCCGCGTTGTGCGCCTCACCGGCCACATGGAACCCGGGCACCTTCTCCACGTAGGCGGCGTTGACCCGGGCGACCCGGGCGTCGTCGTCCACGACCAGCACCTCGATCATCACACCTCCTCCTCGGCGACGGCGACGCGCTCCAGGGACCCGGGCGCCACCGGCCCCGGCTCGGTCAGCGCCTCGGGCAGTACCACGGTGAACTGCGCGCCGCCACCGTCCGCCGTCCCCACCGTCGCGCTGCCGCCCTGCCTTTCGGCGAGCCGGCGCACCAGGGAGAGCCCGATGCCCCGCTTGCCGTGCGCGGGCGGCTTCTTGGTGGACCACCCGTCCGTGAAGATCAGTTCCCGCTGGTCGGCCGGGATGCCGGGGCCGGTGTCCCGCACCCGCAGGACGACGGTCCGGCCCTGCGTGCGCACCTCGACCTCCACGCGCGCGTGCGGGGTGCCCGCGACCGCGTCCAGGGCGTTGTCCACGAGATTGCCCATGACCGTGACCAGACCCCGCGGGTCGATCAGCCGGTCCGGCAGCCGGCTGCGCTCGGCGACCCACAGGGCGACGCCGCGCTCGGCCGCCACGGTCGCCTTGCCGACCAGCAGCGCGGCCAGCAGCGGGTCCTGGATCTTCTCGGTGACCTGCTCGGCGGTGACCCGGTGGTCGCCGACCACCTCGCCGACGAACTCGACCGCGTCGTCGTACATCTCCAGTTCCAGCAGCCCGAGCAGGGTGTGCATGCGGTTGGCGTGCTCGTGGTCCTGGGCGCGCAGGGCGTCGATCAGCCCGCGCGTGGAGTCGAGTTCGCGCCCCAGCTGCTCCAGCTCGGTACGGTCGCGCAGCGTGGCCACGGCGCCGCCGTCCTCGGTGGGCATGCGGTTGGCGACCAGCACGCGCTGGCCGCGCACCGTCAGCAGGTCGGTGCCGGCCACCCGGCCGGCCAGGACGTCCGTCGTACGGCCCGCGCCCAGTGCCTCGTCAGGGGTCCGGCCGACGGCCTCGTCACCGATGCCCAGCAGCCGCCGCGCCTCGTCGTTGAGCAGGCGGACGCGGCCGCCCCGGTCCAGGGCGACCACGCCCTCCCGGATGCCGTGCAGCATCGCCTCGCGCTCCGCGAGCAGCGCCGAGATGTCGGAGAAGGCCAGGTCCCGCGTCTGCCGCTGGACCCGGCGGGAGATCAGCCAGGCGGCCAGCGCGCCCACCGCGAGAGCGCCGCCGGCGTACGCGAACAGCCCCGGGATCGCGTTGATCAGCCGTGCCCGCACGCTGTCGTAGGCGATACCCACCGAGACCGCCCCGATGATGCGGTGGTGGGCGTCGTACAGCGGCACCTTGCCGCGCGCGGAACGCCCCAGGGTGCCCTTGTCGATCTCCATGACCTCCTTGCCGGCCAGGGCCTCGCGAGGGCTGGTGGAGACCAGACGGCCGATGTTCGAGGTGGTCGGATGCGACCAGCGCACCTTGTGGGTGTCCAGCACCACGATGTACTCGGCGTGCGTGGCCTTCCGGATCCGCTCGGCCTCCTTCTGCACCGGGCCGTCCGCGGACGGCGGGGTGCTCAGCAGGCCCTCGGCGATCTGCGGGTCCTGGGCCGTCGTCTGCGCGATGGACAGCGCGCGGCGCTCCGCCTCCTGGTCCAGCTGCTTGCTCAGGGGTGCCAGGAACAGGCCGGTCGCGAGCACGGCGACCCCCGCGGCGATCGTCACCTGCATCAGCAGCACCTGCGAGAACACCCGCCGTGGCAGACCGAGGCGGAGACGGCGTGCGGGGGGAGTGGGGCTCATACCCACGACGGTACGTGGGAGCGCCGGACCCGCCCCAGGAGATGTGGTGTGGATCTCTTGACCCACTCTTGATCTGCGATCAATACGTGCGGAAGATCAACGTTCGCCACCGGGCGGCACGAGCGGTGCCGGATCAGCCGGCCATCGCCGTCGGCCGCAGTTCGCGCACGGCCACCACGTCCATCCGCGCGGGCGTCCCGAGGACCGTCGCGCCACAGCTCTCCGGGCGGGGCGGGAGCGACATCCCCTGCGCGACGGTGACCTGCCACCGGCGGCCGTCCGCGTGCAGGACGGTGACGTCCCAGCGCGGGGCGGCGCCGTCGGTCCGTACGACGCTCAGCACACCCGCCCGGTACTCGTCCGCGGCCGAGCGGACGGCCAGCTCGGCCGCCTGGCCGGGCCGGTCCCAGGCCGAGCAGCCCCGGCACCCCTCGACGACCACGCGCCCCGCCTGGGCGCCGTGCAGGGCCTCCTTGACGGTGTGCGCCTCGGCGCGGCCGTAGGAGTAGCCGTACGGCAGGACCAGCACGGTCGGCGAGAAGCGATGTCCACCCAGATGGGTGACCTCCCAGACGCCGCGCACCCCGGAGGCGGCCAGCTCGGCGGCGAGGGGGCGGCCCAGGAGGGCGCAGCAGCGGTCGCGCTTGGCGTTCGTGCACACGAGCGCCAAGGGGTCGCCGGTGTGCGCCCGGCCGCCGAGCGCCGCGCCGAACGCGCGGTGGTCGCCCGCGCCGAGGGCGGGGAAGTCCAGGTCGAGCAGCCGCTCCGGATCCCGGGTGACGGCGCCGTGCAGCCACACGCGTCCCGGGACGGTGTGCGCGGCGTACACGTGCCGGACCGGGGGCGTGCCGGGGTCGGCGTGCCGTCCCGGGCGGCGGATGAGCGCGACGCGTACGCCGGTCCCCTCGGCGGCGGCCTCCAGCGCCCGGCCGAGTGCGGGGTCCAGATGGCTCGAAGTGAGCGCCTTGGCACCCCACGGGCCGGGCTGTTCCAGCAGCAGCCACGTCGTCGCCGTGGCCGCCGTACCGGAAACAGGCTCGTCGAGACTCCGGGAGACGGTCGCACACCTACTCACAGAGGTGAGCCTAACCTGACTGCCCTCGAGGCGACTTCCGGCCCTGGTCGTGTCCTACTCGGGCGGGGGCTGCGGCGGTCGCGGGCCGACGTAGTGACCGCTGGGCCGCATGCGCAGCGGGCGTTCGCCGTACTCCTCCAGGGCGTGCGCGATCCAGCCCGCCGTCCGGGCGACGGCGAAGATCGTCTCGCCCGCGGTGGCCGGCATGCGGCACGCGGTCGTGAACACCGCCAGTGCCAGGTCCACGTTGGCGTGCAGCGGGGTGTGCCGGGCGGTCACGGCGACGATGTCGCGGGCCGCGAGCAGGGCGGGCTCCGCCTGCGGGATCTGCTCCAGGAGACTGAACAGCACGCGCGCGCGGGGGTCTTCGCCCGGGTACAGCCGATGCCCGAGCCCGGGGATCCGGCGGCCCTCGCGCAGTTCCGCGGCGATCACCGGGACCGCGGTGCCCTGGTCGAGCACGTCGAGCAGCAGCCGGTGGGCCATGCCGCTCGCGGCACCGTGCAGCGGCCCCTCCAGGACGCCTAGCCCGGCGGAGACGGCGGCGTACGGGTGGGCGCGTGCCGAGGCGGCGACGCGGACCGCGAGCGTGGAGGCGGCCAGGTCGTGGTCGGCGAGCAGGGCGAGCGCGGTGTCCAGGACGCGCAGCGAGGCCTCGTCGGCGGAGCGGGCGGTCAGCCTGCCCCACAGGCGGTGGGCCAGCGGGCCGTCGTCCTGGGGGGCGTACAGGACGGGCGGCAGGGCGGCGACGAGCGTGGGGATGAGGGTCCGCGCGGTGTTCAGCACGGCCTCCTCGGACAGGTCGAAGCGCAGCGGGTCCTCGGCCGCGGCGGCGATCGCCGCCACCCGCAGCCGGTCGACGGGGGAGGCGTGTTCGGACAGGGCGAGGACCGCGCGGCGGGCGACCTCGACCGTGCTCGCGGGCGCGGAGAAGGTCACCCCGGGGGTCAGGCGGCCCGTCCACAGCCACTCCGCGACCTCCTCGTAGGAGTGCCGGGTGGCCAGTTCGACGGCGTCCGCGCCGCGGAAGAAGTACCGGTCCTTCTCGATCAGCGTGATCCGCGTCCGGACGGACAGCTCCCCGCCGGAGCCCGGACTCCCGGCCGCCTCGCGCCGGTTGCGCCGGGCGAGGTCCTCCACCTCCTTGGCCTCGAAGGTGCTGGACCGGCCGCCGGGTTCGCGTCTGCTGCTGAGCAGGCCGCGGCTCACGTACGCGTACACCGTCTCGGGCTTCACGCCGAGCAGTTCGGCGGTCTCCTTGGTGGTCAGCCTTCGCCCGGGGCGGTGGGGAGCGGGTTCGTGATCGCGCATGGGGCCACCGTAGTCGTCTGCGCACACCTTGATCTGCCTATATTGATTCAATCAACATTGACAACAAATAATCAAGCATGGACAGTCGGATCAAGTCCAGGGAGGAGCGACATGACCATCAACAGGACCGCAACCACCGCAACCCCGCCGCTGATCGACGCCCCGCGCGGCCTCGCCGGCGTCGTCGTCACCGAGACCGAGATCGGTGACGTCCGGGGGCGGGAGGGCTTCTACCACTACCGCCAGTACTCGGCCGTCGAACTCGCGCGCACCCGCGGCTTCGAGGACGTCTGGCACCTCCTGGTCCACGGCACGCTCCCCGACGCCGAGCGCCGTGCCGCCTTCGCCGCCGAGACCGCGGCACTGCGCCGGCCGCCCGAGGAGGTCCGCGCCGCGCTGCCGGCCATCGCCGCCGCGTCGCGCCTCTCCGGCCCCCTGGCCGGCCTGCGCACGGCCCTGTCGCTGCTGGGCGCGGCCCGGGGACTCCGCCCGGTCTACGACGTCGACGCCGACCGGCGCCGGGCCGACACCGTCGCCGTCTGCGCGGTCGTTCCCACCCTGCTCACCGCGCTGTACCGGCTCGGGCAGGGGCTGGACCCGGTCGAACCGCGCGACGATCTGCCGTACGCGGCCAACTACCTGTACATGCTCACGGGCGAGGAGCCGGACGCACGGCGGGCCCGGGCGGTCGAGCAGTACCTGATCTCCACCATTGATCATGGATTCAATGCGTCAACCTTCACCGCGCGGGTCATCGCCTCCACGGGCGCCGACGTGGCGGCCTGCCTGATCGGCGCGGTGGGCGCGCTGTCGGGGCCACTGCACGGAGGAGCACCCAGCCGGGCTCTGGACACGCTGGACGCGATCGGGACGCCCGACCGGATTGATCCCTGGATCCGGGAGCGGGTGCTCGCCGGTGACCGGATCATGGGCTTCGGGCACGCCGTCTACCGCACCGAGGACCCCCGCTCACGGATGCTCCGCGAGATCGCCCTCGGCTTCGGCGGACCCAGGGCCGCCTTCGCGGTGGAGGTCGAGCGCCGGGTCGAGGCGATCCTCGCCGAACTGAAGCCCGGCCGCGAACTCCACACCAACGTCGAGTTCTACGCCGGTGTGGTCATGGAACTGTGCGGTCTGCCCCGCGAGATGTTCACGCCCACCTTCGCGGCGGCCCGCGTCGTCGGCTGGAGCGCCAACGTCCTGGAACAGGCCGCCGACTCCAAGATCATCCGACCGGTGGCGCGCTACGTGGGGCCGGAGCCGCCGGTCGCGGTGCCGGCCGCCGGCTGACGGGCGAGGCCTCCTCCCGCCGCTCTCTTATCCTGATCCGGCAGCCGGTCCGCGGGACAGGGCACGAGACAGGACAGAGCACGAGAGAGGGCGCCCGGTGGGGAACAGTTCGGGGAACGCTGTGGCGGACAGCTCGACGCACCGACCGGCCGTTGGTCATGCTCCGCGGCAGATCCCGGTCGTCGTGCTCGCCGGATTCCTGGGTTCCGGCAAGACCACGCTCCTCAACCACCTCCTGCACCGCAGCGGAGGCAGCCGCATCGGGGCCGTCGTCAACGACTTCGGGGCCATCGAGATCGACGCGATGGCCGTCGCGGGCGCCCTCGGCGACTCGACCGTCTCCCTCGGCAACGGCTGCCTGTGCTGCGCCGTCGACGCGAGCGAACTCGACCTCTACCTGGACCGTCTCGCCGCCCCCGCGGCCGGCATCGACGTGATCGTCATCGAGGCGAGCGGACTGGCCGAGCCGCAGGAGCTGGTGCGGATGGTGCTGGCGAGCGAGCATCCGGGGATCGTCTACGGCGGCCTCGTCGAGGTGGTCGACGCCGCCGAGTTCGACGACACCCGGGCGCGGCACCCCGAGATCGACCGGCACCTCGCCCTCGCCGACCTGGTGGTGGTCAACAAGCTCGACCGGGCCGCGGACGCCGAACGGGTGCTCGGACTGGTGCGGTCCCTGACCGACCGTGCCGCCGTCGTCCCCGCCACCTACGGCCGCATCGACCCGGAGTTCCTCTTCGACTGCAAGCCGAGCGAGGAGCGCATCGGGCAGCTGTCCTTCGACGACCTGCCCGAAGCCGACCTGCCCGAAGACGACCTGCCCGAAGCCGACCTGTGCGAAGGCGGCGGGCACGAAGACGGCCGGCACGACCGCGACAGGCACGGGCACCCCGGCCACGTCCACCCCGGTCACCTCCACACCGGCTACGACAGCCTGTCCTTCACCTCCGGCGTCCCCATGGACCCGCGTCGGCTGATGCGGTTCCTGGACAGCCGGCCGGAGGGGCTGTACCGGATCAAGGGGTACGTCGACTTCGGGCCGTACGACACGCTCAACCGGTACGCCATCCACGCCGTCGGCCGGTTCCTGCGCTTCTACCCCGAACCCCGGCCGGCCGAGGACGACCGCCTCACCCAGCTCGTGCTGATCGGCTCCGGTATCGACACCGGGGCCCTGCGCGCAGAACTCGAGGGGTGCGGGAACGGGGACGCCCCGCACGCCGGCGAGCACGGCATGTGGGGCGTCCTGCGCTACGTACAGGGCTCCGAGGAAGAACCCGGAGCCGAGGAGGCGTACGAGGCCTAGAACACCGGCCCGGCGACCACCGCCACCGTCTTCGGCAGCGAGGTGCCCGAGCCGTCGCGGCGCGGGTCCAGCTCCGGCAGCTCCGCCGGGGTGCCGTTCTTCTGCGCCGCACGCGCCGGTGTCGGGCCCGCCCAGGCCAGCGCCAGACAGTCCTCGCCCTTCAGGAACCGCTGGCAGCGCACGCCGCCCGTGGCCCGGCCCTTGCGCGGGTACTGGTCGAACGGGGTCAGCTTGGCCGTCGTCTGCACCGAGTCGTCCAGCGTGCCGCGCGAGCCCGCCACCGAGAACACCACCGCTTCGGCCGCCGGGTCGACCGCCGTGAAGGAGATGACCTTCGCGCCCTCGGTGAGCTTGATCCCCGCCATGCCGCCCGCCGGGCGGCCCTGCGGGCGCACGATGGACGCCTGGAAGCGCAGCAGCTGCGCGTCGTCCGTGATGAAGACCAGGTCCTCCTCGCCGGTGCGCAGCTCCACCGCACCGACGATCCGGTCGCCCTCCTTGAGCGTGATGACCTCCAACTCGTCCTTGTTGGACGGGTAGTCGGGCACCACGCGCTTGACCACGCCCTGCTCGGTGCCGAGCGCGAGACCCGGGGAGGACTCGTCCAGCGTGATCAGGCAGACCACCGTCTCGTCGCCCTCCAGGGAGACGAACTCCGCCAGCGGCGCGCCCCCGGAGAGGTTCGGTGCCGCCGCGGTCGGCGGCAGCTGGGGCAGGTCGACCACGTTGATCCTCAGCAGGCGGCCCGCCGAGGTCACCGCCCCGATCTCGCCGCGCTGGGTCGCCGGGACCGCCGAGACGATCACGTCGTGCTTGACGCGCCGGGCATCGGCGTCCTCCGGCAGCGGCTCGTCGGTCGCCGTACGGGCCAGCAGCCCCGTGGAGGACAGCAGCACCCGGCACGGGTCGTCGGCCACCTGCAGCGGCACCGCCGACACCGGGGCACCCGCCGACTCCAGCAGGACCGTGCGCCGGTCGGTGCCGAACTTCTTCGCCACGGCCGCCAGTTCGTTCGAGACCAGCTTGCGCAGCTCCGCGTCGGACTCCAGGATCCGGGTCAGCTCCGCGATCTCGTCGGTGAGCCTGTCCTTCTCCGCCTCCAGCTCGATGCGGTCGTACTTGGTGAGCCGGCGCAGCGGCGTGTCGAGGATGTACTGCGTCTGCACGTCGCTCAGCGAGAAGCGCTGCATCAGGCGCTCCTTGGCCTGCGCGGAGTTCTCGCTGGACCGGATCAGCCGGATGACCTCGTCGATGTCGACCAGCGCGGTGAGCAGGCCCTCGACGAGGTGCAGGCGGTCGCTGCGCTTGCTGCGGCGGAACTCGCTGCGGCGCCGGACCACGTCGAAGCGGTGGTCGAGGTAGACCTCCAGCAGCTCCTTCAGGCCCAGCGTGAGCGGCTGGCCGTCCACCAGCGCCACGTTGTTGATGCCGAAGGACTCCTCCATCGGGGTCAGCTTGTACAGCTGCTCCAGGATCGCCTCCGGCACGAAGCCGTTCTTGATCTCGATGACCAGACGCAGCCCGTGCTCGCGGTCGGTGAGGTCCTTGACGTCGGCGATGCCCTGGACCTTCTTCGCGTTGACCAGGTCCTTGATCTTCGCGATGACCTTCTCGGGGCCGACCGTGAAGGGCAGTTCGGTGATCACCAGGCCCTTGCGGCGGGCCGTCACGGTCTCGATCGAGACCGTGGCACGGATCTTGAAGGTGCCACGGCCCGTCGCGTACGCGTCCCGGATGCCGTCCAGGCCGACGATGCGGCCGCCGGTGGGCAGGTCCGGGCCCGGGACGTGCCGCATCAGCGCGTCCAGGTCCGCGTTCGGATACCGGATCAGGTGGCGGGCGGCCGCGATGACCTCGCCGAGGTTGTGCGGCGGCATGTTCGTCGCCATACCGACCGCGATGCCCGAGGAGCCGTTCACCAGCAGGTTCGGGAACGCGGCCGGCAGCGCCACCGGCTCCTGCTCCTGGCCGTCGTAGTTCGGCGTGAAGTCGACCGTGTCCTCGTCGATCGACTCGGTCATCAGGCTGGTCGCCTGGGCCTGACGGCACTCGGTGTACCGCATGGCGGCCGGCGGGTCGTCGTTGCCCAGCGAGCCGAAGTTGCCGTGGCCGTCCACCAGCGGCACGCGCATGGAGAAGGGCTGGGCCATGCGCACCAGGGCGTCGTAGATCGACGCGTCGCCGTGCGGGTGCAGCTTGCCCATGACCTCGCCGACGACACGCGCGCACTTCACATAGCCGCGGTCGGGGCGCAGGCCCATCTCGTTCATCTGGTAGACGATCCGGCGGTGGACCGGCTTGAGGCCGTCGCGGGCGTCCGGCAGGGCGCGCGAGTAGATGACCGAGTACGCGTACTCGAGGTAGGAGCCACGCATCTCGTCCACGACGTCGATGTCGAGGATCTTCTCCTCGTACGAATCGTCGGGCGGCGGGGTCTTCGTGCTGCGGCGGGCCATCGCTGCCGGCTCCTCCTGATCTGGTCGCTCGCCTACGGGACGCGCACCCCTCGGCTCGCTCTTGCTGAAAGCGTCTGCTCTTGCTCGGAGCGTCTGACGGATCTGACGCGGACCATTGTGGACCGTGGCACTGACAACCCGGGCACGACCCGGTCCGTGCGGTCCGCCCCGGTGCTCAGGAGCCGTCCTGTGGCACGCCTGACGCAGGCTACGCGATCCGCTGTGGGCGTAGCCCCGCGGGAACTCCGCCAGGGCCCGGCGCGCGTTGCATACAGTGGCAGGAACGGCAGGAAAACCGCGGTTTGCACAACCGACTCCGCTCGCGAAGGGACGCACATGCCCATGGGTCACACGACCACAGCCGAGGCAGGCTCCGGGGGCCTGACAGCGACCGAGCACCGCCTGGCCAACGGTCTGCGCGTGGTGCTCTCCGAGGACCACCTGACCCCCGTGGCGGCGGTCTGCCTCTGGTACGACGTCGGTTCCCGTCACGAAGTCAAGGGACGTACCGGTCTGGCTCACCTTTTCGAGCATCTTATGTTCCAGGGCTCGGCCCAGGTGACGGGCAACGGTCACTTCGAGCTGGTGCAGGGCGCCGGCGGCTCGCTCAACGGCACCACCAGCTTCGAGCGCACGAACTACTTCGAGACCATGCCCGCCCACCAGCTGGAGCTCGCCCTCTGGCTGGAGGCCGACCGCATGGGCTCGCTGCTGGCCGCCCTGGACGACGAGTCCATGGAGAACCAGCGGGACGTCGTCAAGAACGAGCGCCGTCAGCGCTACGACAACGTCCCCTACGGCACCGCCTTCGAGAAGCTGACCGCCCTCTCCTACCCGGAGGGCCACCCCTACCATCACACGCCGATCGGCTCGATGGCGGACCTGGACGCGGCCACCCTGGAGGACGCGCGCCGGTTCTTCCGCACCTACTACGCGCCGAACAACGCCGTCCTGTCCGTGGTCGGCGACATCGACCCGCGGCAGACGCTCGCCTGGATCGAGAAGTACTTCGGCTCGATCACGTCCCACGACGGCAAGCCGCAGCCCCGCGACGGCTCCCTGCCGGAGGTCATCGGCGAGCAGAAGCGCGAGGTCGTCGTCGAGGAGGTCCCGGCGCGCGCCCTGATGGCCGCCTACCGGCTCCCCGAGGACGGCACGCGCGCGTGCGACGCCGCCGACCTCGCCCTGACCGTCCTCGGCGGCGGCGAGTCCTCCCGCCTGTACAACCGGCTGGTGCGCCGCGACCGTACGGCCGTCGCGGCCGGCTTCGGCCTGCTGCGCCTGGCCGGCGCGCCCTCCATGGGCTGGCTGGACGTGAAGACCTCCGGCGACGTGGAGGTCCCGGTCATCGAGACCGCCATCGACGAGGAGCTGGCCCGGTTCGCCGAGGAGGGCCCCACGCCCGAGGAGATGGAGCGCGCCCAGGCCCAGTTGGAGCGCGAGTGGCTGGACCGGCTCGGCACGGTCGCCGGCCGCGCCGACGAACTGTGCCGGTACGCCGTGCTGTTCGGCGACCCGCAGCTCGCCCTCACCGCCGTCGAGCGGGTCCTGGCGGTGACCCCCGAGGAGGTCCAGGAGGTCGCCAAGGCCCGGCTGCGCCCCGACAACCGCGCGGTGCTCGTCTACGAGCCGAAGTCCCCGGAGAGCGTCGAGGACGCCGACGTGCCCGAGGACCCGGAGGCGGAAGCGACCGTAGAGGCCGGAAACGAGAACGAGGAGACGGCCAAGTGACCGAGCTCGCCACCATGGACTTCCACCCCCAGCCGCAGCCCGGCGAGGCCAAGCCGTGGGCGTTCCCCGCCCCCGAGCGCGACACGCTCGGCAACGGTCTGACCGTCCTGCGCTGCCACCGCCCCGGCCAGCAGGTCGTCGCCGTCGAGGTCCTGCTGGACGCGCCCCTGGACGCCGAGCCGACGGGCCTGGACGGCGTCGCCACGATCATGGCGCGGGCCTTCTCCGAGGGCACGGACAAGCACTCCGCCGAGGAGTTCGCCGCCGAGCTGGAGCGCGCGGGTGCCACGCTCGACGCGCACGCCGACCACCCCGGCGTCCGGATCAGCCTGGAGGTCCCGGCCTCCCGTCTGGCCAAGGGCCTCGGCCTGCTCGCCGACGCGCTGCGCGCGCCCGCCTTCGCCGAGAGCGAGGTCGAGCGGCTGGTCCGCAACCGCCTGGACGAGATCCCGCACGAGCTCGCCAACCCCTCCCGCCGTGCCGCCAAGGAGCTCTCCAAGGAGCTCTTCCCGGCGGCCTCGCGCATGTCGCGCCCGCGCCAGGGCACCGAGGAGACCGTCGAGAAGATCGACGCCGCCGCCGTACGGGCCTTCTACGACCGCTACGTCCGTCCCGCCACGGGCACGGTGGTCGTGGTCGGCGACCTCACCGGGATCGACCTGGACGAGCTGCTCGGCGACACCCTGGGCGCCTGGACCGGCACCCCGGGCGAGCCCCGGCCCGTGCCGCCGGTGACCGCCGACGACACCGGGCGCGTGGTCATCGTGGACCGCCCCGGCGCCGTCCAGACGCAGCTGCTCATCGGCCGGGTCGGTTCCGACCGGCACGACCGCGTGTGGCCCGCCCAGGTGCTCGGCACCTACTGCCTCGGCGGCACCCTCACCTCCCGCCTGGACCGCGTGCTGCGCGAGGAGAAGGGCTACACCTACGGCGTGCGCGCGTTCGGGCAGGTCATGCGGTCCGCCCCGGACGGCACGGGCGCCTCGATGCTCGCCATCAGCGGCTCCGTGGACACCCCGAACACCGGTCCCGCGCTCGACGACCTGTGGAAGGTGCTGCGCACCCTCGCGGCCGAGGGCCTGACCGACGCCGAGCGGGACGTCGCCGTGCAGAACCTGGTCGGCGTGGCGCCGCTCAAGTACGAGACCGCGGCGGCCGTCGCGAGCACCCTGGCCGACCAGGTCGAGCAGTACCTGCCCGACGACTTCCAGGCGACGCTCTACCGGCAGCTCGCGGCGACGGGGACCGTCGAGGCCACCGCGGCCGTCGTGAACGCCTTCCCGGTGGACCGCCTGGTGACCGTCCTCGTCGGTGACGCCGCCCAGATCAAGGCGCCGGTCGAGGCGCTCGGCATCGGCGAAGTCACCGTCGTGGCCGCCGAGTAGCGTCCGCGGCCGCCGCGTGGCGGCAGCCACTGCGGCACGCACGCACACGCCGTACTCGCGCGTGGGCCCTGACGACCTACGGGTCGTCAGGGCCCTTGTCGTTCCAACCGCTTCCCCAGATGACCGATTTGAGACGGAGGTTGCCTGTCTGCCCTGTGGGATGCGCTACAAAACACCGGTTGCGTTTGAGGTTCGAAAGCCGCCCCGCTTAGCGTCGTCCGGGCTGTTCGTCAGGCAGTACGCCGCGCCCGCGGCACCGGACAGTCATCGCCGAGTCCCCGTACGGCGCGAGCCAGGGGAGCCGGGGACCCACCGTCCCTGGGGTGAATCGGGCGCCCGCGCGGAAGCGGGGGAGCCCGTAGGAGACCTTCCTGCTCCGAACCCGTCAGCTAACCCGGTAGGCGAGAGGGAAGGAAAGGACCAGCCACTTCATGGCGTTCATGTGCGCCACCGGGAAGCACCGCAAGCCCGGCCGGGTCAAGCGCACCACCGCTCAGGCGGCCGGTGTCGCGGCCCTCACCACCACCGGTGTCATCGGCACCCTCGCCGCCTCCCCGGCCCTCGCCGCCGAGAACTCCGCGGAGCAGACCGGCCTCACCCCGGTGCTCGCCGTGAGCGACGACATCGCCGAGCACATCGACGCGCAGGCCGCCGCCCAGAAGCAGGCCGCCGAGCAGAAGGCCGCCGAGGAGGCCGCCGCCAAGGCCGCGGCCGCGAAGGCCAAGCAGGAGCGCGAGGCCCGGGCCCGTGCCGCCCGCGAGGCCGAGCGCAAGCGGCTGAACGCCTTCGTCCCGCCGGTCGCCCACTCCTACGTCTCCACCGGCTACGAGGCCAGCAGCTCCCTGTGGTCCTCGGGCCACCACACGGGCATCGACTTCCACGCGGCCAGCGGCACGGCCGTCCACGCGGTCGGCTCGGGCACCGTCGTCTCCACCGGCTGGGGCGGCGCCTACGGCAACCAGATCGTGATCCGCATGGCCGACGGCATGTACACCCAGTACGGCCACCTGTCCTCCATCGGCGTCACGGTGGGCCAGCAGGTCACCCCGGGCCAGCAGATCGGCCTGTCCGGCGCCACCGGCAACGTCACCGGCCCGCACCTGCACTTCGAGGCGCGTACGACGCCCGACTACGGCTCCGACGTCGACCCGGTCGCCTACCTCCGCAAGCACGGCGTGAACGCCTGACCGACCGGACGGCGATCGCCGGTACCCCTGACAAGCCCCGGCTCGCCGAGCCGGGGCTTTCGCCGTATTTCCGCTGTCTCCGCCCGCACCGCTGTCCAAAAAATATCCATGGATTACGGCCCGCCGTCGGAAATTCCGGCTCATTGCAATAGAGTCGCAGAACACGCGTCCATCGTCGGCGTTTCACGGGGATTAAGGCGGAGGTCGGTCATGCGTATTCCGGCGCACTCGGTGTGCACGGCGATCCGGGACGACATCGTCGCCGGTGTCCATGAACGCGGCAGCCGCCTCACCGAGGAAGTACTGGCCCGCCGCTACGGCGTCTCGCGCGTGCCCGTCCGCGAGGCCCTGCGCACCCTGGAGGCCGAGGGTTTCGTGGTGACCCGCCGGCACGCGGGCGCGTGCGTGGCCGAGCCGACCGAGCAGGAGGCGGCCGACCTGCTGGAGATGCGTCTGCTCCTGGAGCCGCTCGGTGCCGCCCGGGCCGCGCAGCGGCGCACCGAGGCCCATCTGAAGGTGCTGCGCGGGCTGGTCCGGCTGGGCCAGGAGCGGGCCAGGAGCGGCAACAGCGCCGATCTGCGCGCACTGGGCGGCTGGTTCCACGAGACGCTCGCCCAGGCCTCCGGCAGTCCGTCGCTGACCTCGATGCTCACCCAGTTGCGCCACAAGATCGCCTGGATGTACGCGGTGGAGTCCGCGCCGAGCCCGGTGGAGTCCTGGGCGGAGCACGGGGCGATCGTGGACGCGGTGGCGCGCGGTGACGGCGAGCGCGCGCGGGCGGTCACGGCCGTGCACACCGAGCGCGCGTCGGCCGTGCACCGGCTGCGTTTCCGCCGGGCGGGGGAGCGTGTGAGGACTTCGCAACACGCCGTACACACGTCGGGCGGGCGGCATTAACACCGGCACCGTATACAAAGAGATGATATTCGGTGGGCCGGGTATTTCCGTTGCCTTTTCCTGCTGCCGTGAATTCGGCGGCCGCAGGATGCATCGGTCTGCCCGGCCGCGACTGAATTCACCGATCGGCCGCGAAAACACGAAAGCCGCGCCACCCGAAAAGGGTGACGCGGCTTCACGGTGTGACTTCGGACGGTGTGACTCAGACGGTCTCGGGCAGTTCCTCGAGGCCCTCGGAGACCAGCTTGGCCAGACGGTCGAGGGCGGCGTCCGCACCCTCGGCGTCGGAGGCGAGGACGATCTCCTCGCCGCCCTGGGCGCCCAGACCCAGGACAGCCAGCATGGAGGCCGCGTTGACGGGGTTGCCCCCGGCCTTGGCGATCGTCACCGGGACGCCTGCGGCCGTGGCGGCTCGGACGAAGATGGAAGCGGGGCGGGCGTGGAGGCCCTCGGCCCAGCCGACGTTGACGCGGCGCTCAGCCATGTGTTGCTGCCCTTCAGTCTTCAGGGTTGTCTAGACCAGTTTCCCACACCGTGAAGCGTGCCCGATGCGGACCTTCGCCGCGCACCGGTGTGGCGTCGGGGCCGCGGCCTCGGCTCCGACTTCCGTCCTCCACAGACTGCCTCGCGCCGTTGTCGTACGCGAGCCGTACTCTGGGGCCCATGCAGACCTCGGCGGACCGGCAGGACCGGCACCAGTACCCCGCCCACTGGGAGGCGGACGTGGTGCTGCGCGACGGGGGCACCGCACGCATCAGGCCCATCACCATTGATGACGCCGACCGCCTGGTCAGCTTCTACGAGCAGGTCTCGGACGAGTCGAAGTACTACCGCTTCTTCGCGCCGTACCCGCGACTCTCCGCCAAGGACGTCCACCGCTTCACGCACCACGACTTTGTGGACCGGGTGGGACTCGCGGCCACCGTCGGCGGCGAGTTCATCGCCACCGTACGCTACGACCGCATCGGCGCCGACGGCATGCCCGCCTCGTCACCCGCGGACGAGGCCGAGGTCGCCTTCCTGGTGCAGGACGCCCACCAGGGCCGCGGGGTCGCCTCCGCCCTGCTGGAACACATCGCGGCCGTCGCGCGCGAGCGCGGCATCCGCCGCTTCGCCGCCGAGGTGCTGCCCGCCAACACCAAGATGATCAAGGTGTTCACGGACGCCGGCTACACCCAGCAACGCAGTTTCGAGGACGGCGTCGTCCGCCTGGAGTTCGACCTCGAACCCACCGACCGCTCCGTCGCCGTCCAGCGAGCCCGGGAGCAGCGCGCCGAGGGCCGCTCGGTACGGCGGCTCCTCGCCCCCGGCTCGGTCGCGGTCGTCGGCGTCGGACGCGCCCCCGGCGGGGTCGGCCGCAGCGTCCTCGACAACATCCGGGACGCCGGTTACGCGGGCCGGCTGCACGCCGTGAACAAGGCCTTCCCCGAGGACCTGAAGGACGTCGACGGGGTGCCCGCCCACCGGTCGGTGCGGAACGTCGACGGTCCCGTGGACCTCGCCGTCGTCGCCGTACCGGCCGATCACGTGCCCGCGGTGGTCACCGAGTGCGGTGAACACGGCGTCCAGGGACTCGTCGTCCTCTCCGCCGGATACGCCGAGAGCGGGCCCGAGGGGCGGGAGCGGCAACGGGCCCTCGTCCGGCACGCGCGCACGTACGGGATGCGCATCATCGGACCGAACGCCTTCGGGGTCATCAACACCGCCCCCGACGTCCGGCTGAACGCGTCCCTGGCCCCGGAGATGCCCCGGCCCGGCCGCATCGGGATCTTCGCCCAGTCCGGCGCCATCGGCATCGCCCTGCTGTCCCGGCTGCACCGGCGCGGGGGAGGGGTCACAGGGGTCACCGGCGTGTCCACCTTCGTGTCCGCGGGCAACCGCGCCGACGTCTCCGGCAACGACGTCCTCCAGTACTGGTACGACGACCCCGAGACCGACGTCGCCCTCATGTACCTGGAGTCCATCGGCAACCCCCGCAAGTTCACCCGGCTCGCCCGGCGGACGGCGGCGGCCAAGCCGCTGGTCGTGGTGCAGGGGACCGGCACGGCACCGCAGGGGCACGCGGTGCGGGCGACGCGGCTGCCGTACGCGACCGTGTCCGCGCTGCTGCGGCAGGCCGGGGTCATCCGGGTCGACACGATCACCGAGCTGGTCGACGCGGGGCTGCTGCTCGCCCGGCAGCCGCTGCCCGCCGGGCCGCGCGTGGCGATCCTGGGGAACTCGGAGTCGCTCGGGGTGCTGACCTACGACCGCTGTCTCGCGGAGGGGCTGCGGCCGGCGCGTCCGGTGGACCTGACGACCGGGGCGACGGCGGGGGACTTCCACCGCGCCCTGGGACAGGCCCTGGCCGACGACACGAACGACGCCGTCGTCGTCACGGCGATCCCCGCGATCGGCGAGGCGTCGCCGGGGGACTCCGAGCTGGCGGAGGCGCTGCGGTCGGCGGCGGCCGCGGTGCCGGGCAAGCCGGTGCTCGTGGTGCACGTGGAGCTCGGGGGGCTGGCGGAGGCGCTGTCGGCCGCGGCGAGCACGGCACCCGCGGCCGTCGAGAGGGCGCCCGGCACCGACGGCGGCGCCCCGCCGCCCCGGGCCGCGCCGCGGGCGGGCGGCAGTGGCCCGGCCGCGCGGGCGGAGGCTCCCAAGGGGACCGACGGCATACCCCTGGCCCCTCCGGACGGCACCCGTCTCATCCCCGCCTACCCCGCCGCCGAGCGCGCCGTGCGGGCGCTCGCCGAAGCCGTCAAGTACGGGCAGTGGCGGCGGGAGGCGGTCGATCCCGGGAAGGTGCCCGAGTACGAGGACATCGACGAGAAGGGCGCCGCCCGGCTGATCGGTGAGCTGCTCGCCCGCGGGGAAGGGCTCACGATCTCCGACGCGGAGACCTGCGAGCTGCTCGGCAAGTACGGCGTCCCCGTCCGCCGCGCGCTCCCCGCACCCACCCCGGACGCCGCCGCGGAGGCCGCCCGCGCCCTCGGCTACCCGGTCGCCCTGAAGGCCACGGCCCCGCACCTCAGGCACCGCGCCGACCTCGGCGGGGTGCGCCTCGACGTCGCCGACGAGGAGCAACTGCGCCGCACCTACGACGAGTTGACGGAGCTGTTCGGCGCGCCCGAGCAACTGCGGCCGGTGGTGCAGGGCATGGCACCGCGCGGCGTCGACACGGTCGTACGGGCCGTGATCGATCCGGCGGCCGGCGCCGTGCTGTCCTTCGGGCTGGCCGGGGCCGCCTCGCAGCTGCTCGAGGACACGGCGCACCGGCTGATCCCGGTCACCGACCGGGAGGCGACCTCGCTGGTGCGGTCGATCCGCACGGCACCGCTGCTGTTCGGCTGGCGCGGCTCCACGCCCGTGGACACGCCCGCGCTGGAGGAGCTGCTGCTGCGTGTGTCCCGGCTGGTCGACGACCACCCGGAGGTCGTCGCGGTCACCCTGGAGCCGGTCGTCGTCGCCCCGCACGGCGCGAGCGTCCTCGGTGCCACGGTCCGGCTCGCGCCCCCGCCGGCCCGGGACGACCTGGGCCCGCGCACGATGCCGGCCTACTGAGCGGGGGAGGGGAGGGCATGCGGATCGCGGGACGCCGGGTGCCCGAGGGCAACTGGTGGGACTGGGAAGTGATCGTCTGGGACGCCGGGCGGCTACGGCTGGCCGCGGGGTACGACCTCACCTGTCACCACGGCCTGGAGATCCTCTTCACCGGCACGGGCTACGTCTCGTGCCCCGCCGCCTTCCAGGACCCTTCCTTCCGCGAGCCCACCGCCGAGGAGACGGCACGGCTGCGGCGCGCCCTGGGCGAAACGCCACCCGTCGTGGTCGCGTTCGAAGCGGACGGCGGCGGCCCGGAGCCCGTCTCCTGCCTGATCGCCGCGGAGGATCTGGAGATCCGGCCGGGGTTCGTCCCCAGGCTCCCTCGCGCGGGCACAGGCTGCCCCCGTCCCCGTGACTGGCCCGGAGCGCCCTTGCCCACGGATTAAGATGGACGCCATGGCCAAGACCAGTACGACGACCCAGGGGCTGCGCGCGGCGATCGAGCGCAGCGGCTACTACCCGGCCCTCGTGGCCGAGGCGGTGGAGGCCGCTGTGGGCGGCGAGCCCATCCGGTCGTACCTGGTCCACCAGGAGACGACGTTCGACCAGAACGAGGTCCGCCGGCACGTGACCGTGCTGGTGCTCACCGGCAACCGCTTCATCGTCAGCCACACCGACGAGCAGGCCGCCGACAGCACCTCTCCGACGCCGTACGCCACCACCTCCACCGAGTCCGTGAAGCTCGGCCGTATCTCCTCGGTCGTGGTGAGCCGCGTGGTCGCCAACCCGGAGCAGTACAAGCCGGGCACGCTGCCCCGCGAGGTCGTGCTGACCATCGGCTGGGGCGCGGTCAGCCGCATCGACCTGGAGCCCGCCGCCTGCGGCGACCCCAACTGCGACGCCGACCACGGCTACACGGGCAACTCCACGGCGGACGACCTCAGCCTGCGCGTCAGCGAGGCCGGGGACGGCCCGGAGACGGTGCGGCAGACGCTCGCCTTCGCGCAGGCCATCTCGGAGGCGACCGCGGACCTCACACGCTGATGTCCCAGCTCTCCGCCTGGGACCACCCGGAACCACTCGCCCTGGACACCGCCCCGCTGCCCGAGTACGGCACCGGCTCCCTCGCCGACCTGCTGCCCACCGTGGCCGCCGGGATGGGCGTCCCCGGCCTCACCGCCACGATCACGGAACTGACCGCGGCCGACCGGGTCTGCGTCTTCCTGATCGACGGACTGGGCTGGGAGCAGCTGCGGGCCCACCCCGACGAGGCCCCCTTCCTGGCCTCGCTGCTCGGCACCTCGCGCGGTGGCACCGGCCGCCCGCTCACCGCCGGCTACCCGGCGACCACCGCCACCTCCCTCGCCTCCGTCGGCACCGGCCTGCCGCCGGGCGCGCACGGCCTGCCCGGGTACGCCGTGCGGAATCCGGCCACCGGCGCGCTGATGAACCAGCTCCGCTGGCAGCCGTACACCGAGCCGCGCCCCTGGCAGCCCTACCCGACCGTCTTCCAGCTGGCCCACGACGCCGGGGTGCACGCCGCCCAGGTGTCCTCGCCCACCTTCGCGCAGACCCCGCTCACCAAGGTCGCGCTCAGCGGCGGCAGCTTCCACGGCCGGCTCACCGGCGAGGAGCGCATGGACCTCGCGGCCGAGCAACTGGCCGCCGGGGACCGCTCCCTGGTGTACACGTACTACGCCGAGCTGGACGGTGCCGGGCACCGGTACGGCGTCGCCTCCGACACCTGGCGCGGCCAGCTGATGAAGGTCGACCGGCTCGCCCAGCGCCTCGCCGAGCAACTGCCGCCGCGCAGCGCCCTCTACGTCACCGCCGACCACGGCATGGTCGACGTCCCCTTCGACGAGCAGCACCGCATCGACTTCGACGAGGACTGGGAGCTGCGCGCCGGGGTCGCCCTGCTGGGCGGCGAGGGCCGGGCCCGGCACGTGTACGCGGTCCCGGGCGCCGAGAACGACGTCCTGACCTGCTGGCGCGAGGTGCTCGGCGAACAGTTCTGGGTGGCCTCGCGGGACGAGGCGATCGCGGCCGGCTGGTTCGGGCCGCACATCGACGAGCGGGTGTACGCGCGGCTCGGGGACGTCATCGCGGCCGCGTACGACGACGTCCTGATCATCGCCTCCGAGCGGGAGCCCAAGGAGTCGGCACTGGTCGGCAACCACGGTTCGATGACCCCCGCCGAGCAGTTGGTCCCGCTGCTCGAAGTACGCTCCTGAAGTTCCCTGCCCCGCCCACTCCGCCCTGTGCCGAAAGGTGTTCAACTCCTCATGTCCGAGCTGGTGTTCTTCTCCGGAACGATGGACTGCGGGAAGTCCACGCTGGCTCTGCAGATTGAGCACAACCGCTCGGCGCGGGGCCTCGTCGGGATGATCTTCACCCGGAACGACCGCGCGGGTGAGGGCAAGCTGTCCTCCCGGCTCGGCCTGGTCACCGACGCGGTGGAGGTGGCGGACGACCAGGACCTGTACGCCTACCTCGTGGACCACCTGTCGCAGGGGCGGCGCGCGGACTACGTGATCGCGGACGAGGCGCAGTTCCTCGCGCCCGAGCAGATCGACCAGCTCGCGCGCGTGGTAGACGATCTCGGCCTGGACGTCTACGCCTTCGGTATCACCACCGACTTCCGCTCCAAGCTCTTTCCCGGCTCACAGCGCCTGGTGGAGCTCGCCGACCGCATCGAGGTGCTCCAGGTCGAGGCGCTGTGCTGGTGCGGCGCCCGCGCCACGCACAACGCCCGCACGATCGGCGGCGAGATGGTGGTCGAGGGCGCCCAGGTGGTCGTGGGGGACGTCAACCAGGTCGCGGGCGAGGTCGGCTACGAGGTGCTGTGCCGTCGCCACCACCGCCGCCGGATGACGGCCGCGCCGGCCCGCGCGGCGGCCCTGTCCCCGGACGTCCTGCCGGTGTCCCCGGCCTGAGCACGCCCTGCCGGTGCAGGCGGCCCGAGCGCGTCCCCCCCCCGGTACTCCGCCCCGTGCACCGCACCGACGTCCCTGGCCCGAGCACGGCCCACCGACGCTCCGCCGAGGCCTGGCTCGGGTACGCCTCCCTCGGGTGTCCGACCCGAGTGCGTCCTGCCGGTGATCCCCTGCCCACGCTCGGCCGAGGCCCCGGCCCGGGTACCGGTGTCTGACTCCGGTGCGTCCTGCCGGTGATCCCGCCGACGGGCGTCTCGCCGGTGTCCCCAGCCGAGGGCGTCGCACCGGCGCCTGACCCGAGCCCGTCTTGCCGGTGTCCGCGCCCTGACCACGCCCTGCCGAGGCTCCGGCCCGGGTACCGGTGTCTGACTCCAGTGCGTCCTGCCGGTGATCCCGCCGACGGGCGTCTCACCGGTGTCCCCAGCTGCGGGCGTCGCACCGGCGCCTGACCCGAGCCCGTCTTGCCGGTGTCCGCGCCCTGACCACGCCCTGCTGAGGCCTCGGCGTGGTGCCGCACGGCCGCTCAGTGCGGGTTCTCGATCACCGAGAACATCGCGCCCTCCGGGTCCGCGACCGTCGCGACCCGGCCGTGCGGGCTGTCGTGGGTCTGCCTGAGGACGCGGCCGCCGAGGTCCGCGACCTGGCGCAGCGCCGCCTCGACGGAGGTGACCTCGAAGTACGTCTGCCAGTGCGGGCCCCGGTCGCGCAGCGCGTGGCCCACGCCGTGCAGGCCCGCCACCGGCCGGCCCTCCAGGTGCAGGGTGACGTAGTCGAAGTCGGCGGACACCACCGGCTCCTTCTCGTAACCGAACACGGTCTCGTAGAACTTGGCGACGCTCTCGGTCTCGAACGTGATCAGCTCGTTCCAGGCGGGCGTCCCGGGCACCCCGGTGAGCGTCGTGCCGAGGTGCGCGGCGCCCTGCCAGATGCCGAAGACCGCCCCCGAGGGGTCGGCGGCGATGGCCATCCGCCCCGCCTCGGCGGCGTCCAGCGGGCCGACCGCGACCGTACCGCCGCACTCCCGGACGGTGTCGGCCGTGTGGTCCACGTCGGCCGCGGCGAGGTACGGGGTCCAGGCGATCGGCAGCCGGTGGTCCGGCGGCAGCTGGCCCATGCCCGCCACCTCGTGCCCGTCGAGCAGCGCCCGCACGTACGGGCCGAGCTGCTGCGGGCCCGGCCGGAACTCCCAGCCGAACAGCTCACCGTAGAACTCCTCGGTGGCGGCCAGCCCGTGCGCCATCAGGCTCACCCAGCAGGGCGTGCCGGGCACGCGCCGCGCGTGCGGACCGGCCGACTCCCGTGCCTCGGTCATCGATCACTCTCTCCCCGGCCCCTCACGGTGGCCGTGTCGCTTCCGCTCCCCGGAAGGGGTGTCCACGCCGCCGGCGTGCACGCCCGTGCCGGTGCCCGCATCTTCGCGGTGCCGCGTGCCAGGTCGCGCCGCGGCACGGCACCGTATCGGGAAGGATGCCCGTTCTGCCGTCTTTCGCCGCTTCCTGGCGATGTCCGACGGGTGTTCGTCGGTTGTACAGCATGTGCTCGATCCCCTACGACGCGTGATCGAGGCTGTCCGGCCGAGCAGAGTAGCCGGACCTGGACGCCGCGGCCACCCCTGGCGTAAGGATGGACGCCATGACAGCCATCATCACCGCAACCGAACTCGCACGGGACCTGGCCGGGGAGCGTCCGCCGACGCTGCTGGACGTGCGCTGGCAGCTCAGCGTGGCCAAGGCGGCGGGCGCGCCGGCCTTCGACGGAGGGGCCGAGTACGCGGCCGGTCACCTCCCCGGCGCGGCCTTCGTGGACCTGGACCGGGAACTGGCCTCCGCGCCCGGGGAGCACGGCCGGCATCCGCTGCCGGACCTCGCGGAGTTCGGTGCCGCGATGCGCCGTGCGGGCGTGTCGGCCGGCCGGCCGGTCGTCGTGTACGACGGGGGACAGGGCTGGGCGGCCGCGCGCGCGTGGTGGCTGCTGCGCTGGACGGGTCACCCGGACGTGCGGGTTCTGGACGGCGGGTTGCCGTCCTGGGAGGGCGAGTTGTCCACCGAGGTACCCGCCCCGGCCGAGGGCGACTTCGCGCCGGCTCCGGGCGCCGGGCTGCTGGACGCGGACGCGGCGGCGGCGCTGGCCCGTACGGGTGTGCTGCTGGACGCCCGCGCGGGGGAACGGTACCGGGGCGAGGTGGAGCCGATCGACCGGGTCGGCGGGCACATCCCGGGCGCGGTGTCCGCGCCGACGACGGAGAATGTGGGTCCCGACGGCCGTCTCCTGCCCGCGGCGGAGCTGAGGGACCGCTTCAAGGCGCTGGGCGTCTCCGGGGACACCGAGGTGGGCGTCTACTGCGGTTCGGGCGTCTCCGGCGCCCATGAGGTGCTCGCGCTGGCCGTGGCGGGCGTCCCGGCGGCGCTGTACGTCGGTTCCTGGTCGGAGTGGTCCTCGGACCCGTCCCGCCCGGTGGCGGTGGGCGCGGACCCGCAGTGACGGCGGCCCTGCTCGACCTGGTCCGCGAGGAGACCGCGGGCCTCGCGGGCACGGACCCGCTCGACATCGACCCGGAGATGGCCTACCGCGACTAC